>CAZTZN010000009.1:0-28042 GCA_964617715.1 uncultured Armatimonadia bacterium | reverse complement strand
GCCTTCATCTCGCGGATCCAGCGCCGCTGGCATTCCTCGTGCCCGATCTCTTCCTCCGCCGGCGTCACAGGCACGAGTACCCAGTGCGCGCCCAAGTCTTCCGCCGCCTCGATGGAGGCGCCCAGCAGGTGGCGGGCGGTCGCCAGCAGGTCGGGGTCGGTCGCGGCCGGGCTGTACTGCCACAGCGCGCCGATGCACAGTGACGCCACCTCGACGCCGCTCTCCTGCGCGAGCCACTTGATCTCCGCCCTCCCCTCGGCTAAGAGCACCACCTCGTCCTCGTAGTCGGCCCGGATGTCCAATTCGACGCCGTCGAAGCCGATCCGCGCGGCCTGCGCGAACAGATAACTCATCTCCGGGAAGCCCATAGATCCGTTACGAATGCCGATCTTCATGCTCAACTCTCCTGTGCGCACGTCATGTCACGTTGATGCTATCTGCTGATGGTCACCGGAGCGCCGAGGCGTCCGCCCAGGTCGCGCAGGTGCTGCGCAAAGCTGTCGCAGTCGGCGATGCCGCCGTACTCCCACACGCCGACCAGCCAGGCGCGGCAGACGCCGTCGTCGGCTTTGAGACGAACCAAATAGCCGTCATCTTCACCGGGCGCAACGCCCCAGCGCAGGAACTGCGTCGGCAAGAAGATCAGCCCCAGGCCGGTCTTGCCGATGATGCCCTCCTGCTGGCCCATCACGCCCAGCACACCGTCCTCGGCGGCGCTGATAAACACGTCAGGGTGGGGGATTCGGCGGATTCCCAGGCCGAAGTCCTCCCCGCCGGGAGGGACCTGATCGAGTGTGAAGCGCGCGTCGATGAAGTCGTGGTGCGCGTAGACGAAGTAGTCGATGGTAACGTCGTAGACCCCGCCGGGCGGGGTCCGCCAGCCGGTGACGGTCACCTCAAGTCCGGCGCGCACCGGCCCGTTGCACAGCACCCGGCAAGCATGGGCGGCATTGTCGCCGGCGATGGGCCGCGAGTCGCCGATCATGGGCCCGCCCAGCCCGACGCTGTTGCCGACCAGCAGGATGTCCACGGCCACCGGGTTGTCGCTGTGATAGTCGATGTTCTCCAGTTCGTCGAGCGACAGGCGCCAGGCGTCGGGGCGCTTGGCGTAGAGATCCCACTGCAGGCCGCCGATGAAGTGCAGCGGCGCGTAGGTGCCGTAGAGGCCGAAGGCCATGCGGTCGGTGTCGAGCACTGCGTAGTGCTGATAGCGCCAGCTCACCCGCGCGTCGGCGAAGTCCGCGCCGGTCCATGGGCGTGCGGTGTCCACCCACACCGTAGTCTGTCCGCTCGCCGGGATGTCAACCACGGTCACCAGCTCGTCGGCGACGCCATCGCCGTCGAGGTCGTCGAGCTGCACGGGCACCCGCGCGCCCTCGCGCGTCGCCGCCTGCCAGGCTCCCGGCGCCACGTCGCCCAACAGGGAAGCCGGGCCGGTGCAGATGGCGTTGGCGCGCGCTCCCCCGGCGGGGCTGGTGAGCCTGAGCGTAATCGTCTCGGCGGCAACTGCGGTCACGGCCGTCATGCAGGCCAGCGCGAGCAGCGCCCTGGTCATTCGTGTCCCTCCCGCGCATCGGGTGAGGTCAGGTGCACCGGCTACCCCTCCTGGGAGCCGGTCGGCTCGGCCATCTGCCGGCCCTCCTCGAAGGCGTCGCCCATGGCGGCGATGCCGGCGAGGATGCCACTGGCCTCGACCGGCAGGAAGATCTTGGTCGCCTGGCCGTTGGCCATGCGCTGGAGGGTCTCCAGGTACTTGATGGCCAGCAGGTCGTGGGTCGGGTTGCCTTCGTGGATCGCATTGTAGACGTTGATGATCGCCTTGGCCTGGCCCTCGGCGATGGCGATCTCCCGGAAGCGTTCGGCGTCGGCGACCTCGCGGATGGCCTGGGCCTTGCCCTCAGCCGCGAGGATGGCGGCCTGGCGCTCGCCCTCGGCCTCGAGGATGGCCGACTGCCGGACGCCCTCGGCCTCGAGGATCGCGGCGCGCTTGTCGCGCTCGGCCTTCATCTGTCGGCTCATGGCCTCGGTGATGTCGCGCGGTGGGTCGATGCGCTGCAGCTCAACTCGCGTCACGCGCACACCCCACTTGTCGGTGGCGTCATCGAGGATGGAACGCAACTGGGCGTTGATGGTCTCGCGCGAGGTCAGGGTCTCGTCCAGCTCCATGTCACCGATGACGTTGCGCAGGTTCGTCTGCGCGAGCTTCATGGCGGCCAGCCGGAAGTCGGTGACGTTGTAGACACGCCGGAAGGGGTCGGTAACCTCGAAGTAGATCACCGCATCCACGGTCACGACGGCGTTATCCTCGGTTATGACCTCCTGCGGCGCCACGTCCAGCACGGTCTCACGCATGTCCACCTTCTCGATGGTCTGCACGAACGGGAAGATGAAGGTCAGGCCCGGGTCGGCGGTGTACGAGTAGCGGCCCAGTGTGGCCACCACGCCGCGCTCATACTGTCGGATCACGAAGATCGCCTGGCTCAGCAGGATCACTGCCATCAGCCCGGCCACGATCCAGACTGCGGTCAACATGTCGTCATCCTCCTTGCGACGGTAGCTCGGATGTCACTGCTGTGCGACCGGCCTGGACACGGCGCCCACCACGGCGGTCGCCCCCTCGATGGCCAGCACGCACACGCTCTCTCCCGCCTCGATGCGCTCGTCGGCGCGCGCGCGCCACTCATCAGAGCCGATGCGCACGCGACCGGTGTTGGTCAGCGGGTCGATGGCCTGCAGTACGACCCCCTCGCGGCCGATGATCGCGTCAACATTGGATGGTACGACCTCCTGGTCCACGAGCCGCCGGGCCAGAGGTCGGCCCAGGTAGAGCAGAATGGCCGTGCTGACCACGAAGGCCGCCCAGGACGCCCAGGGCAGTGACGGCACCAGCCACGAGACCAGCGCGGCGACGAAGCAGCCGCCTCCCACCCAGAGCATGAACAGGGTCGCCGACAGCAGGTCGATGATCAGGCAGATCACGCCGACGATAATCCAGATGCCGTAGGTATCCATGTCTCCGCCTCCCGACGCCGATGATAGCTCAGATCGTGCGCAGCGAGCCGTCGAGTCTCCCGACGAAGCTCAGCGCGTAGGTCTGGAAGAAGACACTGATGGGCAGCAGCAGCACCTGCAGCAGGTAGGCGTACCCGAGTCCGCCGATGATGATCGCGATCACTGTCGCCCCGCCGAGCCCCCAGGCGAGGGCCACCGATTGCGTCGCTGCGGCGACGATGCCCACAATGATAACCGCCATCGACGCCACCGGCGCCGCCATGAGGGCCAGCGAGGCCGCAACTACCAGCAGCGCCACGATCGCCGCGCCGATGCCGAGCAGGAACTTGAGCAGATAGAACAGCACGACGGTCCAGAACTGGCCTGACCACGCGCGCGCCACATGCCTCCAGCCTGCCCAGATACCGCAGCGGCGCGCGTACATGGCCGGGACCAGGAAATCGTCCGACAGCGCCCGGACGAGTGCCAGCACCAGCGCCACGAGCATGATGACCGCAATCAGACCCAATATGCCCACCACGCCCAGCACGATGGGGACGGTCTCGCCGGTAGCGAAGGAGATGGCGATCACGATGATGGGCAGCGCCACCAGTGCTACACACACCACGGTTACCAGACCCAGCAGCACATACCAGAGCAGCAGCGACAGGCCCATCCCCGTATGCCGACGCCATGAGGCGCGGACGGACGGTTCACGCTCGGCTGCGACCGCCTCGACAAAGATGAAGCGGAAGACGCTGCGGACGTAGAGTACTGCGAAGAAGCACACGACGCCGAGGATGACCAGGCCCGCGGCTACCAGCAACAGCGCGCCCAGGTTGCCGGCCAGCCATGCCATCGCTTCGCCGACGCTTCGGATGGCGCCGGGATCCACGGTCTCGAGGCCCCCGGCGTCCTCGCCGAAGCCACCGGGGAGCTGGATGTTGAAGCTCATCCCGCCCTGCGCGCCTGAGGCGCCCAGCATCGCGATGAGCCCCAGCTTCAGCCAGCGCCCCACGTTGGGGCCCGAGAACAACAGCCCCCTGGTGCGATCCCAGGCGTCCCTGATGCTGTCGGTGACGATATCGCTGTTCATGGCGCTCCAGTGGCGGCGGTCCGGTCAGGTGCAAGTTAGGCGCGGCCCGCCGCGAATCCTCTATGCGGAGCGAAGGTCGCCACGACTTGACAGGACGCGGCCCGGTCACTATCCTTGCGCGCACCTGCCCGCAGCGGGGCTCACTCGTGACGCAGGCACACCAAGGAGGCGCACCCGGATGCTCCAGGCCAGTGCTCTGCGGGGGATCGTCCCCCCGGCCACTACTCCCTTGACGGACGCCGACACCGTAGATCGCGCAGCTATCGGCCGGCTCATGGACTGGTACATCGACGCGGGTGCGACGGCCATCTTCGCCCTGGGCTCGTCCAGCGAAGGCCCCAGCCTCACCCGCGAGATGCGCTTCGAGATCGTGGACGCCTGCGCCGACGCTCTGGGCGGGCGCCTCCCGCTGCTGGCGGGCGTGTCGTCGCCCTCATACCTGGAGAGCGTCCTGCAGGCGCAGCGGATGGCGGAGATCGGCGCCGATGCCATCGTCGCGACCACGCCCTACTACTTCCACTACGGCCAGGAGCAACTCTTCGAGTACTTCACCGCGCTCAGCGAGGCCAGCCCGCTGCCGCTGGTGATCTACGACATTCCCTCGCGCAGCGATAACGCCCTCGAAGCCGACACGGTGGTACAACTGGCCGAAAACGAGCGCATCCTGGGGCTCAAGGACTCGACCGGCGACATCGAGCGCGGTATCAACATAGTCAACGCTCTGGTCGGCAACGATCACTTCGTGATGATGCAGGGCTCCGAGCGCCTGCTGGGGCCGGCGTTGCTGATGGGGTACCAGGGCGCGGTCATGGGCTTCGCGAACGCCTGCCCGCGCCTGTGCGTGGCGATCTACGAGGCGGCCATGGCCGGCGACCTCGCGCGCACACGCGAGCTGCAGGAGCTGATGAACGACGCCTTCCCGTTCTTCTTTGCGGCCGAGCCGGGCACGGCGAATGTGGGCACCATCGTCGGCGCGATGAAGACCGCGCAGGAATTGCAGGGACTGTGCAGCCGCCGCACGCTCTTCCCGGCGCGACAGATCAGCGATGAGGATGTGCAGGTCATCAAGGCCTACCTCGATCCGCTGGCCGAGGCGGGCTGGCTCGAATACGCGTGACGACCCGTGCCTTGGGGAACACGCGAATGCGGCCCGGGCGCCTGAGCCCGGGCCGCATCATGTACGCGCGCCAGGGCGCCGCTACCCGGCGGCCACCCCCCGATGGCGCGCCAGCACCGGGCCGAAGGTGCGGTAGATGCGCTCCAGCGCCGCGGGAATGTCGATGCCGAAATTGCAGGAGGCCGCGCATTCGTCCCGCACCTCGCAGGTGAAGCAGCGCTCGATGGCGGCCACGTCCGCGTCCCAGCCGCGCTCCAGCGCCTCGTCCACCCCGTGGCGCTGGTAGAGCACGTCCATGATCATCAGGCGACTGATCTCCACCCCGTGCGGGCACTCGTGGTGGCGGTAGCACAGGCGGCAGAAGTCGGGCAGCCGCGCCTCGGCCATCTCATCGAGAACCGCGGCCTCCTCTTCGCTGAGCGGCACGAAATCGCGGCCGACCATCGCGTTGGTCTCAACCTCAAACCGGCGCCACATGCCCGGGATCGTGGTGTGCACGCCCTCCTGCGAGAGCACCCAACGCAGCGCGAGGTCGGCGTGCGCCGCCAGCAGGCAGCCGCCCAGAGGCTTCATGACCGCGACGCCCACGTTGTCGGCCGCCGCACGCGGCAGCACTTCCTCGACCATGCGCCGATTGACGTAGTTCATCATCACCAGGATAACGTCCATGATGCCGGTCTCGAGTCCGGCCATGACCACATCGGGGTTGTGGCTGGTCATGCCGATGAAGCGCACCTTGCCGGCGTCGCGGGCCTCGTCGAGAGCCTCGAAGGCTCCACCCGGAGCGAGACATTCGTCGAGATCGCGCGGCTGGTGCAGCTCGTGGCACTGATAGATATCGAGGTAGTCGGTGTCCAGGGTCCGCAGGCTGGTGTCGATGGCGGCGGCCATTTCCTGTCTGGTGTGCGCGAGATCGCGCGAGCAGATGATCGCCTCATCGCGGCGCCCACGGATCGCCTCGCCGAGTCGCTCTTCGCAACGCACATAGGCGCGGGCCGCGTCGAAGTACGTGATGCCGAGGTCCAGGGCGTGGCGGTAGAGTCGGACGGCCTCATCGTGGGACGGGCGGCGGATGGGGATGCCCCCGAAGCCGATGATCGACACCTCGAGTCCGGTGCGGCCGAGGATACGGGTCTGCATGATGCGTGCTTCCTTTGCCATGACGGGTGGCGGTGCGGGCGGCAGGTTCGCCCGGGCTGCCTGCGCGCCCTCCCGGGTGCGGGCGTCGGATATGGAGGTCGGCGGCACGGACATGCCGAATACCAATCGGCAACCGGCGAACGACGTCATGCGAGGCCTGAACATGACAGAGCGCAAACCCGTCCCCGATCCCACGCTGCTGCGCATCTGTCGCTACCTGCGTATTCTCGAGCGGCATGATGCGGCGACGGTCTCCTCCGCCACCATTGCCGAGGCCGCGGGGGTCAACGCAGCGCAGGTGCGCAAAGACCTCTCGTTCTTCGGCGAGTTCGGCCAGCCCGGAGTCGGCTATGACGTACAGCACCTGCTGGGGTCGCTCAAAGGGATGATGGGGCTCGACCGGGAGCGCGAGGTGGTCGTGGTCGGTGCGGGTGCGTTGGGCTCGGCGTTGATCAACTACCCCGGCTTCGAGGCGCGGGGCTTCAAGATCGTGGGCGTCTTCGATAACAATCCTGCCAAGGTCGGTCACCGCTTGCGCGGCTACGAAGTCATGGCGTTCGACCGACTGGCCGAGGAGATCGGCGACAGGAACGTGAGCCTGGCGATCATTGCGGTGCCGCGCCGCGCCGCGCAGGACGTGGCCGACGCTCTGATCGCGGCGGGTGTCAAGGGCATTCTGAACTTCGCGCCCGTGACCCTCAGGGTCCCCGACGATGTCGTCGTCCGCACCGTTGATCTGACGCTGCAGCTCGAGACGCTCGCCTACCACGTGGTACACGACTGAGCGAGCGCGACCGTCAGCACAGCACCACCGCGTAGGTGTGCAGCTCCCGCACCACCAGGGCTCCGTCGTCCCGTCGCTCCAGCAAGGTACCCTCGTCGGGCGTCACCAACTCGGCGGCGTCCGTGCTCGTATCCGTCCGCAGCCGAACAATCACCGGAGTGCTGCGCCGCGTGTTCGCGTAGTTGAGCAGGTGCACGGCCACCCGGCCCGCGGCGGTTCGGTAGAGGCCCACACCTACGTAGCGGTCGCTCATGACCTGCACCGGCAGGCCCGACGGGATCGACCCCGCCACCAGCGCGGCGATCTCGTCATGGGCTTCGGGCAGATACGCGTAGAGCGGACTCACGCGGCCGTCAGGCCCGGCGGGGCTGCGCTCCAGACCGCCCGGCAAGTGCGTCACGCGCTCGTGATCGTGGAGGTCGGCGAGCGCATCGACCGCGCGCTCGCGGCGATGCTCATCGAAGCGCCCGGGCTCGCCGGTCAGCAGCAGCGCGCCGCCCGCCTTGACGTGCGCGCGCAGCGCCGCCGCCTCGGCATCGCCGAGCAGCCGCTGGTTCGCCACGCACACCAACTCGGTGGCGAAGCTCTCCCCCGCCTCAATGCCGAGGATGATCTCGAAGGGTATCTGATGCTGGAGCAGCACCTGCTCCAGGCCCTGCAGGTGTGCGATGGCGACGTCGCGGTCGAAGTCGCAGGAGGCCGGCGCGTAGAAAACGCCGACGTTGGCGAGCGACTGAGAGCCCGCGTAGAGGTCCTCGTGGCGCGCGAAGAACCGCATGTACTCCGCCAGCGCCGGGCCGCGCTCGGGGTCGAGGTACAGGGTCTTCCCGTCACGCTGCCACGGGCGGTTCGCCCAGGTCGCGGGGAAGGGATGACCACCGTAGCAGGCCGACTCGGCGATCGACAGCTTCACCTCGGCCGGGGTCTGCGGCGCGCGGTAGCTCCTCCCGTCGTTGATCCAGGCGGTCACGAAGGCGGGCACGCCGAGCGCTGAGCACTGCTTGATGTGCCGCACCGAACCGATCAGCCGACCGTCATCGGCGACCTGGGGCATCTCGTGGGTCTCGGCGGTCGCGAGGTCCAGGTAATCGCCGACCCACGGCATGATGCGGTCGCGGTCCGGGCGGCATAACTGGGGCGCGTGGGGGTAGGTGGCGAAGAGCGCGTCTTCGCGGATGGACTTGGTGTGCGCATACAGCTCGCGCAGCCGCCGATGCATCATCTGGCAGCGGAAGTGCAGCCACGCCTGGTACATCGGGTCGGCGCCGGCGATGTGCGGTGGCGGCAGCGCGTGATCGAAGTGCGGCAGGCCGAACAGGTCGTGCGCGCGCCCCGCATAGCGCTCGCGCAGGAACTCGCGAAAGGCCGCCACGCAGCGGTCGCAGTAGCACGAGTACTGCGTCCCGTCCCACTCGACGCCGTCGAGGCCGATCTCTTCGAGCCCGTGGGTGACCACGGCGCGCAGGTACTCGATGAATCGCTCGCTCGACAGATCGCCCTGCCAGCGGAAGTAGCAGCTCTTTCCGTAGAGACGTTTCGCGCCGTCGGGCCCGTACTGCACATGCTGCTCGAGATCGGGGATTTCGTCGAGCATCGCCTCGGGATAGACGGTGGTGAACTGGCAGTAGCCGAGCACGTGGATGCCGTGGGCGTGGCACAGCTCGACCAGATCGCGGGTGCGCTCCATCTGTGCTGCCTCGGCGCGCAGGCCGAAGCCCTTGTAGTAGTGGGTGGTGATCAGGTTGATGCCCATCTCGGCCATGGAGCGCACGTGGTGTTCGGAGTGCAGGTAGTCCCACCACTTCGGGGCCCACAGCGCGCGCCCGTTGACACCGCCGGAGAGGCTGCCGGAACGCACGTAGAACTCGGGGGGCTCCCAGCCGCCCCACGCCCAGCGGATCCTGCCGCGCTCAAACCACTCGGGCACCCGTCCCGGCTTCTGCCATGCTTCCATGGCCCGTGCTCCTCGCCTCATGCGGCCTGCTCGACGCGCGCCGGTTCGTCGCCCGGAGCCGGTCTCCCTGCCCCGGCGCAGGTGCATGCGCCCTCAGCCGCGAACTTCGCCCCGAAGTCAGCGGGCACCTGACCCACGATTGATGAGCACCGACGGCGGCATGCATAGACTGATCGTCACCAACTCCGCGCTTGCCCATCCGCGTGTCCCCGACAGCGTATTGCGCCCGGGCGACGAGGTGCTGCCGCTGGTGGAGCGCTTCGAGGAAGCGCTGTTCATGCCGGGTGCGTACTACGACGAGTTGAGGACCCTCTTCCCGGCGTTCAACTTCGACGTGCGCGATATCTCCCGCTCGCTCGGGGCATTGCTGCCCGATCGGCTTGGGGACACCGTCCCGGAGTGGGGCCACTCTGCCTGGGAGGTGTACGCCGACCGGTTCGCCAAGTTTGGCCTGGGCCCGCTGCTGTGCAACCTGCGTGTCGCACAGGCGGCGGTCGGTGCGCGTCCGACAGAAGTACTGGCCTGGGAGGCAGTCGATGACCCGGGCTGGTGGACAGGGCGGCAGATGGTGGCCGAGATCGCCTCTGTGATCGCCCGCGACTGTGGCGCCACGCTGCACAAAACGGGGTCTGCCCTCCGGGAAGCAGCGCGCGATCTGGCGGCTCCCGCGCTGCCGCTCGCGCAGGCCCTGAGCGAATTGCGGCGCTACCGCAGGGCAGGCCCGCTGGCACTGCCGCCGCAGGCCGACGTGGTCTTCCCCATCCTCGCTCCTACCCTCGTGCCCCTCTACGATCTGATCGGCACGCGTTTGCAGGACGATCACGGTCTCAGTGTGATCGGCGTTGACCTGCCCCACGGCGGCCCTCCGAGGACCATCGCACCGGGGAAGCTCCCTCGCTTCCTGCTCCGCGACCTGGTCGAGCCGTGGATGATCCGTCGCGGGATGATGGAGGCTGCGGCCGGGCCATGGGCCGCCCGTGACCTTGCGCGTGAGCTGCGCCAGATGGAGCCGTTCGCGGCCATGCCGAGGGATGTGTGGGGTGTGCTGACCCGCCGCGTGCACGTCGCAATCACGCGCGACTTGACCCTGTGCGCGCTCTACGTCCGCCTGTGGGAGCGTGCGCTCGACCTGGTACGCCCCCGCGTGCTCGTGAGCTTCAACACCTACAACGAACTGATGGCGCCCGGAGTGCTGCAGTCGAGGCATCGGGGGGTGCCGACGATGTGCGCCCAGCACGGCATCTGGGGCCCGCTGTTCCGCGCGGCGGCGCTGCTGCCCTACGATGAGGTGCTGGTGTTCGGTGACTACGCGCGTGACATGCTGGAGCCGCTGGCCGACCCGGAAACCCTCTTCACCGCCACCGGCCATAGCCTGTACGACACCCTGAGCGATGCGCCCCCGGCACCGGCGCCGCGTGAGGAGTTGCTGGACGGCCGCCGCCACCTGGTGCTGGTGACCACCCAGCCCATCGAGATGAGTCAGCGCGCCTACGAGCAGCGCTGGTGGCTGGAGGTGCTGGCGGAGGCGTGTCGGGCCCTCGACGCACGGGTGCTCATCAAGCCGCACCCGCGGGAGGAGGAGCTGGGGCCGTATCGCGAGGTCGCGCAACGCCGGCCCGAGCATGTGCGCCTCGTGGAGCACGGGGAGTTCGACCTGTCCGCGCTGATCGCGGCCTCCGACCTGCTGGTCACACGCTTCTCGACCACGGCCATCGAGGCGGCGTTGATGGAGACGCCGGTGATGACCGTGAATCTGGCCGCCGGCCTCGATCAGTACCCGTTCGCCGAGGAAGGGGCGGCCGTGGGCGTCTACGCCGAGGAAGAACTGCTGCCCACTCTGCGACGGCTGCTGACCGATGAGGAGCTGCGCGCGGAGTTGACCCGCAGCCAGAAGGCCTTCCTGGAGCGACACCTGGGAGTGCGCGACGGTCGGGCCACCGAGAGGATCGCGGCCCGCATTGCCGCGCGCGCCCGCTCGGGCTGAGCGCCCGGGCTTTGCCGTGGCCGCCGTGACTATCCGACCGTACCCGGAGGAGCCAACATGACCGGCAGGTGGATCACCGCCGTCATCAGCGTTCTCGCCGCATCAGCGTGCGCCCATGCCCTGACCCTCGCCCCGCCGGGACAGGCGCCGCCCCCCATTGTCCTCGCCCACGCCGCAATTGCGCCCGAGCAGACGGCCGCCGAGCAGCTTGCCCACTACCTGGGCCAGGCGGTCGGAGTGGAGTTCGCGGTCGTCACGGAGGCCGAGGGCCCGACGGATGATCCGGCAATCTACGTGGGGCCGACCAGACGCGCCACCGAGCTGGGCATCGATCCCGCCACGCTTGCCCCCGAGGCGTGGATCGTGCGCAGCGACGGTGACGACGTTATCATCGTGGGCGGCAGGCCGCGCGGCACGCTCTACGCAGCCTGCCACTTCCTCGAGGACGTCATCGGCGTGCACTGGTGGAGTCCGTGGGCCGAGAGCGTGCCGGAGAGGCCCACGCTTGAGGTGGCCGACCTTGATCTGCAGGGTGAGCCGGTGCTGCAGTACCGTGACATCTACATGCTCTACGGCAACGACAGGGGCGCGTTCGCGGCGCGCAATCGCCTGAACCGCCAGGGCGACGCGAAGATCGCCGGCGAGTGGGGCGGCGGGATGGACTACGGGCCGCCCTACCACGTGCACACGTTCTTCCTTTACATCAAGCCCGAGGAATACTTCGAGGCGCATCCGGAGTATTTCTCGCTCATCAACGGTGAGCGCAGGGCCAACCGCACCCAACTGTGCCTGACCAACCCGGAACTGCGCGAGCTGTTCCGCGACAAGCTGATCGCCTACATCGAGGACTCGCGCGCCCGCGCCGCCGAGGCGGGCGAGCCGCCACCGCGCGTGTTCTCGATCTCACAAAACGACTGGGGCGGCGCCTGTCAGTGCGACGCCTGTCAAGCCATCGCGCAGGCCGAAGGCTCCGAGGCCGGCCCGTTGCTCGACTTCGTCAATTACATGGCCGAGGCCATTGCCGAGGATTACCCCGACGTGTACATCAGCACGCTGGCGTACCAGTACACGCAGGCGCCGCCGGCAAACATCCGCCCGCGCGACAACGTGATCATGCGCCTGTGCGACACCACCAGCAACTTCACCCGTTCCATCACCGACCCGGAGAACCAGACCTTCCATGACTTCCTGCTGTCGTGGGCGGCGATCGCGCCCAATCTGCGCATCTGGGACTACGCGGTCACCTATGCAAAGCCGCGCGGCATGCCCATGCCCAGTGTGCACACCTACGCGCCTGACTTCCAGTTCTACGCCGAACACAACGTCGAAGGAGTATTCACCGAGCTGGAGTACCCGGTCCGGGCCGACATGCGCGATCTCAAGGTCTGGATGATGATCAAGCTGCTCGAGGATCCCTATCAGGACTACGACGCGCTGCTGACCACCTTCACGGACGGCTTCTACGGGCCGGCGGGGGCGATGGTCCGCGAGTACCTGGCGGCGCTGGAGGCGTCATCGCAGGAGCGGCTGAGCTACATCAGCATGGGCGCGGCGCTGCCGGCGTACCACTACCTCACGCTGGACTTCGTGCGCGAAGCCCACGCGATCTTCGACCGCGCCGAGGCGGCGGTGGCGGACGAAGCGGACCTGCTGCAGCGTGTGCGGCATGCGCGCATGCCCCTGGATCGCGCGACGGTCGGGCTGTTCCGCTCGCTCAGCCAGCAGTGGGCGCAACAGGGCAATGACCCGGCCACGATCCCACTCGACCGCGACGCCATCGCGGCCCGCTACGAGCAGACCTGGACCGTCGAGGCGCAACGGCGTCTCTCCGGCGGGGCGTTGGAGAGGTCGCTGGCGGAGCTGCAGGACGAGCTGACACGGTGGACCTCGCTACCGGCGTTCGTGCCGCTGCCGGAGAAGTTCGCGGACCTGCCGCCGGAGCGGGTCTTTGACTTCACCGCCGACGTGACGCGCAACTGGAAGGACATCGTGCGCGTCGTCAGGGACGAGGAAGCCGAGAGCGGCATCACCAACCGACTGGAGTTCCCCACTGAGATCGACCCGGAAGAACAGTCGCTGGAGCGATACCGGCTGCCGATGCGGTGGGGGCTGTACGACCAGATCAACCGCCAGGGGCGCGGCGGCGCTCAGATCAAGCCCGAAGACGTGCCCGGTCCGGGCTATCACTGGTACAAGATGGGCGAGTATGCGCTCGGCCCGTCATACTACCTGTACTTCTTCTGGAGCTGGATCATTCAGGTGGACATCGACTCGGCGTGGGACCCGGCCCGCCCCGACCAGAAGTTCGAGATCTGGGCGCGCGTCAAGTTTGAAGGGCCGGCCTTTCCGCACGGTGACGAGGCCGACGCGAACGCCATCTGCGTTGAACGCGTGGTGCTGGTGGCGCCGGAGTAGGCGCGACACATGGGGGCGTGCGAGGGCCCCATGGCCGGGACGGTCGGGTATTGTGTGCGGACCCGAGCCAGCGCTTGCGGGCCGCCAAAGTGAGGGCCGGGCACAACACACCTGCCCGGCCCCGCTCTCGCTTGCGCGGTCAGTTCGCCCCACGCGATGCGGTCCGTCAACCAGTGAGTGCGGTCAGGAACGCATGCGTCTTCGCGGCGGCCTCGTTGACCTCCTCGAGCGTCTCGCCGCCCAGGCACTCGACGATGCACGGGCCATCGAAGCCGGCGTCGCGGAGCACCGCGAACACGCCCTCAAAGTCCACAACTCCGGTGCCGGGCAGGATGTTGACGCCCTCCATCTCGCCCAGGCTGTCCTTGATGCACATGCCGACCACGTAGTCCGCCACCACCAGCAGCTCGTTGACCGGGTCGAGGCCCTTGTAGTGCATGATGTTGCCCGGATCGTAGTAGATGCCGAAGTTGTCGTGGTCAATGCGCTCGAGGGCGTAGACCAGGTCGGCGCCCGTGCAGGTGATGCCGCCGTGGGGCTTGAGGGTGAGCATCACGCCCTGATCTTCGGCGTAGTCGCAGCAGGCGGTCATGGTGTCGTAGAACAGGTCCTCGTTGGGGCCGCGGGCGGTGCCACAGTGCAGCAGGTACTGCGCGCCGAAGGCCGCCACCGCGTCGATGAAGGCGCGCAACCCCGCCTCGGCCTTCTCCGGGCCGCCATCGAACGGGAAGCTCGCCAGGCAGGTGGAGGGCATCAGGCCCACCTCCTCGACCTCGGCGCGGCGCTGGCGGATTATCTTCGTCGGCACCTCATCCGCCACCACCCACTCCTTGCCCAGGCGCATGGTGCCGACGCACTCATAGCCGGCCGCCGCGGTCCCGGCCAGGAACTCCTCCCACGAGTAGTCGTTCCACGGTCGCGTGAAGCAACCGAGCTGGATCGCCATGTCATGTCATCCCTTTCGCTCTGCGCCGGGAACGCGGCCGGCGTGTACGTCATTCAGTCGCTGCATGACCTGATCCGGACCGGCAGTGCCGGTGGTTCCGAGCTGCTGAATGGTGATTGAGGCCACCAGACTACCGATGAGCGCCGCTTCCACGAGCGTCGCGCCCGCACACAGCGCCGAGACCATCCCGGCGGTGGTGCTGTCGCCTGCACCGACGATGTCGATAGGGCCGGTGACCCGCACGGCAGGCACGTGCGTCGCCCCGGCCTCGTCACAGATGACCATGCCGCGCGCGCCGACGGTCACTACCACAGGGCGGGCGTTGCGCTCGAACAGACGCCGTCCGGCCTCGACCGCGTCATCCAGCGTCGGCTCGCCATCGACGTGAAGCCTCGCCGCGCGGCAGGCCTCGAAGCTGTTGGGCTTGATAATCAACCCGCGGAAGCGGCCGATGTCGCCGCGCGAATCCGCCCAGAACACGGTGTCGCGATTCTGGCCCGCCAGACGCTCCAGCTCATCGACTACGCGGGCCGTGATGGTGCCGCGGTCAGGCAGATCCTCCTGGTCGGCCACGATCACGCCGTGAACCAGCGGCATCACCGCGCGCAACTCGGCGATGACCACCTCCTCGACCTCGGGTGAGGTCGGCTCGCGGTTACGCAGGTCGAAGCGGTTCAACTCGCGCTCGGAGCCGTCGGCCTCGCGCACCATCGGCTTGGTGTAGGTCGGAGTCATCAACTCCGGGCGCACGATCATCCGGCTGGTGTCCACGCGGGTGGCCTGCAGACCCTGGCGCAGCTCGTAGCCCTCGCCATCATCGCCGATGACGCTGACCGCCAGCATCTGTCCCACGCCCAATGCCGACAGGTTGTTGGTGACCGTGCCCGCGCAGCCCGGCTGCGGGCGTTTGGCGATCACCTGCCAGGCGTCCAGGCCGGTCTCCAGGGACGGCTCAGTCAGCGCCGGGTCGATGATCAGGTAGCGGTCAAGGAACATGCCGCCGATGATCGCCAGCGAGACGTCGGCGAATCGGTCGAGCAGCTCGCGCAGGCGCCCGGCGGACAGTTCCGCGAACGAGGCCATCCGCAGGTCACTCACGGTTGATCCGCTCCACGATCAGTCGCCACAGGCTCGGGACTGAGACTGCGTGGTCGAGGTTGAAGTAGAAGCTCTCCCCGCCGTCGGCCACCGTGCGCACCAGGATGGTCTTCCATGGCCGGAAGTAGTAGTTGGGGTCGGACTTGCTCGGCTGATCGTGGTACTCGGCGGGCAGCGGCTTCAGGTCGAAGACCGCGGTGGTGAAATCTGCGATCTCCCGGCCCTCGCGCAGCGCCACGTTGCGCGCCATTGCCAGCGCCTTCAGGTAGACCTCCGGGCCCATGACCTGGCTGCCGAAGGTCAGGTACGCGCCGCCCTCCAGCCCCTCGACCGAGCGCGCGAAGACCAGGAAGTCGGCGTAGCTGGCCGCGCCGAGGGCCGCGCCGTCGCAGTTCGGGTGCTCGTGGATGATGTCGTAGCCGATGCCCACGTGAAGGGTCGCCGGCACCCCCAGCCGGTATGCGGCGGCCAGCACGCTGATGTCGGCGTGCGGGAATCCGCCCGAGGCGATCGCGTGCCCGATGGCCTCGCCGTAGCCGATGCCCTCGTCGGCGGCGATGCGCGCAAGGTCGTTGAGCCGCCCGGTCTCACGCCACAGGCCGAACTGGCCCTCGCTGATGTATTTCGCGACCGACTCGGTGGTGGCGCCGATGAGCGCGAACTCGAAGTCGTGGATGGCGACCGCGCCGTTGCCCGCAAGATGGGTGATGATGCCCCGCTCCATGAGGTCGATCACGAAGCGCTGCACGCCTGCGCGGATGACGTGCGCCCCCAGCGCGAAGATGACCTGCGAGCCGCGTTCCCGCGCCGCGACGAGGCGATCAGCCAACCCGGCAAGGCCCGCGTCATCGACATCTCGTGGCGCGTCGTCGAGCGCCATGATGACCGAGAGATCGAGGTCATGCTCGCGCTCGGCGAGGGGCTTGAGATGCAGCCGACTGCGGTCGAACTGCTCGTGCGGCATGGTTATTCCTCCGCAAAGAGCCAGGCCAACAGGCGCTCGTGCTCGCGGAAATCAGGGATAATGACGTCCGCGCCGGCGACGATCAGCCGGTTGCGCTTCCACCCGTCCAACTCGCCCGGGTGCCCCTCATCGGTGGCGACGCCCACGGCGATGCCGCCCACGTCGGCGACGTTCTGAATCTCCACATAGCCATCGCCGAAGCCCACCAGCTCCGGCCCGGACAGCTTGTGCTCGGCGATGATCTTCTCGATGACCATGGCCTTCGAGAAGCTCTCATAGTCATCCAGCGCGCCGTAGATGCCCGCGAAATAGTCGGTCAGGCCCAGCGCGTCGGCCTCATCGAGCACGTAGGGCTCGTCGGTGCCCGACGCGAGGTAGCAGGCCACGCCGCGCTCTCGCAGGTTCTCGAGGATGGCCAGCGAACCGGGCACACGCAACTGCTCGGTGTGGATGGACCCGTCGCGCAGGCCCGCCACGCGATGCTCGATCTGCGCCCAGAGCAGCTCAAGATAGCGGTGCTTGTAGATCAGTGGTTCCAGCGGCTGGCCGCCGCGTTTGCGCACCTGTTCGGCCAGCTCAATCATCTGATAGATGGTCTGCTTGCCGGTCAGCCGGTCCACGAACTCCCGCACGATGGCCGACAGCTCATCGCGCGACTCCCCGGTCCCGAGTTCGGCGAGCACCTCGACCATCATCGGCACCATGACATCCTGCCAGCCGCGGCGGATGAGCGAGATGGTGCCGTCGAAGTCGAACAACGCGTGCCGGATGCACCCGCGCTCGATGTCCGCGTTGATGACCTCGATCTGCGTGCCGGGAAGAAACTCGCCCGGCGGCTGCTGCTCGACGCCCGTCAGCCCCTGATCGGCCATCAGCCCAGATCCATCTCGAAGCGGGTGTAGTTGCGCGTGTCGAACCACTCGCTGGCATAGCCCCAGGGCGCGCCGGCGTCGTTGTAGGTCAGCCGCTCGGCATAGCAGCGGTCGAGCAGCTCCTGAATGCCGTTGATGCCGGTGAACATCTTCTCGCCCCGCCGCTCGCGGGTGACGTACTCGGGGGCGATGCCCCGCGGCGGTGCGCCCGACTCGTAGGCGCCGTTGACCGCCACCGTGAGTGGCCGGGTCATGGCGACGGGGCAGTTCAGCTCGTCATCAACCCCGCGCAGGTAGCGGATGGCGTTGCGGAACACTTCGTCGTGCTCGCGCCGGCCATCGGGCTCGATGACCTGCTCGGAGCCGTCGGCGTACTCGATGCGCGTCGGGCCCTGGAAGTCCCAGTGCGCGGTGCCTCTGGTGCCCTCGACCCGGATCCACGGCCCGCGCGCCTCCCAGCCTGCAAGGGTACTCAGATAGATGATGGGAACGCCGCCTGTCGTCTCAACCGCGATGGCGGAACTATCCTCGCCGGGGATCGGGTGGGCGTGGTACAGCTCGCCGCGCACGCGCGCCGGACTGTCCACCTCCTGCCAACGGGGCGTGGCGAAGTAAAGTGCGTTGAACATGTAGTGCGCCAGCGCGTTGTTGGTTGGCCCGTCAAGCACGTACGCGCCGTCGATCACCATCTGCCCGGCCCAGGAGTTGCGCGCGTAGTAATCGTCATCGCGCACCCACTCGGCCATGACCGCGACGCTCTCGATCTCGCCGAGGCCGCCGTCGCAGATCAGGCGCTTGAGGTCGCGCACCGTGCTCTTCGACTGGTTCTGGAAGCCCACGTCGCAGAACCGGCCGGTGCGCTCCGAGCACTCGATCATGGCGTCCACGTCCTGCACGGTCGCGGCCGGCGGCTTCTCGACGAGCACGTCGTAGCCGGCCTCCATGGCCGCCATCGCGGCGTCCGCATGGGTCTGGATTGACAGCGGCAGGGCGACCAGCTCGACGTTGCCCTGCTCGGCCTCGAGGAACTCGTGATAGTCGGTGTAGACGGTGATGCCACGCTCGGCATACTCGGCCAGCGCCTCGGGGTACTTCTGCGGACTGCGCACCACCGCAGCCGTGAACTCTCCGATGCCCTCTTCGACCATCACGTCGATGCAGCGCTTGTGGCTGCGCGCGAAGTTGCTCACGCCAACCAGGCAGATCTTGACCGGCTCGAACGGTTTCGTCTCAGACACGGTGGTCGCTCCTCTGTCTACTCCCGGACGCCCGGGCGCCACGTTTCGGGCTTGAAGCTTTGATCGTACTGCGGGTACATCTTCATCAGCACGTCCATCAGGTCGTCGCCCTCGATCTCGCGCACATGTGCGTTGACAATGCGCACGCCCTCCTCCGCGTCGGCCTCCTCGTCCCAGGTGGGGTCAACGCGCTCGTCGCGGAACAGCACCGGCGAGTCCAAGGTCAGCGGCTCGACTCGCCCCAGCGCCTCGGCGGCGCGCTCCGCACCCTCGCGGATCAGCTCACGCGCGCGCGCGGGCACCACGGTCAGCGCCGAGTGCCTGCTGGTGCCGAACTTCACGGGCACGGTTACGCAGCCCGGACACAGCGCCTCCATCTCGCGACACAGCCACACGTCACCGGCCGCAAAGATGAACGGTACGCCGAAGTAGCCCGCGATCAGCGCCTGCAGGCCGGTCTCCCCCACCTCGATACCGTTGAAGCTCCAGCGGCGGACGGCCTCGCTCATGGTGTGCGCCAGGGTCCCGTCGGGCGTGCCCGCCTTCGAATGCGCGCCGACCGCAGCGGTGGCGTCGCAGGTCTCATCGAGCCACGGCAGCCAGAACGGGCGCTCGAGACCATGGTAGTAGAGCGCGCGGGGATCGGCCAGATCGTAGTCGATAGTGCTGCCCGAACCGTGGCCGTCGTTGACGATGATCTCGTCGAAGCCGGCGGCGGTGAGACCGTCAATGGCCGCGTTGACCTCGCGCGCCAGCAGCCGGCTCAGGCGCGCCCGGCGCAGCGTGTTCCAGGGACCGTCGTCGGCGCGGTTCTCCCACTGCGTGACGCCGGCGACGCCCTCCAGATCGGTCATAACGTAGATGCGCATGGCGGTTCCTCCGTTTGCATGGGTTACTGCCGCCAGATTGGCTTCCAGTTCGGGTCATGTCCGTACTTGATGTTCAGCACGTCAAGGATGGTTTCGGCTTCGATCTCAAGCGTGTGCGAGTTGATGACCCGCCGACCGGGCAGCTTCTTCTCCTCGTCGAAGAGCTGGCTGTCGTGCTCCTCACGAAAGACCACCGGCGCATCCAGCTTCAGCGGCTTGACCTTTGGGATCACCGCGATGGCCCGACGCGCGCCCTCCTCAATAATCTCGCGGGCGCGCTCTGGAGTGCAGGTCAGCGCCGAAAGCGGGCCGGTGCCGATCTTGGTGGCCGCGCCGACACATCCCGGGCAGAGCTGCTGCATTTCGCGCACCGCCCACTCGTCGCCCGCGCAGAAGATGTAGGGCACGTCGTAGTAGCCCGCCAGGAAGGCCTGCAGCCCGGTCTCGCCAACGCGTATGCCGTTCAGCGAGTAGTAACGCACTCCCCGGCCCATGGTGTGAGCGAGGTTGCCGTACGGGGTGCCGGCCATCGCGTGGGTGCCCACGCTGGCGATGGCGTCACAGGTCTCGTCGAGGCCCGTGCAGTAGTCCGGGCGTTGTGTGCCGTGAAAGAGCTTGATACGCGGGTCGAGCACCTCGACGTCCATGGTCATCCCCGCGCCGTGGCCATCGTTGACGATGACCTCCGTCGCCCCGCCGGAGAAGAACCCCCGCGCGGCGGCGTTGACCTCCTCCGCCAGCCAGACGGCGAACTTCGCCCGCACGGCCGCAGTGGCCGGTGTATCACCCTGGTGGCGCGGATCCCACCGGGTAACCCCGGCTACGCCCTCAAGATCGGTGACTACGTAGACCTTCATCGGTCGCCTCCTGCTCGCGCGCAATAGTGCGGCTGCGCGTCGGCCGCGGTAGATTCCCCGCCGGCACGCCGACTCCTCCGGGCCGCGGACGCCTCAGCCTCAGCAGTCGCTACGATGGGCGACGCTGCGCCCCGCCCCGCCAAGGGTTCGCGTCACGCGCGGAGAAACACTCGCCTCGACCGTGGCGCATATCCCCCCGGGCGAGGCGAGGCCCCGTGGCGGCGCACCCGACAATCTCGGCGGTCGCTTCCGCGCGCGGGGACGCGGGGAGCGTGCGCACGCCCGTCACGGTGCGTGCGCTGGTTATTGGCGCACTGCTGATCCCGCCCAACATCTTCTGGGTGCACAGCATGGAGATGGTCTGGAACTCGGGCCAGCCAACCATGCTCTCGCTGTTCTTCAACGCGGTATTCACGCTCATGGTGATCGCGTTGCTGAACCTCGCCGTGCGTCGCTGGCGCCCGCGCTGGGCGCTGGCCCCCGGTGAGCTGGCGACCATCTACGTGATGGTAAGCTTCGCCAGCGCCGTCGCCGGCCACGACTTCGTGCAGGTGCTCGTCAATCAGCTCCCCTTCATCGGCTACTACGCCAACTCGATCAACAACTGGGAAGAGCTGTTCCGCGATCACCTCGCCTCGGGCCTGCTGGTCACGGATCACCGCGCTGTCTGGGACTTCTGGGAGGGCGACGGGCTGCTGTACTCGCGCGCGAGCATAGCTCCGTGGCTGGTGCCGATGGGCGCGTGGACTGTGTTCGTGCTGGCGCTGGTGGGGGCCATGCTGCTGATCGACGTGTTCGTCTGGCGACGCTGGACCGAGCAGGAGAAGCTGGGCTACCCGCTGACCGAGATACCCTTCAAGCTCACCGAGCCCGGCTTCGGGATCGTGGGGCCTGAGCTGATGGGCAGCTCGCTGTTCTGGGTGGGCTTCGGCATCGCGGCGGCGATCGACATCGTCAACGGCATCGGCACTCTCTACCCGGCGGTACCGGTGATCAAGGTCACGGCGATCGACCTGTCATCGCATCTGCAGGCCTACCCGTGGCGAGCCATGGGCAAGACCTGGGTGTCGGTCTACCCGTTCGCCATCGGCCTGGGCTATCTGATGCCCCAGGACTTCCTGTTCTCATGCTGGTTCTTCTACTGGTTCTGGAAGCTGGAGCTGATCGGCTCATGGATGACCGGCTACCAGCGCATGGGCATCCCGTTTGTGCGCGAGCAGACCGTTGGGGCGTACCTGGGGATCGCGGTCTTCGCCCTGTGGATCGGTCGGCGCTACTTCGCGGCGGTCATCGGCGATGTGCTCCGCGGTGCTCATCCGCGCGACGAACGGCGGCAAGCCCTGCCTTATCGCGTGACCCTGGCGGGCCTTCTGGGGTTGACCGCGCTGGCGGGTTACTTCGTCACCAGCCAGCTCGGGGTGAGCGCGGCCGCCGCCCTGGTCTACCTGGGCGGCTACCTGCTGCTGTCGCTGGCAATCACGCGTATGCGCGCAGAGTTCGGACTGCCGGTGCACGACCTGTTCACCGGGCCTCTGGACATGATGGTCCGCATTGGCGGGGTACGGATGCTTGGAGACGCCAACGTGAAGGGCCTGGGCCTGCTGTGGTGGCTCGAGCGCGTGCAACGCAGCCACCCGATGCCCCATGGGATCGAGGGGCTGGCGCTGGGCGAGCGACGCGGGCTGGCGGGACCGGGGACTTTCGGCGCGCTGGGGCTGGCGAGCGTGCTGGGGGTCGTGGCGGGCTTCTGGGCAACGCTGCACCTGGCGTACACCCACGGCTTCGCAAGCATGCCCACCGACGCGCCGTACCTCGGCCAGGGCGCGTTCTCTCGGCCGCAAAGCTGGCTGGCCTACCCCAGGCCGCCGGACTGGAACCGCCTGGCGGCGCTGGGCGCGGGTGGAGTCTTCAGCATCGGGCTGCTGCTGATGCGCCAGCGCTATGTGTGGTGGCCGTTCCACCCCGCGGGCTACGCGGCCTCGAGCGTGTGGTTCATCGGGCTGCTGTGGCTGCCGCTGACTATCGCGTGGGCGGTCAAAGGCCTTACCCTGCGCTATGGCGGACAGAAGCTCTACCGCCGCCTGCTGCCGATGTTTCTGGGGCTGACGCTGGGCGAGTTCATGGTCGGTGGCATGTGGGGGCTCATCGGTACGATTGGTCGCTTCCCCACCTACCGCTTCTGGGCGTACTGACTCTACCGCTCGATGATCACCATCTGCACCGCGCGGCCCGGCAGGCGCCACACCAGCCGGTCGTCACGCCATGCCAGCGCCTCGCCGGTCACGACATCGTGCGCGGGCAGCCCGCCGAGGGCAGCCAGCTCGCCGTGCAGCACTACCTCGACCTCCATCGGCTGCGCCGGCCCCTGGGCGATCAGCAGCAGCCCGTCACCGCCCTGCCGCAGGTAGCCGCTGACCGTGGCCTCGGGTGACGATGGCGCGATCAGGTCGCCGTTCGACCAGTAGGGCAGGAAGCGCGCGTCGGCGCCGCCGAAGGCGTGCAGCGCGTTCTCGAGCGTGCGCAGCAACTGCTGTGACGCGCGGCCCATCCACGAGGGCACGCAGATCACGTCGTGCAGAAACGGGTAGGCGAGGAACTCCGCGCCGGGCATCTTCTCCCGCCCCTCGGGCTGGAACTTCACCAGCGTGGGCAGCAGGATCACCGGCACGCCGAGGTTGTGCGGGATGAACTCGGCGCGAAACTTCGCCGGTGTCAGATCGGTCAGCAGGTCCTTGCGGTTGAACTGCTCGCCGTTGAGGATCGCGTCGGCGAAGGAGTAGGTGGTCATGAATACGCTCGCCGAGACGTGGCTGTAGACGAAGCCGGCGTCGCCGCGCTTCTGGCGCACGAGCGTGTACATGCGCCTCTGCAGCTCGCGGGCCGCCAGCAGAGGATAGCGCCCGCGTTCGCAGCCATGCTCGCGGCTGCGGCAGAAGCGCGGGTTGGAGCAATCCACGTAGATGCCGTCGGTGCCGGTCTCGTCCATGGTGCGGTCGATGATCCACAGCAGCATATCGGCCCAGGAGCTGGCCTGGCAGACCGTGCCGTAGGCGCCATCCCGCAGGCTGGCCTCGGAGTACGGGTCGCGGCGCCACTCACGCTCGTTCACCACGAAGTCGGGGGTGCCGGTTTGCGTCATGTTCATGGCATAGTAGGACAGCACCGTCTGCCAGTCGGCGTCATGGAGGATAGCGACCCTGTGCGCCATCTCCGCCGGATCGGCCGGGAAGTAGCTGAAGCTGCCGACGTGCGTGTTCCACAGCGTGCCGATGTTGCGGCAGCCGTCGTAGTGCGAGCCGCCGTGCTCGACGAAGCCCTCGATACTGGTGGCGCTGACGAAGGTCGGGCGCCAGTCACGCCAGCCTTGAGGAAGCGGCTTCACCGGGGTCGCCATGAAGCCGAAGGTCAATCGCAGGGGCGCGTCGAGAGTCGCGGGCGCGTCGATGAATCGTACTACGAGGTCCACGCCCTCGGCGGAGCGGACGATCTCGATGGCACGCTCGGGGGCGGCGTCGCGCCAGTTCCAGTTGCTCTCGCACCACCACGCGAGCCCGCCCCGCTCGTCGCCGAGCCACACGTAGGGCACGAAGGGCAGCGGCCTACTCCACCCCACCTCCCCGATCGTGCCCGCGTCGGACAGGTCGGTCCACTCGCCGTTACAGTGGTGGTAGAGCGTGGCCCGGTCGGGTGTCATCGGCACCACCAGCTCGAGGGCGTCGATCGCGCCATCGCCGGCGGGGGTCAGTTCGAGGTCCACGCGCATGAAACCGTCGAACTCGACGGTGGTGGTCGCCACGCAGATCAGAGGGCCGACCTGCCCCCGCCAGACGCGACGGGCCTCGGTAGCCCGCACATCCGCCGCACCGACCGGCTGCGCCGCCAGCAAGTTCCCGCCCGCGCGCAGCATGATCGGCGCGCGCAGCAGACCCCGTGACCGGCTGGTTACCTGCGCGGGCAGCGGCGAGCCGCCGAAGACGTACTCGCGGCCCCAGACGGTCACGGCGTCACCCTCGGCGCGCACGGGAGTCCACGGTGGCGGCACCTGGTCGCTGATGCCCAGCGTGTTGCCCAGCCACTCGGGCCTCTCCGGGACCTCCCACGCCAGCTCACCGGTGCGCAACTCGCGCCCGTCGGCGGCGCTCAGCGTCGCGCTGATGGTCGCCGGACCGGGGCCGATCTCGGCGTAGGGCAGCTCGATACGCGCCACCCCGCCCGGACCGGTGTCCGCCGATGCGGAGGCCCGGCCCGCCGCGCCCGCCACGGTCACATCGACCCTGCCGTCCCCGGCGCCGAGATCACCGCGCGCGCCACGGTAATCAACCAGCGTCACCACCCGGTCGCGCGCGAACAGCACGAAGGGGCGCAGGTGCAGCTCGCGCGCCGCGACGAAGGGCAGTTCGGCGGCCGCAGCGACCTCGCCCGACGCGTACGAGGCGTAGATGGCCTCGATCTCGCCGGCCAGCAGCGGGCGGCTGAAGATGAGCACGTCGTCGAAGGCGGTCGTCCCCGAGCCCTGCGGGCCGCCGATGTCGAAGGTTTCGGGCGCCTGGTCGGGCACGAAGATCTGCCCGCCGCAGGCGGCGATGCGCTCGCCGTTGAGGTAGAGGTACATCTCGGTGTTCTCGAGGGTCGAGCTCCAGGTCGCGGCTACGTGCAGCCACGTCCCGGGCTCCCAGCTCACGTCATCCAGGTAGGCGATGGAGCGGCCGTGCTGCGGGTCGGTGAGCCGGCCGTTCGAGGTGTAGATCTGCAGGCGAGCGAAGCGCAGGTACTTGTAGAGGTAGATAGCGTTGAGGGCCTTGCCGCCGTGGTTGCCGGTTGCCGCGCGGAAGAGCATATGCATCCTGTCGTCATCGGCGGGCCACTCGGGGCGGAACCACATCATGATGGTGCCCTCGCCGGGCACGACGTTGCCCGCGAAGGCGTAGGTGAGCAGCGAGTCGGCATCGAGCAACAGTGCCCGCCCGCGCACGCCCTCCACGAACTGCTCCCGGCCGGTGACGGTCGCCGCGCGCGCGCCCGCGGCCTCCGCGGCATCGACGCCGTCCTCGTAGGGCGCGAAGAACAGCACATCCGAGTCCTCGACCGCGATGGCAACGCCCGTCGTGACCACGACGGCGAGCACCGTGCACAACGTGCGCATGACGAGAGCCCCTTTCAGATGATCCTGGCGGTCGAGGCGCCGGCGATCCCTGACGGCCCCCGCGCGGCGCGCGAAAGGTGCGCGTTCGCGCCTGAGGAATATGGACCGCCGAACACCGTCGGCGAGGCGCCGCCACGGAGCAGCGCCGGCCCCGATGCCGGCGGCACAGCGATCTGGCGGAGCCGCGCTCCGTCGGAGGAGGCGGCAACATGTATGCCGGAGTGTGCCAGTGGGTCTTCAACGCCCTGCTCGTCAGGGGCGAGATGGACATGTTCGACTGCATCGAGTTCGTCGGCCTGAGTACCGAGGCCGACTGCTTCGAGCCGCTGAGCCGGTACTGGAACGAGGACGAGCCGGTCGATGAGCAGGCCGAGCGCGCCCGCGAGCTGCTCGACGACGGCGGTCTGCTGGTCTCGTGCTACACGCTGGAGAGCGATTTCGCGGTCTATGACGAGGAGGCCTTCGAGCAGACCGTCGCCAACTGCATCCTGGAGATGGACATCGCCGACATCCTCGACACCGACACCATCCGCCTCGACCCGCGTACCTCGCTGCCGGCCGAGCGCGCCGAGAACCCCGACCTCGACTTCATCCTGGAGCGCGTGTGTGCGGGGATGCAGGAGATCACCGACGTGGCCGCGGACCGCGGCATCACCGTGGGCGTGGAGAATCACGGGCTGCTGCTGGGGCGCTCGGCGCAGGTCATGCGCATGATCGAGCTGGTAGACCGGCCGAACTTCGGCATCAACATCGACTTCACCAACTTCCGCCATGTCTTCGGCGAAGACCACGTCGAGGCGGCGCGCATGTTCGCGCCCTTCGTGGTGCATGCGCACGCCAAGGA
The DNA here is from genome assembly GCA_964617715.1 of uncultured Armatimonadia bacterium. Classification (GTDB taxonomy): domain Bacteria; phylum Armatimonadota; class Zipacnadia; order Zipacnadales; family UBA5352; genus JALGVA01. Next base: position 1,730 of record CAZTZN010000009.1, on the reverse strand, counting down.
CTTCCACCTCCGCACCGAGGAGCCGCCCAACGCCGAGGCCGAGGGCTGGCGCAAGACGCCCGCCGACGAGTGGATCAAGCCGTGCGTCGGCGGCGAGGGTGAGATGCAGTGGCCGCTGCTGTTCGCGATGCTGCGCGACGCGGGCTATGACGGCACGGTCTCGCTGGAGATCTCGCTGCCCGATGACATCCACGGCTCGGTCAGGCAGGGCGTCGCGAACCTCAAGCGCATCCTGGCCGAGGTCGAGGCCGAAGGGGAGTGAGCCGCGATGCCCGACTCGAAGGGCTCAGCCATGCCGGAGGACGTGCAGGCCGAACTCGCGCGCAGTGAGCCGGACTACGTGGTCTACGTGCCCACGGGCGACCATGACACCGGCAACGAGCACTTCCTGGTGACCGACGCCCCCGATGGCGCGCTGATGGCGGTCTGGACGCAGTCGAGCTACGAGGGCGCGGGCGATCACCGCATCATGATGGCGCGCTCGACCGACGACGGCCGCACGTGGTCCGCGCCGATTCGTGTCGCCGGTCCGCGCCGCCCGGGGCAGGGCCGCATGGCGAGCTGGGGCTTCCCGATCACCTCGGCATCGGGGCGCATCTACGTGATCTGGAACCAGTACCAGGGCATCGACGACGTGGTCCACCAGCACACCGGCACGATGGACTGCTGCTACTCCGACGACCTGGGCGCGAGCTGGTCGGAGCCGCAGACCATCCCGATGCCGCGCAGCGCCTACGATGATCCGGACCCGCGCGTGCCCTCGAACTGGATCGTCTGGCAGCTCCCCATCCGCGACCTGCAGGGCCGGTGGTTCACCGGCTTCTCGCGCTGGGTCTCGAAGGCCGTGCGCACGCCGCCGGTCGCACAGTCCTGGACCGCGTGGGAGACGGTCGTGCAGTTCATGCGCTTCGTGAACATCGACGATGACCCCGAGCCGCGCGACATCGAGATCGAGTGGTCGCCGGATGATGAGGCGCTGCGCGTGCCCCACTACGACGCGCCGGCGTTGTCGATCGCGCAGGAGCCGAGCCTGGTGCGCCTGCCCGACGACCGCCTGCTGTGCACCATGCGCACGATGAGCGGATACATCTGGTACTCGGTCTCTCCCGATGACGGCGTGAGCTGGTGCGCGCCGCGGCCGCTGCTGCGACGTGACCACGGCGTGCCCATCCCCCAGCCTTTATGCTGCTGCCCGATCTACCGGCTGGGCGACGGGCGCTACGTGCTGCTGCACCACAACAACGACGGGCACTTCGAGGGCTGCGCCCGCGAGGAGACCTCGAAGAACCGCCGGCCTGCGTTCATCGCGCTGGGCGAGTTCCGTGAGGGGGCCGAGCAGCCAATCTGGTTCAGCGAGAGCAAGGTGCTCATGGACAACGGCGGCCACGGCATCGGCCCGCTGCAGCGCACCGACATCGGCGTCTACCCGAGCCTGACCACGCGCGGCGGTGAGGACGTGCTCTGGCACCCGGACCGCAAGTTCTTCCTGGTCGGCAAGCGCATTACCGCCGGGTTCCTGGCCGACCTGACAGTGCCCGACTGAGTCACGCCGCTCCCGCCATTGCCGATTGCCGATTGCCTGTTGCCGATTGCCGCCGTTCGCGCAGGAGTGACCGCCATGCCGCAGTACCCTTCGTCCCCCCCCAACATCATCTTCATCCTCATCGATGACCTCGGCTGGGCGGACCTGGGCTGCTTCGGCAGCTCATTCTACGAGACGCCCAACCTCG
>CAZTZN010000008.1:0-57913 GCA_964617715.1 uncultured Armatimonadia bacterium | reverse complement strand
CGCTGTCGGCCCCTATGGTGGTGCTCGGCGACATCCCCAACCAGCCGCTGTTCGATGACCTGCGCGAGGATGCGCTGATCGCCCATACCTTCGAGCAATACCTGCGGACCGGCGAGCCGGACTGGCCGCTGCTGTTCCCGATGACCAAAGCGGCCGTGCGCACTATGGATGCGATCGAAGCATATACTGCTGAGAGATGGGACACGCCGGTGACGAGTTTCGTGGTCACCGGGGCCTCCAAGCGCGGATGGACGACCTGGTGGACCGGTGCGGTCGCGCCCGAGCGGCTGGTGGGTATCGCGCCCATGGTCTACGATAATCTCAACATGGCCGCACAGATGGCCCACCAGGTCGAGGCTTGGGGCGACTACTCGGAAATGATCCATGATTACACCGAGCGTGGGCTGCCGGACCTGCTGAGTTCCGTAGCGGGCCGGCAACTTGGGGAGATGGTCGATCCGTATGCGCTGCGTGAGTGCATCACCATCCCCAAGCTGACCATCACCGGCACCAACGACCCCTACTGGCCGCTGGATGCCGCGAATCTCTACTGGAACGGGCTGGTAGGCCCCAGGTACATCCTCTACGTTCCCAACTCCGGCCACGGTCTCGATGACCTGATGCGCGTGATCAACGCACAGATCGGCTTCTTCCTGTGCTGCAGCGGGCGCGCGCCGCTGCCCGAACCGTCCTGGGAGTTCGAAGAGGGGCGTTATCTCAAGCTCACCGTCAACCCGGGGCCGGGCGCGGTGCGCGTGACTCAGTGGACGGCGCATACGCAGACGCGTGACTTCCGCGCGTCCACCTGGGAGGAGAAGCCGGCGATCGAGCACGATGGTATGTGGATCGCTCGTACACTCTACCCGGAGGAGGGTCACTCGGCGCTGTTCGCCGAGATCGTCTACGAAGTTGGTGGCCGCGAGTTCCCCATCTCGACCAACGTGCGGATCATCGGTCCGCGGTGAGAACGCGTCGTCGGGCAGAGGTGGCAGGGGCGCCCGCGCACTCGGGCGCCCCGATCGCTCATGCTGCTTCTGGGACCATTGCCGGCAGACGCTCCTACTGTCGGCGCACGCTCGAGGGGTCGTAGATGGCCTGGCGCAGGCGGGCGTAGACGTTGCCATCGTAGAAGTCGCTGACAAACTTGCCCGGGGGCACCAGCTCATCGACGCGCGCCAGCTCCTCTGTGCTTAGCTCTATCTCCAGGGCTTTCATGGTCGAGCGCAGGTGCTCGATGGTGCGCGGGCCGATGATCGCCGCGGTCAGGAACGGGCGCGTGAGCATCCACGCGTGCGCCCACTCGGCCAGCGACACTCCTCGTGCCTCGGCCAGCGGGATCAGCTCCTCAACCACATCCAGCGCGGCTGGGGTGAAGCGCGTGCTATCGGGACCGTGCCCGGCGAAGCGGCCGCCCTCGTACGGCCGCTCGCCCTTGCGGTACTTGCCCGAGAGCAGCCCGTATGCAAGGGGCCCCCACGTGCACAGAGCGATGCCCTGCCGCAGGCACATCCAGGCCAGTTCGTTCTCGATGCCGCGATCGAGGATGTGGTAGGGCGGCTGCTCGGCCACGAACCGCGGCAGCCCCCGTGCCTGCGAGAGCGCGAGGCCCTCCATGATCAGCGTCGGGGGCCACTTGCTGGTGCCCACGTAGAGGATCTTGCCCTGGGTGACCAGCGTGTCGAGCGTCTCCAGGATCTCGTCCATGGGGGTGGTCAGATCAACGATGTGCAGATAGAACAGGTCGATGCGGTCGGTCTGCAGGCGCTTGAGGCTGCCCTCGACCGCGCGTGTGAGATGGTAGCGACTCGCACCGTGGTCGTTCTCCCCGTCGCCCATCGCGGCGACCGCCTTGGTCGCCAGCACGACGTCATCGCGGCGACCGTTGGCGGCGAGGATGTTGCCCAGCACCGTCTCGGAGATACCGCGGCCGTAGACGTCGGCGGTGTCGATGAAATTGATGCCGCCATCGAGCGCTTCGCCGACGATCTCCCCCCACGCCTCTTCGTCCTCGAGCGCGCGGATGTTCATGGTCCCCAGGCAGAAACGCGACACGCGGGTACCCGTCCGCCCAAGCTGCACGTACTCCATCTGACTCCCTCCTTCGGATTGTCTGGACGCGTGAAGTATTCGCCTCAGGCTCGCGGGGCCCTTCGGCCGCAAGTGGGGCTCTCAGCAGCGGCAGTCAATCCATGTCGCCACCGCGCACCTCGAAGCCGGGGATGATCGCGCTCAGCTCGGCGCGCATACCGTCATCCACCCGCGCGGGCAGCGCCAGCGATTCGCGCAGCCACCGCACCGGACAGCCTTCTGCCCGGAAGAGCTGCAGCACCCACGCACGCGCCCCCAGGTCTGACAGCTCGCGGGCGATCGTGCGAAGCTGATCGCGACTGAGCAGCGCCGGGTGCCAGGTGGTGCGCAGTTCGTGGGCGATGCCGGACGCCAGTACCAGGCGTGCCGACTCACGCGCGCCCTTGCCGCTCGCGGGGACCTGGGTGATCGTAGGGTAGTCGTCGAAGGGGGCCTTCACGTCGAGGGCCACGAAACCCAGCACGCCGGTGTCGAGAGCGCGTTGGAGCGCGGCGGGGCTGTAACCGTTGGTGTGCAGCGCCACCTCGAAGCCGAGACTCGCGGCCTCGCGCAGCGCGTCGGGAAGTTCCGACTGCAGCGTCGGCTCACCGCCACTGAAGATGACCGCGTCGAGGAACCCCCGGCGCGCGCGAAGCTGCTCGTAGATCTCCGCCCACGGCCTCATGCCCGGCGCAGTCAAGGGGGCCAGTTCGGCGTTGTGACAGTAGCGACAGCGCCAGGGACAGCCCTGGAGGAAGACGACGGCACACAGCCGCCCCTCCCACTCGATGGTGGTCAGGGGTTCGAAGCCCCCGACGCGCAGGCGCGCGCGCGCCTCGGGCTCGGAGTGCGGCTCGTCCATCGCGTCAGATCTCCAGCTTCTTCTGTCCGGACGGGCCCTGCCATGACGCGGGAGGTTCGAGGAACGCCCGGCGGTCGGCGTACTCACTCTGCTTCCCGGCGTTCCACATCGACACCGGGCGGTAGTAGCCCATCACGCGGGTCCACACTTCACAGCGCGTACGCTCGGACGGGTCGAGCTGGGGTTCGGAGCTGATGGTCTCGTTGTCGCGGTCCATTGCTGTATCTCCTGTCGCGGTACGATTCGCTGCGGGCTACCCGGCGGCCTCCCCCGATGCGCTCTTTCTTGCCAGTGCCTCCGCATCGCACTTGGGGCAGAACTCATGCTCACCGGCCAGGTAGCCATGGCGCGGGCAGATCGAGAAGGTTGGCGTGATCGTCAGGTAGGGGATACGAAAGCGCTCCAGCGTTCGGCGCACAAGGTTCTTGCAGGCCTCGGCGCTGGAGATGCGCTCCGACATGTACATGTGGAAGACCGTGCCCCCGGTGTACAGACGCTGCAGCTCCTCCTGGTGCTCGAGCGCCTCGAACGGGTCTTCGGTCCAGCCGACCGGGAGTTGGCTGGAGTTGGTGTAGTAGGGCGCGTCCGCGGGTCCGGAGTGGGTGATGTCGGGATAGCGCCGGAGGTCCTCGCGCGCGAAGCGGTAAGTTGCGCTCTCCGCCGGCGTGGCCTCAAGGTTGTAGAGGTGCCCGGTCTCCTGCTGGAACTGCACCATCCTGGCGCGGATATGCTCGAGCAGGTCGATAGCGAACTGCCGCCCCCACTCGTCGGTGATGTCGTGTTCGCCGCGTGTGAAGTTGGCGATGCACTCGTGGATGCCGTTCACGCCGATGGTGCTGAAGTGGTTGCGGAGCGTGCCCAGGTAGCGCTGCGTGTAGGGCAGCAGTCCGTTGTCAATGCAGCGCTGCACGGTCTTGCGCTTGAGTTCGAGGCTGTCGCGCGCCAGCTCCAGCAGGGTGTCGAGGCGCTGGTAGAAGGCGCTCAGGTCCTCTGCGGCCAGGTAGCCCAGGCGCGCGCAGTTGATGGTCACTACACCGACCGAGCCGGTCTGCTCCGCCGAGCCAAACAGGCCGTTGCCGCGTGCGAGCAACTGGCTGAGATCGAGTTGCAGCCGGCAGCACATGGAACGCACCATGTGCGGCTGCAGGTCGGAGTTGAGGAAGTTCTGAAAGTAGGGGATACCGTACTTCGCCGTCATCTCGAACAGCAGCCTGGTGTTGGGGTGCTCCCAGTCGAAGTCGCCGGTGATGTTGTAGGTCGGGATCGGGAAGGTGAAGACGCGCCCGCGCCAGTCGCCGCCGATCATCACCTCGAGGAAGGCGCGGTTGATCACCGCCATCTCCTCCTCGAGTTCCCCGTAGGTGAAGCCGGCGGGGTCGCCGCCGAGCAGCGGCTCCTGCTCCCGCAGGTCCTCGGGGCAGGTCCAGTCGAGGGTGATGTTGGTGAACGGGGTCTGTGTGCCCCAGCGCGACGGGACGTTGAGGTTGTACACGAACTCCTGCACGCACTGCTTGACCTCGGCGTAGGTCATGCGGTCGGCGCGCACGAAGGGGGCGAGGTAGGTGTCGAAGCTGCTGAACGCCTGCGCCCCGGCCCACTCGTTCTGCAGAGTGCCGAGGAAGTTGACCATCTGGCCGACGGCGCTGGACATATGCCGGCAGGGCGCGGCCTCGACCTTGCCCGGGACGCCGTTGAAGCCCTCGTAGAGCAGCCGGCGCAGCGACCAGCCCGCGCAGTAGCCCGAGAGCATGTCAAGGTCGTGGATATGCAGATCACCGCGCCGGTGGGCCAGGCCGATCTCGGACGGGTAGACCTCGCTCAGCCAGTAGTTCGCGGTGACCTTGCCGGCGACGTTGAGGATCAGCCCGCCCAGCGAGTAGCCCTGGTTGGCGTTGGCATTGACGCGCCAGTCGGCCTGCTGGAGGTACTCGTTGATCGAGCCGATAGCGTCGATGAGGACCTTCTGTTCGTCTCGGATGCGCTTGCGCTGCTCACGGTAGACGATGTAGGCGCGCGCGGTGGCGAAGTGATTCGCCTCGATGAGGACCTGCTCGACGATGTCCTGGATCTGCTCGACCGAGGGGCTGTCCGACCAGCGGCGATGCTGGATAACCTTGAGCACCAGCGCGGTCAGTCGCTCGGCGGCATCGTCACCGAACTCCCCGGTGGCCTTACCCGCCTTCAGGATGGCGCTCTTGATGCGTGCCGGGTCGAACGGGACGCGCTGCCCGTCACGCTTGATGACCTCCTGAGTCGCCAGCCTCGAATCCAGACTCATCGGCGCGCATACCTCCCTGGGCGCCCGCGGCAGCGGGCTGTGACGGTAGTGCTGTGCAGGCTTCGATAGGTGTGCTCTGATGGCCCTTCATGCGTCGCCGCGCGCGGATGCCCCACGTCCCCGCGCCACGTCCTGTTCCCGGGGTCAGGTGCAGACCCCTTCGATGCCGGACGTCTACTCCCTCCCTCGGCGGCGGATTCCTCTCGTGCTTCCGCGATCTGCGCGGTGCGCTCGCGCAGGCGAGCGGCGGGGGCCGGCGTCCCGGCTCCTGAACAATCCTGCTCGCCGCGCCTTCCGGACGGAGTGCGCTGTCATGACCTTGCAGCTCTCGTCCCTGGCTGCCGTTGCAGGCAGCATCGCCTTTCCGACCGACTTCCCGGCAACTATGTCAAGGTTTACCCCCCGGAAATGCGCACCACTTATACACCCGCGCCGGAAGCCGAGTCAAGCTGCGCCATCAAGTCGTCGATTCAGGCCTCTGGCGGGCCTATCTGGCCCTCTCCGGAAGGTGTGATCTGAGGCTCCTAACGGAGGGCGACCGCTCGTACCCGCTCTGTCTCCGGGCGGAGGCACCCCGGCGATATGTGGCGCGAAGTATCTCGCGTCACACCAGATGATTGTCGGGGCGGATGGCTGCATCCGAGCGGGAGCACGTGGCCGCCCGGCATTGTCCCGGACCATAAGCGCCCGCCCGTCCGTCTCAGGCCGGTTGTTCGCCGACTATCAGAATCTACGCCCGGTCCGCGCCGCCTGTCGGTTGACGAAGCCCGGGGGGAGTGCTATACTGCCACTCGTCGGGGCGTGGCGCAGCTTGGTAGCGCGTACGGTTCGGGTCCGTAAGGTCGCCGGTTCGAATCCGGCCGCCCCGACCACGACCGACCTCAACCCCAGCCGGCGAGGCTGGGGTTTCGTCCTGTACGGGCAGGAGCGCGGCGGCGAGCGGCGAATGCGGCAGCATCATCGCGCCCGGGAGGAAGCAATGAGCGAACTCATCGAGCTGCACGCCGCCATGGTGCGACTGCCCAGCGTCAACCCCTGCGGCCGCGAGCCCGCCGGTCCGCATGAGGGCGAGGCTCGCATGTCGCGCTTCGTGCACGAGTGGCTGTCCGGACGGGGCATCGATTGCCACCTGCAGGAGGTGTTGCCCGGGCGCGACAACGTGATCGCGCGCGTCGAGGGGCGGGAGGAGCCGCCGATCGTCTTCGAGGCGCACCTCGACACGGTGGCTGCGGAGGGCATGACCGTGCCCCCCTTCGAGGGGGTGATTGAAGAGGGGCGGCTCTACGGGCGTGGCGCGTGCGATGTGAAGGGCTCGCTGGCGGCCATGATGGTGGCGCTCGCGCGCGTAGCGGAGGGCGGGCCGCCGCCACGGACGGTGGTGCTGGTGGCGGCCGCCGATGAGGAGTACCTGCATGGCGGCGCGCGGCGGTTCCTCCAGGACAGCGGGCCGGTGGCGGCCGCGGTGATCGGGGAGCCGACGCGCCTGCGTGTGGTGATCGCGCACAAGGGCGCACTGCGGGTCAAGGTGGTTACACGCGGGGTGAGCGCACACAGTTCCAACCCGGAGAAGGGTGTGAACGCGATCTACCGGATGGCGCGCGTGGTCAGTGCGCTCGAGGAGTTCGCGACCGACCTCGGCGCGCGTGAGAGCCATCCGCTGGTGGGCGGGCCGACGCTGTCGGTGGGGACGATTCACGGCGGCGCCGCCGTGAACGTGGTGCCGGAGCTGTGTGAGATTATGATCGACCGGCGCCTGATCCCGGGCGAGACGCCCGACGGGGCCTTCGATGACGTCGCCGGGGTGATTGGCGGCATACTCGCGGACGGCGATGAAGTCGTGCCGACGCTCAAGGACTGGGCGGTCGAGACGGACGCCGAGGCCGAGATCGTGACGCTGGCCCGGCGGGCGGTGCGTGAGGTGACCGGCGAGGACGCGGTGGAGGGCGTGGCGTACTGCACGGATGGCTGCGACTTCGCCGAACGCGGTGTGCCGCTGGTGGTGCTGGGCCCGGGCGACATCGGCCAGGCGCACACCGCCGACGAGTGGATCGAGCTGCGCCAGGTGGAGCTGGCCGTGGATGTGTACGAGCGGATCATGCGGGGTTAGCGCAATTCCCTTGGCAGCGCGGGCAGCGGCGGGCGGTTCTCGGGACTGATCAGGCGGCGGATGCGGCGCATGTTGCTGAGGTCGTCGGCCTGCGTCCCCGGCGTCTCCATGATAAAGGGGAGGTGCACCAGCGCCGGGTGGTTGACGATGCGCTCCATGCCCGCGCGTCCGATTGTGCCCCGACCGATGTGCCAGTGCCGGTCACGCCCGGACCCGCACGGCACCAGCGAGTCGTTGATGTGCAGCAGCGCCAGCCGATCGAGGCCGAAGGTCGCGTCCATCTCCTCCACGGCGCGCCCCAGGCCTTCCTCTTCGTGTATCGGGTAGCCCGCGCCGAAGGCGTGCGCGGTGTCGATGCAGACCCGCGCGCGCCGGGGGCAGTCAGTAGCTGCGATGATGCGCGCGATCTCTTCGAAGCGGGCGCCCACGACGTTCCCCTGGCCCGCAGAGTTCTCGAGGATCACCGGTGGGCCGTCGGGCGAACATGCGCAGGCGGTATCGACGGCGCGCGCGACGCGGTCGATGCCTTCGCTGATCGTCCCGTCCGCTCCCACGCTTCCCAGGTGCAGAATCACGCCCGCGGCGCGCATGGTCTGCGCCGCCTGCAGCTCGGCGCACAGGTCGGTGACGCTCCTGGCGCGCAGTTCCGCGTCAGGCGAGGAGACGTTGAGCAGGTACTTGGCGTGGACGAAATGCGGGCGGATGTCGAGGCGGGCCAGCTCATCGGCGAAGCGCGCGCCCTCGTCGGCACTGATGTCGCCGCGGGCCCACTGCACCGGCGCGGCGGTGAACATCTGCAGCGTGGTGCACCGGCGCACGATGGCGCGCTCGATGCAGCGGTCGAGGCCGCCGGCGATGGAGACATGGAAGCCCAGGCGCACCGTCAGCCCTCCGCCTCAGCCCGGTGACGGCGGCGGGCCGCTTCCGCGAAGCGCTCGTAGGTGAGCTTGCGGTAGAGGAACCACGACAGCATGACGGCTATGAGGGTGGTCATGCCCGTGAGGATCGCGGCGGGCAGCCATGCCCACCACGGCCAGCCGATGGTGTCAAGCCGCCAGCCGACCGCGACCGCGGCGGCAAGGCTGAGGAGCGTCCGAATGCGCGCGCGCCAGTGACGAGTCATCGGAGCCTAAGTTCGCCGCGCGCGATGGGGATTCCTTGCCTGGTTGGGCGGGCAGGAATCCCGAGTGCGTGCGGACAAGAGGGGGCCTGCAGAGGACGAGCCCCTGGAGGTACGCATGCGCCGGGCCACGTGCCTGACGATCGCGGTCGCGCTGGTCGCGCCGGTCGGGGCGCGAGCGCAATTGCTTGTGCCGCGCTACGCGCACACCGCGACGCTGCTGCCCGGGGGCGAGGTGCTGATCTACGGCGGCCTGGGGATGGGGGATGCCTTCATGCTGGGGACGGAGCTGGGCCCGCCGGGCGCGTTGGCGTCGGGGCCACGGAATCACCGCGCGCGCGCATTTCACACCGCTACGGCGCTGGGCGATGGCACGGTCCTGATCGCCGGCGGGTTCATCCTGCCGTACTCGACCTCGCGCACCGCCGAGCTGTTCGACGGCCGACGCTTCGTGTTCCTGGAGAGCCGCATGTCGGCACCGCGCGAGTTGCACTCGGCGACGCTGCTCGAAGATGGCCGGGTGCTCATCGCCGGAGGTTTCGTGGGAGGCGTGGCCTCCGTGGCGAGCTGCGACCTCTACGACCCGGCGACGCGCGCCTTTACGCCGACCGGGGCGATGGTGCAGAGCCGTTACGGCCACGCGGCCTGCCTGCTGGCGGATGGTCGTGTGCTGATCAGCGGCGGGACGCAGTTCCCGGATGAGCGAACCATCAGGGCGGCGGAGGTCTTCGACCCGGCAAGCGAGAGCTTCACGCCGGTGGCGGATATGATGGCCGAGCGCTCGCGACACACCGCGACGCTGCTGCCGGACGGGCGGGTGTTGATTGCCGGAGGCAACAGCATCGGCGCGGGCCGTCAGCTCTCGAGCACGGAGATCTTCGACCCGGCGACCGACACGTTCGCGTCGGGGCCGGAGATGGGCGAACCGCGCATGGATCACACCGCGACCGTGCTGGCGGATGGTCGGGTGCTGATCACCGGCGGCTTCAACGCCGAGGGGCGACCGCACACGCTGGACTCCTGCGAGGTGTTTGCCGCCGCGACGGGTCAGTTTCGGCCCGCCGGACGACTGTCCTATCCGGTGCATGAGCACCGCGCCACGTTGCTGCCGTCCGGCGAGGTGCTGGTGACCGGGGGGATGATCGTCGCGGGGCGGCGGCGGGCGGTCGTTGCGCAGATGGCGGTCATACGGCCCCAGTACCACACCAACGCAAGGGAGTAGAGGGAGTCGCGCAATCCCGATGACGATGAGAGTGGCATACCTGGAGGCGGTAGGCGGACTGAGCGGGGACATGACACTGGGGGCGCTGGTGGCCTGCGGCCTGCCGATTGAAGCCGTGCAGGAGACCATCACGGCACTGGGCATCGCCGATGAGGTCGAGGTGTCGGCGCGTCAGGTGATGAAGACGGGAATCGCGGCCACCAAGGTGGAGGTGCACGCGCGCGAGCATCACCATGACGACGGCGATCACCATCACCATCACGGGCGGAGCGCAGCGGAGCTGCTCGGGGTGGTGGTGGCGGCCGATCTGGAGGCCACGGTCATCGAGCGCTCGGCGGCGATCATCCGGCGACTGGCCGAGGCCGAGGCGAGGGTGCACGACAGCACGCCCGAGGAGGTGCATTTTCACGAGCTGGGCGGGCTGGACACGCTGGTGGATGTGGTGGGCGCGGTTGAGGGCCTCCGGCGGCTGGGAGTCGAGCGGCTGCACTGCGCGCCGCTGCCCATCGGACACGGCTGGATCGAGTGCGCACACGGGCGGCTGCCCGTGCCCGCACCCGCGACCGCGGAACTGTTGACCGGCCTTCCCACGCGGGAGGTCGATATTGACGGGGAGACCGTGACGCCGACTGGAGCGGCGCTGGTGGCGGCGCTCGCCGATGGCTTCGGACGTCCGGCCGACTTCATCGCCGAGTGCATTGGCTACGGCGCGGGCACCGCCGACTTCGACCCGGTGCCCAACGTGGCGCGGTTGTGGCTGAGCGCGGAGATGGATGAGGCGCCTGAGCTGCAAGAGGCGGGGCAGGTGGTGGCGATCGAGACGAACGTCGATGACATGACCGGAGAGCTGGTGCCGGGCGCCATGGATGCGGCGCTGGCGGCGGGGGCGCTGGACGCCTGGGTGACTCCGATCGTGATGAAGAAGGGCCGGCCGGCGCTGCTGCTGCGCGTCATATGCGCCCCGGAACGGGCCGACGCGGTCGCTGAGGCGCTGCTGCGCGAGACCACCAGCCTGGGGGTGCGCATGGCGCCGATGGAGCGGCGATGCCTGCGCCGCGAGCAGATCGAGGTGGCGACGGAGTTCGGCGCCGTGCGGGTGAAGGTCGGCTATCTCGGCGGTGAGGCGGTGACCCTGTCACCCGAGTACGAGGACTGCCGGCGGGCGGCTGCGGAGCATGGCGCCGCGCTCAAGCAGGTCTACGCCGCCGCGGTTGCCGCCGCGCACAGGGTCCGCTGAATCGCCGGGTCAGTCGAAGTAGTCCTCGTCCTGGGTCTCCTCGAGGTGCGTGTGCAGGCGCGTGAGCGCCCGGTTGTACGCCGACACGATGTCCTGGCGTGTGATAATCCCCAGCAGGCGCGAATGGTCCTCGGGATCCACCACGGGCAGTCGCCCCACGCCCGCGATTCCCATCTTCCGCAACGCATCGTTGAGGCTGTCGGACGGGAAGGCAATCACCAGCTTGTGGGTGGCGATGTCCGACGCAGTGATGTTAGACGCTCCGGGGCGCGCGCGCCGGACGTCGCTGAGCGTCACCAGCCCGTGCAGTCGTCCCTCTTCGTCTACGATTGGGAGGCCGTGATGGCGGGTGCGCTCGAAGGCGTCCATGACTTCGCTGAAGGGCGCATCGACGGGTAAGGTGTGCACGCGCCGGGTCATGGTCTCCGCGACTGAGATCTCCGACAGCACCTGGATGTCGTGGCCAAGCTGCACGTGCACCCCGTGGCGGACCAACTTGACGTTGTAGATCGAGAAGCGGTGGATCAGGCGAGCGGTGATTACCGAGGTGCCGACGGCGACCATCAGCGGGAGGATCATGTGGTAGTCGGCGATCAGCTCAAAGACGATCAGCAACGCGGTGATCGGCGCGTGGCTGGTGCCGGCGAAGACCGCGGCCATCCCCAGAAGGGCGTAGACCGATGGCTCAGTGTGCGCGCCGGGCAGGTGGGCGTTGGCGAAGGCGCCGAAGGCGAAGCCCGTAAGTGCGCCGATGTAGAGCGAGGGCGAGAATACACCGCCGGAACCACCGGAGCCGAGGGTCAGTGAGGTCGCGATCAGCTTGACGGGGATGAGCGCCACCAGAGGCCAGATCAGCAACTGCGGCTCGGTCAGCAGCGATTGGATCTTGTCGTAGCCGACGCCGTAGAGGGTGGTGTCGTAAAGGCCGACGAGGCCGACGAGCAGCCCACCGGCGATCGGAAGCGCCCAGCGTGGGATGGGCACGCGGTCGGCGAGGTTCTCACTGAGGCTGACCGCGCGGATGAACAGCACCGCCACGGGGCCGGCGAGCAGGCCGAGCAGGATGAAGTAGGGCAGCTCTACGAAACCCTCGATCTGGTGCTGAGGCATGAGGAACGCGGGCACGTCGCCGAAGACCATGCGCCCGATGCTCGCGGCCACCACGGCGGCGATGACCACCGGTGCGAAGGCCTCGGCAGTCCACTCGCCGAGGATGAGTTCGAGGGCGAAGAAAGCTCCGCCGATGGGGGCATTGAAGGTGGCGGCGATGCCGCCGGCCGCGCCGCAGGCGACCAGGGTCTTGACGCGCTTCTCCGGGAGGTTGAGCAGGCCACCGATGGCGGAGCCCAACGCGGCCCCGATCTGGGCGATGGGCCCTTCGCGGCCGACCGAGCCCCCCGAACCGATGCACACGGACGATGCCAGTGCCTTGACGACCGCGACTCGCGGGCGGATACGGCCGCCGCGCACCGCGACCGCCTCCATGATCTCGGGCACGCCATGCCCGCGTGCTTCGGGCGCGAAGAAGACGGTGAGCGGGCCGACGATGATCCCTCCGATCGCCGGCAGGACAATTGTGTAGTAGACCCCGAGGAAGGCGAAAGCGACTGCGCCCCAATCGAAGAAGAGGGTGTGAAAGGTGCCGATGAGCCAGCGAAAGGCCACAGCGCCCAGGCCGCCACCGATCCCGGTGACAATGCCCAGCACAATCAGCGACGAGTGGTGGCTCCAGATGAGGGGAAGACGCGCGGTGAACAGCCGTTGCAAGCGCGCAGCACTGAGCCGTCGGAGTATGCGCGGCGGAATTATGGGCGACATGGTGCAACACGTGCCTTCGGGTCGTCCCCGCGCCGGCTGGCGGTGGGGGGCGGGCGAGTGATTGATGTGTGATTATGGACGTGTGGAGGGAGGCGAACAGCAACCCTACCGGCTGCCCGCCTCCGGGAGAACACACTGCAGCGCCGGTACGCGCATCACGCACCGGACGCTGCGGTGTGTAAGTATACCATGCTGGCGTTGCGAGGGCTACTCCACGTTAGGCTCGATCAGGCCATAGCCTCCAGACTTGCGGCGGTAGACCACCGCGACGTTCTCGGTCCTCGCGTCGGTGAACACATAGAAGTCGTGCCCGACCATCTCCATCTGCATGGCCGCCTCTTCGGGGACCATGGGCTTGAGCGCGTGGCTCTTCACGCGCACGATCTCGGGCCCGTCGCCGTCATCCGGCGTGTCATCCTCCTCGAGGTCGGACAGCGGCTCGCCGGTCATCTCCGCGGACAGGGCCGGCTCAAGCTGGCGCACGCTCTGCTTGGTGTGTCTGCGCCGGCGGCGCTTGTGTCGGCGCGCCTGCTTCTCAACGGCCCTGTACGCATCGTCGAAAGCTTCCAACATGTCGCTGGATGCCTTTTCACTGCGGAACACATGGCGCGGCTCCTCCACGGTAATCTCGACCGTGTGCATACCCCTCTTCTCGTCGAGCACGACTCGCACGGCCTGGAGCTTGTCGAGATACTGGCTGAGGCTTTTGAGGCGCGGTTCGGCATGGTCGAGAAAGCGTTGAGGAACGCTGCCGTTCTTGCCGCGTACGTCGATTCTCATATCCCTTACCACCTTCCCCCGAGCTGCGATCGAACGATGCTGTTCCGGCCGGCGCCGAGACCGTCCGGGATCGGCGCCGAGCACTGTATCACCAGGTAATGTACTCCAAGACGCCGGCACAGTCAACCTTGGGATCCGGCGCGCGCAGGGACAGCGCGCCCTCATGGTGAAATATCGCAGCGGCACCCCCGCGCAGCTCGTCTCATCCGTACGAGGAGGACGGTCCTGGTGGGCACACTGGTGGGCAACCCCAACCCGACCAAGATCATCTGCACGCTCGGACCGGCGACGGAGAGCGAGGAGATGATCGGTCGGCTCATTGATGGGGGCATGGATGTCGCCCGGCTCAATTTCTCGCACGGCGACCACGAGACACATGCGCGCACCTTCGAGCGTGTGCGTTCGGTGGCGGCGGCCAGAGGGTGTCCGATCGCCATCCTCGCCGACCTGCAGGGCCCCAAGATCCGCGTGGGCGAGCTGGAGGGCGGCGGGCCGGTGACGCTGCAGACGGGCGACCGTGTCACCATAGACACCGCAGTCAGCCGCGGGACCGGCGAGCGGCTCTCCATCACCTACGCGGAGCTGCCGCGCGACGTGCGGCCCGACGATCGTGTGCTCATCAACGATGGGTTGGTGGAGCTGCGGGTGCTCAAGACCGCAGGCCGGGAAGTCGAGTGCGAAGTCGTCTTCGGTGGGGTTGTGCGCGAGCACGCGGGCATCAATCTGCCGGGTGCGCGGATCAGCGCGCCTTCGCTGACGGACAAGGACCGTGAGGACCTGGAGTTCGCGATTCGGCTGGGGGCCGACTACGTGGCGCTGAGCTTCGTGCGCTCGGCTGAGGACATGCGCCGCATCCGGCGAGCCATCACCGACCTGGGCGCGGACACGCCCGTGGTCGCGAAGCTCGAGAAGCCCGAGGCACTGGAGGAGCTGGCGGACGTCGTGGCCGCCTCCGACGTGGTGATGGTAGCCCGCGGCGATCTGGGGGTCGAGACCTCGCCGGGGGCAGTGCCGGTGCTGCAGAAGCGCATCATCGCCGAGTGCCGGCGCCAGCGCGTGCCGGTGATCACCGCGACGCAGATGCTCGAGAGCATGACGCACAGCCCGCGGCCGACACGGGCCGAAGCCTCAGATGTCGCCAACGCGGTGTTCGACGGCACCGACGCGCTCATGCTCTCGGGGGAGACGGCGATCGGCGACTATCCCGCTGAGACCGTGCAGATGATGTGCACTATCGCGCGGACCGCGGAGCAGGAGCTGCAACGCACCGAGGCGCGGACCGCGCCCCTGGTGGGCACGGACTTCCTGGACTTCGCCGACGCGGTCAGCCGGGCTGCGGCGGACACCGCCGAGAGTCTGGGAGCGCGGGTCATCGCGGCCTTCACCCAATCGGGCAGCACCGCGCGCCTGGTCTCCAAGTGTCGGCCGCGCATGCCCATCATCGCCGCGACACCGCTGCCTGAAACCGCACGGCGCTGCAACCTCTACTGGGGGGTGCAGCCGCTGCTGATCGACCCGGTGAATGACACCGACGAGATGATCCACCGCGTGGACCAGCAGCTCTGCGAGCTGGAGCTGTGCCACGAGGGCGACGTGATCGTTGTGACCGCGGGCACTCCGATAGGCCGACGCGGCACCACCAACACCATGAAGGTGCACGTCATCGGCTCATAGTCGAGACGGCGGCACGAGGGAGGCACTGATGTGAGCAGCGACCACCTGGCCATCAGCGGGGGCACACCCGTGCGCACCGAGCCCTTCCCGCCCTGGCCGCACTTCGAGGAGGAGGAGAAGCAGGCGGTTCAGGCGGTGCTCGACTCCGATGACGTCAACTATCACCGCGGCGACTGGGGCGTACGCTTCGAGGCGGCGTTCGCGCAGTGGTGCGGGGTGCGTTACGGCCTGGCGGTCACCAACGGTGGTGCGGCGCTGCAGGCCGCCGTTGCCGCCTGCGGCGTCGGCCCGGGCGACGAGGTAATCGTGCCTGCGCACACCTACATCGCCAGCGACCTGGCGCCGGTGTGGCTCAACGCGAAGCCGGTCTTTGCCGACATCGACGCGGCGACGCTCAACATCTGCGCGGACACCATTCGCCCGCTCATCACCGAACGCACGAAGGCGATTGTGGCGGTGCATATGTACGGCCGGCCGTGCGACATGGACGAGATTATGACGCTCGCGGCCGAGCACAATCTGGCGGTGGTCGAGGACGTGGCTCAGGCCCATGGCGCCACGTACAGGGGGAAGAAGACCGGTTCCCTGGCACACATCGCGGCCTTCAGCTTCTGTCAGACCAAGCACATGACCACCGGCGGGGAGGGGGGGATGGTGGTCACCGACGACCTCGAACTGGCGCGGCGGGCGCGCGCGGCGGCACACTACGGAGTGCTCTACGACCACCCTGACGAAGCGGGCCGCTGGCGGGGCATGGTGGGGGAGCCGGTCGTCGGGTGGAACCTGCGCATGACCGAGATGCAGGCGGCAATCGGCCTGACCGTGCTGGGGCGTCTCGACGAGATGGTGGCGCGCCGGCGCGAGCTGGCAGGCTATCTGACCGCGGGGCTGGCGGAGAGCGCGGCCATCGATCCGATTCCGGACGGGCTCGACCGCACGCACAGCTTCTTTCGCTACGACTGTGTGTTCAATCAGGACGCGGTGACCTGCACCCGTGACGAGTTCATCCGCGCGGTTGCCGCCGAGGGCGTGCTCATCAATCGAGGCAGCTCGTTCGCCACCCACCTGGACGCGCGTTGGTCGGGCGAAGGCGCGCCGTGGGGCCTTCCGGTCGAGGCGGCGCGTACGCACTACCGGCCGGGTTCGTGCCCGGTCAGCGAGGCCATGGGGGAGCGAGTGGTGTGCCTGGAGGTCTACCCGACCATCACCGAGCGCGACTGCGACGACGTGCTGGCGGCGATCCGCAAGGTCGAGGCGGCGTTCCGCGCGTGACGGGAGGGTGGCGGTGACGGGCGGGCGCACGGTGGGGCCGGAGGTGTACTCGGCCGCCCCATCGAACGAGCGCGCACTCTCGCGGCGATCAGGAGGATGACGGGAACGTTGTGGGCCTGACCACCGCGTTACACGTGGAGGTGGACGGTATGAGACTGACCGCAATGATGACCATCGCGCTGCTGACGCCGGCGCTATGCCTGGGACAGGACAACCTGGTGCCCGGTGGTGACTTCGAGCAGGGCCTGACCGAGGGCTGGCTGACCGACGTCATCGTCGGCCCGGTGGAGTTCAGCATCGACGAGGAGAGCGTTCACGGCGGCACGAAGGCGCTGCTGCTGCAGATGGGGCAGAGTGGCCGCGGGATTGTGCGCAGCGCGGCGTTCGCGGTGGAGCCCGGGAAGCAGTACCGCGTCACCGTGTGGGCGAGCGCGGAGGGCGCCCCCGCCGACATGGTCTATGCGCGCGTGCACTGGTGGGCCGGCGAGCCCGGAGTGGCGAGCGGCGAGAAGATCAAGGACGACACGCCGCATACGGGCGGCACCTTCGAGTGGACAGAGCTGACTGCGACGGTTACCGCGCCCGCCGACGCTCAGATGGCCACCGTCCGGCTTGAGACCGGTGGCGACACCGGCGTGCTCAACACTGAAACCGAGGGCCCGTTCTGGGTGCGCTTCGATGACCTGTCCGTCGTCCCGGTTGAGTAGCGGAGGCGCGGGCGCCGATCCGGTGATTCGCCCCGCTCGGCCCGAGGACGCGCGGCGTTGTGGCGAGATCGCCGTCGCCGCATGGCAGGGCGTCTTCGACGCATGGCGCGAGCTGATCGCGGAGCGAGCGTGGCAGAACAGCTTCGGTGACTGGGCGGAGCGTAAGCGGGCAAGCGTCGAGGGGCAGATTCGCCACCACTGCACCGCCGCCGCGGTCACTGAGATTGACGGCGAGATCGTGGGCTTCGTCACCTGGCGGCTGCATACCGAGCGCGGCGTGGGGGAGATCAGTAACAATGCGGTGGACCCGGCGCACCAGGGGCGCGGCATCGGCACCGCGCAGATCAAGCACGTGCTGGAGATCTTCCGCGCGGCGGGGATGACCTCGGCGCGGGTGATGACCGGTGGCGACATGTCCCATGCACCGGCGCGCGCGATGTATCGCAACGCCGGGTTCACGCGCGGCATTCCCTACGTCGAGTACTTCCTCGAACTGTAGGCGACCCGTGACGCGGATGGCCGGCGCGGCCCTGAAGCATCAGGGCCGCGCCGTGGGTGTCATGCTTGCGCCGACCTACTCGGCGGCGGCCGCGAACTCCGCCAGGTCGATGACCTCGCCGCTCTCGCCCGACTGCACCATCGCGAGCGAGACCAGCAGCGCGTTGTAGCCGTCGCGGTAGCCGGCCGCGGGGGCCAGGTCGAGGGCGGGGTCAAGGCAGCAGGCCGCCCAGTGGCGGTAGAGGTCGGCGGTGAAGTCGCGCGCCGCGCCCCCGTAGGTCGCGGTCCACGCGTCGCGCGTCTCGCCCATGGGTGGGTTGGGCCCGATGGCGTACTTGATGTCATTGCCGGTGGCGACCGCCACGCCATTGCGCCCCACCACATCCAGCCGCTGAGGCACCTCGGCGCCGCCCATGGAGGACGAGATCACGCCCACCGTCTTGTGCGGGCCTTCGCCGATCTCGATGTGCGCGCCGATGTAGCTGATCGAGCCGAGGTTGTCCCACACCTCACGGCCCATGGTGGCGAAGACCGCCTTGGGCTCGCGCCCGGCCAGGAAGGGCACCATGTCGATGTCGTGGCTGATGAAGTCCATGATGCCGTCGAAGGGCTCGGGGCTGAGGTACTTCTCGTTCATCATGGCGCGCTGACGGGCGAAGAGCACCTGCAGTGGATCGATCTGATCGCAGATCTCCTTCATCTTGCGGAACACCGGGCCGAAGCGGAGCTGGTAGGAGATGGCCGCGCGCAGTCCCTGGGCCTCGGCCTTCTCCATCATCTCGCGCGCCTGGGCAATCGAGCCTGCCATCGGCTTCTCGGTCACCAGGTGTTTGCCCGCCTCGATGACGGGCATGGCCGCCTCGTAGTGGTAGGCGGTGGGCACGCAGATGCCGCAGCCGTCCACGTCGTAGTCGGCCAGAAGTCGGTCGATGGTCGGCACCCAGGGCACACCGAACTCCTCCGAGACCTTCATCCCGGCCGCCTCGACCAGGTCGCAGATGGCGACGAACTCGATGTTCGGCGCGCCTGCGATACTCTTGATGTGACTCATGCCGCGCCCGCCGGCGCCGATCATCGCAACCCTCAGCTTGTCCATGTCGGATTCTCCCTCGGTACTGCTCTGTCGCAAGGCCACACTGCCGCGCCGGTATTCGCCGCCTGGTCATCGAACCCTTCCGGCGCAGAGGGCGTCAATCGGCGGGTGGGGAAACAGCCTGTGGTGGTGGGTCATGGCCGAGATTGATGACAAGCTGGAGCGGCTGCGCGAGGTCCTGCGCGAGATGGGCGGGGTGCTGGTGGCGCTGTCGGGAGGTGTGGACAGCTCACTTCTGGTGGATGTGGCGGCGGAGGTGCTGGGCGAACGCACAGTGGCGGTAACCGCGCGGGGGCCGCTCTTCCCGGCGATCGAGGTGCGACGTGCGCAGGAGATTGCCCGGCGCGCGGGCGTGAAGCACCTGGTCATCGACGGCGCGCAGCTTGAAGAGCCAGCGGTGCGCGCCAACCGGCCGGATCGGTGCTACCATTGCAAGCGCCGCCTGATGACTGCGCTGGCGGACATCGCGCGGATCGAAGACCTGCCGTGGATCGCACACGGTGAGCAGATCGACGATGCCGGGACGCACCGGCCGGGATCGCGAGCGGCGCGTGAGGCGGGGGCGCGCGCGCCGCTCGCTGAGGCCGGGCTGAGCAAGGCCGAAGTACGGAAGCTGTCGAAGCGCCGGGGGCTGCCCACCTGGGACGATCCGCCGATGGCCTGCCTGGCCACGCGCATTCCCTACGGCGAGGAGCTGACTGAGGAGCGGCTGGGGCGCATCGAGCGCGCCGAAGACCTGCTGCGCGAGCTGGGCTTTCGGGCGTTGCGGGTGCGTGATCACGGGGAGATCGCGCGCATCGAGGTGCCGGCCGGGGAGATCGCGCGCCTGGCCGAGGAGTCCGTGCGCGCGCGGGTGGTGGCGGGCCTGCGTGAGTTCGGCTACGTCTACATCACGCTGGACTTGGTCGGCTTCCGCTCGGGAAGCATGGATGAGACGCGTACCTGAGGCGGCTGCGCCTACCCTTGAGTCGGCAGCTCGAACCTGGGGAGCTGGTTGGCCGGGTACCACTTGACGTGGCCGTCAACAAAGAGGACATTGCACCCGCCGTTGTGGGCCGGGGGCACCTGGTCGCTCACCACGTTGACGTCCATCATCAGCCACGTCTGCGATGGGTTGGGGATCTCGTCGATGCTCTTCCCCCCGACGTTGCTGTTGTAGACGTAGCAGATGCCGCGCCGCTGGATGGCCGAGGGCGCGGAGGGGCAGATGAACATGCTCGCCGGCACCTCACCGGCCATCACGTGCGCGAGATGGTAGGTCATACGATTCGGGTGGGGCGGATCGGGCGGATAGAACCAGGCGCGTGGCAGCGGCTCGTCCATCATGGTGCGCATCTGGATGGCCAGGCCGATCTGATGCAGGTGCTGCTGGCAGGTGGTGCGGTGCGCCTGCTCGGTGACGTTGATGAAGGAGCCACCGCCGAGGCTGGTGAGGATGCCGGTGACCGCCAGCACTTCAGCGGCCGTGAAGCCCCGGCGCCGTCCGCGTGATCTGAACATCGTGACCACCCTTTCGCGTCAGATAGCACACGATGAGAGCGGGATCAGCATATGCCTTACCACGCGGCCTGTCAATCGTGATGAGTCGCCGCGTGCTCGTGCTTACGCTGGCGGCGACCGTGGCGGGCGTGATCACCGTCGCCTCGCCCGGCCATGCGGCGCGCACGGTGCTCACCACCGAGCCACGCACCGACCTGCGTACCGGTCCCAGCGTGCAGCACAACCGCATCACGGTTCTCCCGCCGGGCATCCGGCTCTGGGCTGACGATTTCGTCAACGGCTTCTACCGCGTGCCGCTGGCTCCGACACTGACCGCATGGGTGGCCGAGGACCATGTGCGCCCGCTCGACCGGTCAATCCCGCGCCCGCCGATCGTGCCGGTGCGCGATATCTCGGTGCAGGGGATCGAGTCGGGCAGCCTGACGACGATCCACGTGGCCCGTCCCGTTGCCTTTCGCGTGCGCCAGCAGGTGTCGCCGCCGCGACTGATTCTCGATCTGTTCGGCGTCGCGCTGGCGCGCTACGGCGTGCGCCAGTTTCCGTCCGACCGCTGCTTCTGGTCGATCACCGCCGAGCAGATCGCCGACGGCTGGGCACAGCTCAGCTTCGATCTGACCTTCGCTCAGCAGCGCGGGTGGCGCGTCAGCCAGCACGAGGGGCAGTTCCAGTTCCTGGTGCGCCGACCCTATGAGGGCGCATCGGTGGCGGGCAAGGTGATTGTGCTCGATCCGGGGCATGGGGGAGGGGATAGCGGTGCGGTGGGGCCGTCGGGGCTGCGCGAGAAGGACGTGAACCTGCGCATCGCCATGCAGCTTGCCGCCAACCTGCGCGAGCGCGGCGCGACTGTGCGCGTGCTGCGCGAGAGTGACCGGTCGGTCGGGCCCACGGGCGTGGGCACACGCGGTGAGCTGGAGGCACGGCTGTCGGCGAGCGAGCAGTCCGACGCGGACTTCTTTCTGTCGATACACAACAACGCGGTCGGCTCGGGCAATCCGGGCGGCGCCTACGGGACCGAGACGTACTACTGGACGCCGATGAGCGCGTTGCCCGCGCGGCTGCTGCAGAACGCCCTGTGCGCCCGACTGCACACGCGTAACCGCTTCATCTCCTGGCGGCCGTTCTACGTGCTCCGGGCGGGCGATGTGCCCCGAGTGCTGGTGGAGTGCGCCTACGTCAGCAACCCCACCGAGGAGCAGCGCCTGCGCAGCGACGCCTTCGTGACGGACGCGGCACTGGCGCTCACCGAGGGCCTCGAGGAGTTCTTCGCGCGTGCCGCCGTGGACTGACGCGGGCGCGCGAGGGCATCGCTGGCCGGCTTGCGCGGTCTGCACGCCTGATATACACTTGAAGCCCAACCACATTTTCTCGTGATGATCTCTTGACGGGGTGACCTGCCGTGAAGTTGCGCGTGATGAACGGGGAGATGGCCGGTTACGAGTTCGATCTGACTGGCGACGTGGTGACTGTGGGGCGCAAGGCCGAGAACGATGTGGTGCTGCCTCTGGACCCGCGCATCTCACGCTTCCACGCTCAGCTTACCGACGGGCCTGAGGGCACCTGGCTGCTCGAAGACCTGGACAGCACCAACGGCACCTTCGTGGGGCGGCGGCGTATCCACGCTCCCACGCCGCTCAGTCCCGGCGACAGCTTCCGCGCCGGGCGCACATGGCTGCGGCTCGAGGCGGAGCCCGCGCCGGAGGCGGCCGCTGCGGAGGCGGTCGTGCTCTATGATGAGGATGCCGGCGTTCGCGCCGCCAACAGCATAGTGCTGTCGGTGCAGCCGGGCATAGACGTGGATCGGACGCTGGACGCCGAGGAGCTGGCGCGGCGACTGGAAGTGCTGCGCGACGTCGGCGCGGTGTTGGGAAGCACCCTGGATCGCGATGAGTTGCTCGGCGAGTTGCTGCGCTCAATCATGCGCGTCGTGCCGGCTGAGCGCGCCTTCCTGCTGCTGCGCAATGAGGAGACCGGGGAGTTGGAGCCACGCGCCGTCTGGCCGGTGGGTGAAGGGCCCGAAGAGCTGGCGATCAGCCGCAGCATCATCGACCGCGCGATGGATGACCATGCCACGCTGCTGTTGTCGGACGCGCTGGCGGACGAGCGCTTCGGCGACATGGAGTCGGTGCGCGATCTGCAGATCCGTTCGGCCATCTGCGCGCCGCTGCTGCGGGCGGGTGAGGTGCTGGGTGTGATCTTCCTTGACACCACCGCCGCGACGCACGTCTTCGACCGGGGCGACGCGGAGATGGTGAGTTCGATCGCCTCGCAGGCGGCGATTGCCATCGAGAACGCGCGGCTTTACACCGAACTCAAGGCGGCGTACGAGGAACTCAAGAACGCCCAGGAACACATGGTGCGCACCGAAAAGCTGTCCACGATCGGCACGCTGTCGGCGACCATCGCGCACGACATGGCGAACGCGGTGTCACCGATGGTTACGCTCGTGGACCTGGCCCTCGACCGGGGGGAATTGGATGAGTTCACCCAGACCTCGCTTGAGCGTCAGCTCCAGCGGCTGCTGGCGCTGGTCGAGCGCCTCAAGTCGTTCGCGCGGCCCGAGGGCCTCGAGATGGAGCCCACCGACCTGAACGAGGTGGTGGACGGTGCGCTGTCACTGATCCGCACCGAGCTGCAACACGAGGGTGTGGAGATCAAGCTGGACCTGGCCGAAGACCTGCCTCCCGTCCGGGCGATCCCCACGCAGCTTGACCGCGTGATCCTCAACCTGTGCCTGAACGCCATCGAGGCGATGGAGAGCGAGCCGCGGACGCTGACCATCAAGACGGAGCGCGACGGGGATGAGGTCGCGGTCTCAGTGGCGGACACCGGTCCGGGCATTCCGCCCGAGCTGCAGACACGGCTGTTCGAGCCGTTCTTCACGACGAAGGAGACGGGTACCGGGATGGGGCTGTTCTCATGCCGCCGCATCGTTGAGGATGAGCACGGTGGCACCATCGAGATCGACAGCCGCGTAGGCGAGGGCACTACGGTGACGGTGCGCCTGTCCGTCGCAGCCGCGGAGGCCGCAAGCTCCGCCTGACTCGCCCCGGCGCCGACGCGCGTGAGTTCGAGTGAGGGCGGCATGACGGGCGCGGGCGCCTGTCATGTCAAGGCGTGCCCCGAGAAGCTGACGACGGTCCGTGAGGTAGTGCCGACGCCCACATCTGCACAAGCTGTTGGCAGACGCTACTCCAGCACGCAGCCACCCTCGCCGCCCTCGGAGACTTCGCCCACGATCAGCGGCTCCTCGTCGGCGCTGCGCAGCACCTCGATGGCCCGGTGGGCGTCGGCCTCCGCCATGACCAGCACCATCCCGAGCCCCAGATTGAACGTGCGGCGCATTTCGGCCTCGGCCACGTCGCCGGTGCGCTGGATCAGGTCGAAGATGGGTGGGCGCGCGAAGCTGCGCATATCGATCCGCGCGGTCAGCCCGTCGGGGATGCCGCGCGCGACGTTACCGCCGATGCCGCCGCCGGTGATGTGCGCGATCGCCCTGGGGAGCACACCGCTGCGGAAGAGCTTGACCAGCGAGGCCGCGTAGATGCGCGTAGGCTCGAGCAACTCCTCACCCAGCGTCCGGCCCAGCTCTTCGACGTCGGCGTCCAGGGCCATCCCGGCGCTGTCGAGCAGCACGTAGCGCGCCAGCGAGTAGCCGTTGCTATGCAGACCCGACGAGGGCAGGCCGATCAGCACATCTCCGGCCGCGACCTGCGAACCCTCCACGAGCTGGCGGCGCTCTACCGCCCCCACTGCAAAGCCCACCAGATCGTACTCGCCGGGGGCGTACATGCCGGGGAGTTCGGCGGTCTCGCCGCCCAGCAGCGCGCAGCCGGCAATACGGCAGCCTGCGGCCACGCCCTCGACGATCTCCGCCACGATTTCCGGCACGAGCCTGCCGATGCCGACATAGTCGAGGAACAGCAGCGGAGTGGCGCCCTGGCAGACGATGTCGTCCACGCACATGGCGACGCAATCAAGACCGATGGTATCGTGACGCCCGAGAGCGAAGGCGATCTTGAGCTTGGTGCCGACCGAATCGGTGCCGGCGACCAGCACGGGGTCCTGCCAGCCGCCGCCGATGCGGACCATGCCTCCGAAATCGGCGAGGCCGCTGATGACACCGGGGGTGTATGTGGAGCGCACAGCGCGCTTCATCAGCTCAACCGCGCGCTCGCCGGCGTCTATGTCCACGCCGGCATCCCGGTACGTCGGGCCCTGGTCCATCGCGATCCCTCCCTGGGGCGGGGTCAGCTCCCGGCCGGCGCTTCTTCGAGATCGAACTTGGTGATGCGCAAATGCTCGGGGACGACGATCGGGTAGCGATTGTCGAAGCAGGCGGTGCAGAAGTTGGCGCGGGGCAGGCCGACCGCCTTGACGAGGTTGGGCAGGCTGAGGAACTCGAGCGTGTCCGCTCCGATGTGCTCGCGGATCTTCTCCTTGCTCAGGCGGGCCGCAATCAGCTCGGAACGCCCGGCCGACGTGTCGATGCCGTAGAAGCACGGATACTTGATGGGCGGGCACGAGATGCGCAGGTGGATCTCGCGCGCCCCGGCCTCGCGCAGCAGCTCGATCTCCGGGCCGGTGGTGGTGCCGCGCACGATCGAGTCGTCCACCACGACGATACGTTTCCCCGCGATGGCCTCGCGCAGGGGGGTAAGCTTCATGCGCACCCCCAACGACCTCATGCGCTGGCTGGGCTTGATGAACGTGCGGTGGATGTAGCGGTTCTTGATGAAGCCCTCGCCGAACGGGATGCCGGAGACTTCGGCGAAGCCGACGGCGTGGGGGATGCCGGTCTCAGGCACACCCATGACCATGTCGGCCTCGACCGGCGCCTGCTTGGCGAGCATGTGTCCCATGCGCACGCGCGACTGGTAGATGGAGCGGCCGTAGATGTGGCTGTCGGGGCGGGCGAAATAGATGAACTCGAAGATGCAGCAGGCCTTGCGCTCCGCCTGCACCACCTGGATGGACTGCATCTCGCCGCCCGCGAAGCTCACGATCTCGCCCGGCTCGACCTCGCGCACGTAGTCGGCGCCGATGACCGCCAGGGCGCAGGTCTCCGAGGCGATGACCCACTGGTGGCCGTTGAGGCGCCCCACGCACAGTGGCCGCACCCCATGGGGATCGCGCACCGCCAGCAGTCGGTCGGGGGTGATGATGCCCAGCGAGTACGCGCCCTCCATCTTGTGCATGGCCGCAGCCACGGCGTCTTCGATGCGGCGTTCGCCGGAACGGGCGATCAGGTGGGTCAGCACCTCGGTGTCACTGGTGGCCTCGAACCGGACGCCCTGCGCCTCCAGCTCGTCGCGCAGTGCGCGGGCATTGACCAGGTTGCCGTTGTGGGCGACGGCGATAGGGCCGCTGCGGTGCTCGGCTACGAAGGGTTGCGCGTTTTCGATCACATTGGAGCCCATCGTGGAGTAGCGCACATGACCCAGAGCGGTATTGCCCTGCAGGCGCGCGAGGTCGGCATCATCGAAGACCTGGGTGGCGAGGCCCATGCCGGTGTGCACGTGGATGCCGCCGGGCCCTCCGACGGCGATCCCGGCGCTTTCCTGCCCGCGGTGCTGGAGCGCGAACAGTCCGAAGTAGCACAGGCGCGACAGGTCGTCGGTACCCGGCGCCTGAAGGCCGAAGACGCCGCAGGCGTCGCGCCAGGCAGGGTCCACGTCGTGGTGGCAGTAAACGCAGTCGTCGCAGCCCTGCGACCGGTTCATTGTGCCTCCTCGTGCACGCGCCGATCGGCGGCTTCGATCCGGGCACGACTTTCGTTGCTCATGGCCTCCAGCCGCTGAGCCAGCGCGCTGTCCTGGAGCGCCAGGATACGCGCCGCCAGCACCGCGGCATTCTTCGCGCCATCAATCCCCACCGTCGCCACGGGCACTCCCGAAGGCATCTGCACAATGGCGTAGAGCGCATCCACGCCGCGCAGTGCGGTGGCATTGATGGGCACGCCGATAACCGGCAGATGGGTGTGCGCCGCCACCACCCCGGGCAGCGCTGCCGCCGCGCCTGCTCCGGCAATCAGCACCTTCAGTCCGCGTTCGGCCGCCTCGGACGCCCACGCCGCCACCGCCTCTGGAGTGCGGTGGGCCGACATGACGCGCAGCTCATGTGCGATGCCCAGTTCCGTCAGCAGGTCGGTGCACTTGCGCATGACCTCGAGGTCGGACGTGCTGCCCATCACGACGCCTGCCACGGGAGCCTGTGCGCTCATGTCATCACTCATTGTCGATCGCGCGCTCGGCGATGTCGGTGCGGAAGAACATGCCCTCAAAGTCAATGCTGCCGACCGCGTTGTAGGCGCGGTCGCGGGCCTCACGGTAGGTAGCCCCGAGGGCGGTGACGGCCAGTACGCGTCCCCCGTCGGTAAGGAAACGTCTGCCAATGCGCTTGGTGCCGGCGTGGAAGATGATCACGTTCTCGTCCTCGGTGGCGGCGCTCAGGCCGGTGATCTCCTTGCCTCTCTCATAGCTGCCCGGGTAACCGCCGGAGGCGCATACCACGCATACGGCGCACTCATCACGCCAGCGTACGTCGATCGTGTCGAGGCGGCCCTCGACGGTCGCCATCAGGATCTCGACCAGGTCGCTGTCGAGCCGGGGCAACACCACCTGGGTCTCGGGGTCACCGAAACGACAGTTGTACTCCAGCAACCGCGGGCCATCGGCGGTGAGGATGACGCCGGCGTAGAGTGTGCCTGCGTAGGGATTGCCCTCTTTGGCCATCTGGGCGATGGTCGGGCGGATCATCTCCTCAACAACCTGGTCGAAGACCTCCGGGGTCACGGCGGGCACCGGGCTGTAGCAGCCCATGCCGCCGGTATTGGGGCCCTCGTCGCCGTCGTAGATGCGCTTGTAGTCCTGTGAGGGCACCATCGGCACCACGGCTTTGCCGTCGGTGAAGACCTTGATGGAGCACTCCTGGCCAACGAGGCACTCCTCGATGACCACGCGCTCGCCCGCCTGCCCGAAAGCCCTCTCGACCATGCAGCGGTCGATGGCCTCCACGGCCTCCTCGACGGTCTCGGCCACGGTAACGCCCTTGCCCGCGGCCTGGCCGTCGGCCTTGACCACGATGGGCGCGCCCTGCTCGCGCACGTAGCGCCGGGCCTCAGCGGGGCTGTCGAACACGCGGAAACGCTTGCCGGTCACACCCGCCCGTTCGACCAGCTCGTTGGTGAAGGACTTGCTGCCCTCGAGGCGCGCGGCGGCGGCGGTTGGCCCGTAGATGGACAGCCCGCGGCTGCGGAAGTGATCCACGATGCCGATGATCAGCGGCTGCTCGGGCCCCACCACGGTCAGGTCGATCTTCTCGCGCTCGGCGAAGTCACCCAGGGCTTCGATGTCCTCGACGCCGATGGGCACACATTCGGCCACGCGCGAGATGCCACCGTTGCCGGGGGCGCAGAAGAGCGCATCGCACAACGGGCTTTGCGCGATCTTCCACGTGAGGGCGTGCTCGCGTCCGCCGGAACCGACGACCAGAATCCTCATCAGTACTCCTCTGCGGTGCGGAAGGGATCGATGTTGTCGAAGATGCGCGAGTTCTGGTTGAAGGCGAGCTTGATGGTACCCACCGGGCCGTTGCGATGCTTGGCGATGATCAGCTCGGCGACGTCGATTTCGTCGCCCGGGGGGGTGCTGCTTTTGACCTGTGCCTCCGCCTCGGCCTGGACTTCCTCGGCGGCCTTCTTGCGCTCGTAGTAGCTCTCCCGGTAGAGGAAGCACACCACGTCCGCCTCGGCCTCAATGGAGCCTGACTCAGCGAGGTCGGAGAGGATCGGGCGCTTGTCCTCACGCCGCTCGACATTGCGCGAGAGCTGTGAGCCGATGACCACGGGCACGTCCAGCTCACGCGCCATGGCCTTCATGGCTCGCGCCACCTCGCCGATCTCCTGATGGCGGTTCTCGATGTTGGCGCGCCCGGTGGTGGCGAGCTGAAGGTAGTCCACGCAGATCATGCCGATACCGTGCTGCGATCTCATACGCCGCGCCTTGGAGCGCAGCTCCATGATCGAGATCGCCGGCGTGTCGTCGATATAGATGGGCGCAGACACCAGGTCCTGCAGCGCGTGGCCGATGCGGTCCCAGTCGTCGCCGCGCATTTTGCCCACGCGCAGCCGCCAGGAGTTGACCCGCGCGCGCCCGCACAGCAGCATCTCGGCGAGCTGGGCGCTGGACATCTCGAGGCTGAACACTCCGACCGGCACCGGAGGGGTGTTGCGCAGCGCGGCGTGCATTGTCAGGTTGTTGATCATCAGGGACGTCTTGCCCATCGACGGGCGTCCGGCGATGATGACCAGGCTGCCATTTTGCAGGCCCGAGGTCATCTCGTCGAACTCTTTAAGGCCGGTGGCGATGCCGGTGATGTGGCCGGGCTTGTGAAAGGCCTGGTTGAGATGCTGGAAGGTCTCCTCGACCAGCGGGCCGATGTGCTCGTAGTCCCTGGCGACGCGCTGCTGGGCGATCTGGAAGATGCGCTGCTCAGATTCGGACAGCGCGGTCTGCACGTCGTCGGGGTTGTCGTAGGCGGCGGCCTGGATCTCCGCGCCGGCCTTGATGAGCTGGCGCAACACCGCCTTCTCGTGAACGATGGTGGCGTAGCGGATGACGTGGGCGCTGGTGGGGACCTCGCCGATAAGTGCGGTCAGGTACTCGGCGCCACCCACCGCCGCCAACTTGCCCCGGCGGCGCAGCTCCGCGCCGACGGTCACCACGTCAATCGGATCACCGCTATCCTCGACCATCCGGATGGCGGAGCAGATCTCGCGATGGGCCTCGCGGTAGAAGTCCTCCTCGGAGACGATGGCCATGGCCCGGCTGACGGCCTCGGGGTCGATGAGCATGGCTCCGAGTGTCGCCTGCTCCGCCTCCAGGTCCTGAGGCGGGAGCCGGTCCGCGAGCCGGTCCAGCGTCCGCGTGCTGTTGTCGTCCGACATGAGCGCCTCCACCCGCGATGGTCACGCCGCACCATGTGCGCGAGCCTACTGCTGAGCGTCCGCGTCCTCGTTGGCCTCAGCCTCGACCGCGACCTCCTCGGGGGCCTGCTCGTCGGAGGTCGCTTCGTCGGCGGCTTCCTCGACGGCTTCTTCGCCCTCCGTCTCGGCGATGTATTCCTCGGCCGCTTCCTCGAGGACCTCTTCGACGGTGCGCTCCTCGCCGTCGAGCCCTACGACGCGTACGGGCAACTGGGCCTCGACGTCCTTGTAGACCTTGGCGGTGATGAGGTAGTCCCCGAGTTCACGGATCGGCTCGGCGATGTCGATATCGCGCCGATCGATGATCAGCGAGAGCTGCTCCTCAGCGGCTTCGGCGATCTGCCCGGTGGTGACGGTGCCGTGCAGGCGGCCGCCCTCACCGGTAGGCGCCTTGACGACGATGCGGCGCTCGCGCAGCTCATCGACGAGCTGTCGCGCGCGTTCGCGCTTCTGCTCGTCACGCCGAGCGATGGCCTCGCGCCGACTCTCCAGGTCGCGCAGCGCGCCGCGGGTGGCGATGATCGCCAGTCCCCGGGGCTCGAGGTAGTTGCGCAGGTAGCCGTCGGCGACGTCAATGACGTCGCCCTCATGACCGACGCGGGGCACGTCCGACAGCAGTATGACCTTCATTGATGTCCTCCCGATGCCGGCCGGCGCGTGCCGCGAGGCCCGCTGTGGCCGGGCTTGAGTTCATGCAGGATCGGCCGGGGCAAGCGCGGGCCCCGGCGTGCTGTTAGTACTGTGAAGTGTAGCGAAAGCCGAGCATCGCGTTGGCGTCATCGAAAACGTGTTCAATGCCCAGCAACAGGCCGTACTCACGCTGCACGCTCAGCCGCAGGCGCAGATCGAGGCGCAACTCATCGGGGTCGCTGAGTTCAGCCTCAAGGCCGATGTTCTGCCAGGCATTCCAGTCGTAGCCTATCCCCAGGTTGCCGCCGAACAGCCCGGCGCGCATCACATCGTCCCCTCTGAGTTCGCAGTACTGCAGATCCAGGGCGTCGGTGTCGCCGATGTCGCGCAGGCCCACCCGCCAGGCCGTACGGCTTTCGGGGTGGGGCCGCAGGTCGAAGGCGGCGTCGGCATGGAAGCCGCCATCGATCCGCTGTCGGAACTGCACGCGCGCGCGGGTGTCGATGTCGGTGACGATCTCCTGGGTGTGTCGCACCGTCTCCATGGTGCCCTCGATGTCGCTCATCACACGATCTGCGCGCTGCATGGTCGCGGTGCTGGCCTCGGCTGTCTCCCGCAGGCTCGAAATCGTGGCGCGCAAGTCCTCGTTGATCTGTTCGTCGCTGAGCAGCGCCTCGGCCTGTTCGGCGGCGGCCTTGAGCCGCTCGGACGCCGCGCGCGCGTTCTCCACCGTGGCCCGGATGTCGCCGGCGAGCTGCTCGTCACCGGCCAGCTCGGCGGCGCTGGCCGACATTTCGCGGATGCTCTGGCTGGCCTCCTGCAGATTGGCCAGCACCTGTTCGACGTCCTGATCGATGGTCGATTCCTCGACGCGCGTGCGCGCGTCTTCGGCGATGGCGGCCAGATCCTCGGAGGCGCGCACCAGGTTCTCGCCCGCGGCCGCCACCTGTGCGGGCACCGGAGTGATGGCGATCATGTCGTGCACACGCTGTGTGGTGTCGGCGATATCGTCGGAGGCGGCGATGATGTTCTCCATGATAGCGGCCAGGCGGGCCTCGTTGGCCTGCCCGGCACGTGCGAAGGTCTCCACTACCTTAACCGCCTGCGCGGATACGGTCGCCGCCTGCCGGGTGGCCGTGCGCAGGTTGGCGACCGTGCTCTTGAGGTCCTGTTGCATCTGCGCATCGGACAGCATGGCGTTGACCGACTTGAGCGCGGTGCGGGCCGAGAGTATCAGCAGTCGTGCCTCATCCATGACCACCTCGGCGGTGCTGGCGCCGCTCCCCTCGACCACGTCACCGTCCTTGAGGCGCTCACGCGGTTGCCCCTTCTCCGATTGCACGATTGCCACGTGCTTGTCGCCGACGAGCGCCCCCTGCATGATCATGAAGGTGTCGCCCCGGAACAGTATGGCGTCGGGGTCGGAGATGGTGCAGGTCACAGCCACGGGCTTGCCGGGGAAGTCGGGGTCGTGGTTGATGCTGAGTTCCCTGACGGTGCCGATGGTGTAGCCGCCCAGACGCACGCCGTCGCCTTTCCTGAGGCCGTGCACATCCGCGAACTGCACGGTAATAGTGTAGGCGCGCCAGTTGCGCAGCGCGTCGCTGAGGAAGATGGCCACGCCCACCGCCAGCAGGGCCACCAGAATCACCAGCAAGCCCACCTTGGCCTCTGCCGACACCGCCGTTCACCTCTCGGGGCAGAACTCCGTGCCTGGTCCGTTCGCGACGCCGTGGACAAACCGGTGGACGATCGGTATCTCACACGCCCTCAGTTCATCAGGCGTCCCGATCACCTGCGCGCGACCATCGTGGAGCATGAGGACCCGGTCGGCGATCGCCAGCAGGTGGTCAACGTCATGCGACACGACCACTGCGGTCGATCCCAGGTCCTCGCTCACCTTCTTGATCAGGCCCATGATGTTGCAGGCCATGAGTGGATCAAGTCCGCTGCTGGGCTCGTCGTAGAGCACCAGCTCGGGCTGCTCCATGAGCGCACGCGCGATGCCGACGCGCTTCTTCATGCCGCCGCTGAGGTCGGCGGGCATGCGCTGCTGGGTGCCCTCCATCTCAACCAGCTCAAGCAGCTCGCTCACGCGCGCGTCGATCTCCTCGCGTGACATGTCGCGCCGATTGCGCATGGCGAAGGCCACGTTCTGGGCGACGGTCATCGAGTCGAACAGGGCGGAGTACTGGAAACACATCCCCATGGACTTGCGTACCTCGTTGAGTCCAAACTCATCGAGGCGGGTGATGTCCTGGTCCTTGAAGAAGATGTGTCCGCGGGTGGGCCGCTCGAGCCCGATGAGCAGGCGCAGCAGGGTGGTCTTCCCCGAGCCCGACATGCCCATGATCCCGAAGATCTCCCCCGGGAAGACATCGAAGCTGATGTCCTCGAGGACTTGAGCGTCGCCGAGTGTGTGGGATACGTCACGCACGGACAGCAGCGGCTGCTGCCCCTCGCGGCCCTCCGGCGCCGGCGCGCATGCCGCCGACTCCGGCTGAGACGCCGCCCCGGCGGGGCGCTCGGTGACCGCGACGGTATGCTCGGTGTCAGACATCGTCTCAGCCTCTGCGGTCGTCCCGCTAGGGGAAGAGTATTACGGTCAGCACCAGGTTGGCCATGTAGATCAGCATGATGCAGTAGACCACCGCGCGTGTGGTCGCGTGGCCGACCTCTTCGGATGCCTTCTCAGTGTAGAGCCCCTGGTGGCAACCGATGATGGCGATGATAATCCCGAAGAAGATGCCCTTGATCACGCCTGCGCCGACGGTCCACATCGCCAGATTTCCGGGAATGCTGCCGAAATACTGGCCGGCCGTCATTCCGGTAGTCGCCGTGGTCATGATGCAGCCGCCGGAGACGCCGATGACGTCGGCGATCAGGACGAGCATCGGGACTGTGAACAGTGCGGCGATGTAGCGCGGCACCACCAGATACTGCACCGGATCAGTGGCCATGGTGCGCAGGGCGTCGATCTGCTCGGTGACCTTCATGGTACCGAGTTCTGCCGCCATCGCCGAGCCGGCGCGCGCCGCCACCACGATCGCGGTCAGCGCGGGCCCCAGCTCACGCGCCATGGTCTCGGCCACCGCCCACCCCACATACTGCGACGCGCCCAGCGTCGCGGCCTGATCGGCGACATGATAGGCGAACACCATGCCTGAGAAGAGCATGGTCACGGCAACAATAGGCAACGAGCTGACCCCGACGTTGGCCATCTGCAGCACCGTCGGGTGCAGCTCGATATTGCCTCGTGACACGTGCACAAGTGTGCGCAGATGCAGTTCGGACGTTTCGCCGAAGAAAGCGAGGCCCCTGAGGACATAACTGCCCAGGGCCGCGATGGCTGACAGCACGCTGGAGGCTCCGTGACCTAGCTGGTGCGCCTGAGCGCGTCAAGTCGATTATACTCACACCGCGCGCGCCGAGTCAAGCAAGCCCCGGACGGTCGCCCGTCATGCCGGGGCCACTCGGGTCAGCGGTGCCTCAAGGACGATCTGGGCGCGCCCTCGCCGGCGCGTCAACTGCGCAGGCCCGCGGAGCCGCCGCCCCTGCGTGCGCGAAGGTCCATGGCGAGAGCTGGGCGAACCGGTGCTCGCGCAGAGCCGACTCTTCGGAGGGACATGAAGGACATGTCGATGGGTGCCCATCGCCGACAGGGAGCGATCATGGCGATCTCAGTGGCGTTGATCACGCTGGGGGCAGCGCACGCAGGGGCGCGGTTGCCTGATGGGGTCGAGGTGCGTCCGTGGCTGGCAACTGGGGGGCGGGAGGCAGACGCATCAGCCGTCTCGTTGGAGCAGCTCGATGGCGCGATCGTGATGCGGTTCGAAGCGCCTGCCGACGACACGTACCGCGTTGGCGTTGCGCTCATCGCCCCGACCATCATGCCGTGCGCGCCGGCCCTGCGGGAATACTCGGCCACGGATCTGGCGGATCCGGTGATTCTGCGCTATCCCTATGACTGGACCTACTCGGGCAGGCGCAACGTCATGAACCTCCCGCGTCTGGCGGCCCCCATGGTCAGGGCGGGCGCGCGGTGGTTCGCGGTGGACACGCACGAGCTGTGGTCGCTGCGCCTGCAGGCATGTGATGACGGGCGGGTCGAAGCGTTGCTGCTCGCTCATCGGTATCTGAATGACGGCGCGGACGGGGCGACTGTTGAGCTGGCACTGCAGGCGGGTGAGAGGGTTGAAATGCGGCTGCGCGTCGCGGCGGGGTCAGAGGGCTATCGGCTGCTTCAGCGCGACCGGCCACCCCTCGCGGTGCCGGGAACGATGACGCAGTGCGCCTACCGGGGCTGGACCGCCGTGGAGTACGGGCGCGAGCGGTACGCGAAGATCGCCGACGCCCTCGCCGGTCACTACGACGCGGTGATCGTGCGCGAGATCGGCACGGCCGACTGGATCGCTCCGATCTTCCACGAGCGCGGCATCCGCGTGCTGGCGTACCAGTATCTGGGCGCGCTGCGGCGCGGCTCAGCGCAGGTCACTGACGGGTCGGAGGCCGAGATCGGCATGGCCGGCTCGGGTGGCGGGCTGTATACCGCGCCGGCCTCGCCGAACGGCCCCTGGCTGCTGGGCGATATCCGGCGGCCGGAGGTGCGCGAGCTGTTCGTGCGCCGTGCGGTCGAGGCCATCGAGGCGGGATTCGACGGACTGTTCTTCGATGGCACCAACTTCTTCACCGATGACACCGGCAGGCGCGGGGGCAACGTGCCCGACGCCCAGCACTCACTCGCCTGGGCGCATTGGAAGCTGCTGGGTGAGATCTGCGACGCGGTCCATGCGGCCGATCCCGAGGCCATCGTGGGGACGCTGGGCAATGACTACTATGACGCGCTCGCGGTGGCCGACTTCGTGCTCAAGGAGCGTATGTACTTCGGATGGGAGACCCTCGGCCGCGAGCTTGACCGGCGTGGCACGACGGTGAATATGCTCCGCGACCTCGCCTTCGAGACCGGCGAGGCGCCACTGGTGGCAACGCAGCTCGTCTACGGCGTCAAGGGCTTCAGCTCGATTGCGGTGCAGACCGCGCGGCATTTCATCCGCCACCCGACCGGGGCGATCTACCTCGGGACCGGCGATCACTCGCCCGAAAGCCTCGACCTGTGGCTGGACGTGATCGAGAGGCACGCCACCGAGGACCTCTACGTGATCGCCATCGACCCTCCCGAGTGCACCCTGCACTTCGAGGGCCGCGACACCGTGTGGTCTGACCAGGACTGCCGCATCGAACTCTCGCGCCCGGCCTGTCTGGCCGACGTCGAGGGCCGCTGCCTGGCCCACCAGGTGGCCGTCGCGGAGTTGTCGGCCGAAAGGCATTACCGTCTGCTCCACGACTGCGCCCGGGAGTGACGCGTTCGGCGAAGGATTGCGCGACGGAGATCACCCCGGTCGCGGGCGCGACCGCCACTACCGCGCGCGGCTGATGTCAATGCGGTGGGCCACGCGGTCCGTCGTCGTCCGATAGCCGAGGTAACGCAGGAGGTTGGCGGCAGGTGTCCAGAGGCGGTCGCCCACGTGGTATGTCGGGCGGGGAAGGGCCAGGACCACCGCCGAAACAGCGCCCTCGCCCCAGGGCTCCTCAACTCTGACGCTCTGCGCGCCCTCGGAGAAGGCCAGCACGGTGAGGTCGTCGAGTACCAGTTGTGCACTCCGCGTCTCGGCATCCCAGCGCTTGTCGGCTCGGAGAATGTCGCTGAGATGGAAGAGCGAGACGTCGAAGTCGCCGCTCTCGTAGGGACGCACCAGCCAGGCGTTGTCCGCGAGATGCGCCCGCCAGCCGGGAAAGAAGGCGAAACTGATGTCGTGGCGCGGATCCACGTCCGTGCCCATCCAACTCGCCCGCCGGCCGTCTTCGGAGAGCCGGAAGCGCCAGCGAGCGAAGGAGTGCTGCTGGGGATCCCACGACCACTGCTCCATCCAGCGCAGCGTGACCTGCAGCGCGCCGATCGGCCCGCGCCACGAGCCGCCGGTGGTGACCGCGTAGCGGAACCAGCGCCCGCCCCCCGAGTCCTGGCCGTTGGGCTGGGTGTACTCGACGCGCACGACGCGCGTGTGCCCGGCGGCGAAGCGCACGCGCTTGGTGTACCAGCTTGTGGCCGGCTGCCCGCCGTCTTCCTGCACGCCCGGACGCAGGTCCACGTCCGCCTCCTCACCGTCCACCCAGGTGCGCAGGTCCTCGAGGTGGGGCGAGTAGCCGGGCCGTCCGCTGTCTCCGTAGGCTCCGCGCGCCGGGAACCCCATGAGCGCGGCGGTCGCAGGCCCGTGATTGCGGAAGACGAACTTGCATCGGACCAGGCTCTCGTCGGCGTACACGTCGGCGTTGATGATGCACCGGTCCATGCTGATGGCGGGGTGTTCGTCCATCGGGGCGACGGCGCCACCCATCACGCGCAGCGCAGCGTCGTCGGCCTGAACGAGGGAACAGGAGAGCAACGCGGCCAAGGCAGCGACCGCGATCGCCCCGACTCGTGGACGCATCATGGCAAACGCCTCCTTGCAGTTCGCGTCTTCGTGCGGGCCGTCGCCCCCTATCCCGCCAGCGCCTCCGCCAGTTCGCGCGCGGTCGCGCGCAGATCCGGGAGCACGCTGGCCGCAGGTGTCAGCGCGTCGGTGATGGCCACCAGCGCCGCGCTCTCGCCGGCGGCGAGCACGATCACGTGGGCCGCAGGGCCGCGCACGGTAGCCTCTCGCGGCTCGCCGGCGGCCAGGCCGCGCGCCGTCGCCTCGGCGGATGCCAGTAGATCCGCGCCCAACGCCGCCAGCGCGTTGGCGTCGGCGCCCTCGTCCACGTCCGTCGCCAGCAGCAGCCCGCTGCGCGTCGCCAGTGCGACCCCCCTCACGTCAGGCAGAACCTGCCGCAGTCGCGTCAGTCGGGCGGCGAGATCCGCGCCATGCTGCACGTCCACGGGCATCAGCCCTCCAGTGGCAGGTCGATGACCGCCCCGCCCCGCTCGGCGGAGAGGTCCATCGCCAGGCACACCTCGTGAGTGTTGACCGCGTCGGCGACGTCCACGTAGGAGTCCTCGCCGCTCAAAACACAGTCGAGGAAATGCGAGATCTCGCCGCGGAAGGGATGGTGTGATACGTCGCCGGAGTCGGGCAGCACCGCCGGGATCTCTGCCCAGCTCGACTGCTCGGGGAAGAGCACCTTCGAGTAGACGCGATTGTCGCGGATCGAGCCCTGATCGCCCATCAGGTCAATGTTGAACTGATAGGGCAGGACACAGTCCACCGACGATGACAGCTTGCCGATGGCCCCGGAGGCGAACTTGACCGTGCCGACCACGGTCGCCGGGTACTCGTAGCGATCGTCCCAGCCGCCGGCACAGGCGCCGGAGACCTGCACGATGTCCGACCCGGCAAGCCAGCGGATGGCGTCCACCGCGTGACAGCCGCCGAACAGGAAGCTGGAGCCGCCGCTGGCCTTAGTGCGCGCCCACTCCCAGCCGCTGTACCAGTCGCTCACCCCGTGCCAATAGTCGGCCTCGGCATAGAACACCGCGCCGATCGCCCCGGCGCGCACCAACTGTGCGGTGTTGATCAGCGAGGGATTCCAGCGCAGGCAGAAGCTGACCACGGTACGCACACCCGACTCAGCGACCGCATCACGCAGCGCGTGCAGGCCCGGCAGGTCGATGGCGATGGGTTTCTCGATGATGAAGTGCTTACCCGCCGCGCAGGCCTTCACGCCGTGCTCGACGTGCACGTGGTTGGGACCGGTGATGGACAGCGCATCCACGCGCTCATCGGCGAGCAGCTCGTCGAGGTCGGTGTAGATGGCAACGTCGCTCAAGCCCGCTCTCTCGGCTGCGGCCCGTGCGCTGGCCTCGCGCCGGCTGCCGATGGCCACGACCTCGGCACGCGGGTCGGCCAGGTAGGCGTTGATGTGCTCATCGGCCACCCATCCGGCCCCGAATATCGCGCAACCGATCTTCTCCTCAGCCATTGCCCGGTACCTCCGTGGACTGCGTGCGCCGTGGTCCGGCAGCCAGTCGGCTCGGGCCGGCGGCGTCTCCTGCGGCATGGGCAGAGCTTCGGCGCGACGGCGCGGAATCCTTCAGGGGGCGGGTGAGGGGCAGCCGTACGAGGTAGTCTCCCCCCCCCGGCGGCGGGCGGCCGCCGATCCCGGTGCGCAAGTCAGTGCCTGTCGTCGCCTAGCGACGCAGCAGAACGTCCAGCCAACTGCGCTTGCGCGGGCGCTGAGGCCGAGCCGGGCGCTTCGACGCCAGAACGGGCTCGCTCCTGGGCTGGTCCGCCACCGTTGGCACGGACGGTGCGAGGCCAACGATGCGGTAGCCTGCTTCGGGGTCGTCGGCCACGTGCTCGCATATCACCTCGGGGTCGCCGGGCATCGGACCGTACGTGTCGATGTCCTGCTGGGTGACCCGCACATCGCCGATGCCACGCACGAACACTACACGTGGCGACACCGGCGGTCCGAGCTGCGTCCAACGCGCTTTCGGCATGATCCCACCTCCGGGTGCATCTATATGGGACTGCGCTCAGTGATGATGGCGCCCAGGAAAAGCAGGATGCGACCGGTTTGCGCCGGCGCGGACAATATGTTGTCAGACGTCAATTTCCGGCGCTATCGGCAACTCCTATTGCTATTCTACCACATTATCGCGTGCTTTACTCCACTTCGTAATTCTCCAGTACGAGCGTCGAGGTCACCGTGTCGTCTTCGAGGGTCTCGTCGCGTACCAGGCCGACCCCGCGCGCATACCAACTGCGCACCGTGACGTGCACCGTGTCCTCGCTTCCCTCCACCACGGTATCGTACTCCTGCTCGACGCGCACGCAGGTGAAGGTCCCGGCGGGGACGGTGACGCGTTCGGTGGTGGATACGGTAGTGTAGGTCACCCCCGCGAAGGTCGGATCGCTCCACGTCTCGCCTACGGTGGGCGGGAGCATCAAGATGGGCAGATCGTAGCCCGGGTCACCCACACGCGCGTAGATGGCTTCGGCGTCCTCGCGCCGGAACTGCTGCCAGGAGCGCTCGGGATAGGGATCAACGGCCTCACGCCGCGACAGCACGGCGGCATACTGCGTGCCCTGGAGGTCGGCGATGCCGACCACAGTCTCGCTGTAGGGGAACTCGGTGCCCCCCGCGATCTGGGCGGGGACCAGACCCGGCGCAAGCGTCATCGTGTAGCTCCAGGTGTTGCCGAGCGTGAGCGGCAGATAGCTGTTCGAGCCGGCGTTGCCGCCGCCTCCGCCGCATCCGGCGGCGAGGATCAGGCCGCCACTGAGGGCGATGATCAGTATGACAGCCTTGCTTCGCATCCGCGTCATCCCATCTGCGTTGTGTGTGAGTGGCGCGCTCTGGCGGTTAGACCGACCTGCTACCTCCGATGTTCCCGACCGGCTACCGCGCGAGCAACGCCCGGCGCGCGTCGCCATCGGTCGGGACGTAGTGCCCGTACTCGCGCACCAGCCCGATCACATCCAGCACCGGGCTCTCCAACGGTCGGCTCTCGCGGCCGCTGATACGCAGGACGTTGCGCCCGGCGGGGAGTTCCAGCGCCACCGGCCCCTCCCATAGCCATTCGTGGTAGGTGCCGATGCGATTGCCCAGCCGGATCGGTTTGTCCGGATGTTCAGGGTCCCAGAGGAAGAAACTGTTTGAGTTGGTGTCCACGTAGCGCGCGCGAATCCACAGGTACCAGCGGCCGGCCTCGGGCAGATCGACCTCATACTCGGCCCAGGTATCGGCGCCGGTCTGCGGGTTGAAACGGCCCGAGGGCACCAGGGCGCCCGCGATCGCACAGTCGAAGTCGAGGTTGGCCACCGCTGTGGTGGTGAAGTTGCCCTCGATACGGGCGGGCTGTCCGGCGTCAATGAAGACCATCTCGGGCTTGATGGCCTCATCGCGTGCGCGGCGCAGGGCCATGCGGATCTCGCCGGTGGAGATGCCGGTGCAGTGCATGAGCACGCGCGTGGTGACCGGAACGCGGACGCGCGCGCCGGGCAGCACCTCGACCTCGCAGGGGTCACCTTTGTAGTCGGTGAACTCGAGCCTGCGCGGGTCGAGCGAGAACTCGAGGCTCGCGGGCAGGCCCACGGGGTCGAGAGCGATGGTGGTGACGCCGTCGATGGGCTGCGCAACCATGGCGCGCACCAGGTGACTCGTTCCGCCCACGTAGGGCATCTCCCGCGCGGGCACGATGCGCGGCTCAGCGTCGGGGCGCTCGATGAGCATGAAGTCCTGGCGCGGGGTGCGCAGGCGCTGCTTGACGTCTTCGTCGAAGGTCCCGGCGAACTTGTGGTGCTCGTAGCGGCTCATGATGTAGAGCATGGCGTCGAGGGTGGGCACCTCCGCCATGCGCCGCACACTGGTGAGGATCGAGTAGGCGGAATCGGTTGCCAGCGCTCGGGCGCACAGGTACTCGACGTCGTCGATCTGCGTCCCGCGCACGTGCTCGGCGGGCGGGCGCAGTGGGAACCAGCCCAGGTCGGCGACCGCCATCGCGTTCTGCGCGCGCGGCCACGAGCGCGCGACGGCGTCGTCGATCTCGTCCTTGTAACTCATCGACACCCAGAAGTAATCGCGCTGGCCGGTGCGCGTGGCCAGGTGCCACGAGAACGGGCCGCCCGCCGCCATCTGCACGATCGCCGGCTCGCGCTCGAGCTTCTCGATGACCGCCATTTGGGCGTTGGAGGTGGTAAACCAGCGCGGGTTGTGCACGTCCTCCGCGCCGTCGAAGTAGATCCAGTCGAAGTCGGCGGCGTTATACGTCCGGGCGATGTCGGCTGTGTGCAGGCCGAGCAGGTCGGTGTTCTGGTTGATGATGAAAATGCCGCGCGATTCGTCGGTGAGCACGTGCGCCACCTGGGCGCCGGCCTGGTGCGCCGCCGGCGATGTGCCGTAGGCGCCGCGGGCCAGCCCGGTGAAACCGAACGGCTCCTCCAGCGACAGCTCCGTGTAGGTCATCAGCTCGCCATTGATGCGGATGTCGCGGGTCCCGGTAGTCACCGGCCACCGCGCAGGCGGCTCGGTGGTCACCAGTCGGTCGGCGTCGGCGCTCAGGGGCTCCGCGAGAGTCAGCGAAGTGTCCTCCCAGAATTTGTCCACGACGCCCTCGTCGATCCACGCGTTGCGCTTGGGCACCTTGGACGAGAACATGTGCGCTCCCACCAGCAGCCCGGC
Organism: uncultured Armatimonadia bacterium; assembly: GCA_964617715.1. GTDB lineage: Bacteria > Armatimonadota > Zipacnadia > Zipacnadales > UBA5352 > JALGVA01. The sequence goes on along the minus strand of CAZTZN010000008.1, from coordinate 16,905 downwards.
CTGGTGCGCGCGCTCGACCACCTCGTGCAGTTGTGTGGCGCCGCCCGGCCACAGGCTCTCCGGCACCGCGTAGTGATGGCCGAAGTGCCCCCAGGTGCCGTGGAGCAGCAGGATCGAGCCGAAGCCGCCGGCCTGCGCCCAGTCGATCACCTGGTCGGCGTTGTCGGCCGAGACCCCGCTGATCATCAGATAGCTGCCGCGCGCCGCGTCCGAGCGCTTGGCCCGGATGCCCAACGGAATCCCGAACAACTCCTCGGCCTGCTGCATGCGGTCGGCTATGTCATCCGCGGAGCCGGCCATCAGCGCCATGCGCACCGGCCCGAGTGAGACCTCGCGGGCGACGCTGGCGATGAGCCGCCCCGAGCCGCCATGGATCCAGCACTCCTGTCGGGCGGGGATCATGGCGACCGCGCCGCCCTCGGGCGTGCGCATGGCATGGTGGTAGGCCAGTGCGCTGGCGCCCCGCACGATGGGCAGTGACAGGAAGTCCACACGCTCGGGGTCACCGGTGACCGCGTCGAGGTTGATGACCGCCAGCCCGCCCTCGTCGCCCCAGGACAGCCGCGCGCTCACCCCGGTGTCTCCGAAGACAAGTGTGGCGGAGGCCCCGTCGGCGATGGCCGCAGTCGCGGCGACGGTACTCTCACCGATCTTCGCGAAGGCCACGGCTTCGCCCGGCCGACCCAGTTCCTCCTCCGAGCCGGGAGCGGTGAGTGACACCAGGCGCGCGTCCTCCCCGATTTGCAGGCGAACAAACTCGGTGTCGATGACGATGGGCCCAGCGGTCGCGGCCATGGCTGTCACCACCAGGAGAACACAGGCGCAGCGCACGAGGCGTCACTCCCCGACAGCAGTATGTTGACCACTGTAAACTTCGCCGGATCAAGCCGGCGGGCCTCTCCAGCTATCATGTGTTCGCTCTTGACCGCGCCTGCGATCTCGCGCATTATCTACAAGGTGCTCTGCTTCATGGGCGACGAGGTGAGGCCAACGATGCAGTTTTCGCACTACACTCACGAGCGCAACTGGGGCTGCCGCATCAGCGATGAGTTCACCTACCGGGGCATGCGGCTGCTGGTGATGGAGAACGAGCTGGTTCGTGTCACCATCCTCCTCGACAAGGGCACCGATATCTACGAATTCCTCCACGAGCCGTCGGACACCGACTTCATGTGGCGCACCCCGCGCGGGGTGCGCAACCCCGAAAAGGCGCTCGACATGATCGCCCCGGGCGTGGGCCCCTTCGGCGACTTCTACGAGGGCGGCTGGCAGGAGTGCCTGCCCAACGGCGGGCGGGTATGCACCTACAAGGGAGTTGTGATGGGGCTGCACGGCGAGGTCTGGGGCGTGCCGTGGCGCTGCCGGATCGTGCAGGATGACCCCGAGGTCGTGTCGGCCAGGACGTGGGTGCGCACCAACCGCACGCCCTTCCTGCTTGAGAAGACCTTCACGCTGCGCACCGGCTCAGGTGTGCTGGAGATCGACGAGACGCTCACCAATGAGGGCCAGGAACCGATGGACCTGATGTGGGGCCATCACCCCGCCCTGGGCCAGCGCTTCATCGAGCAGGACTGCCGGATCGACTGCGCCGCCCGCACCGTGGTGGTGGACGCCAACGTGGTCGAGCAGTGCCGCTTCAATCCGGACCAGCGTTTCGAGTGGCCGGTGGGCATCGGCCGCGACGGCTCACCGGTGGATGTGAGCGTGGTCGAGGGCCCGGACTCGCGTATCAATGACATGCTCTACCTCACCGACCTCGAGGACGGCTGGTGGGCGGTCACGAGCCAGCAGAGCCGGGTGGGCTTCGGCATCTCCTTCGACCTGGCGACCTTCCGGCACATCTGGTTGTGGATGCCGCTGGGCGGCTCCTGGGGTGGCCCGAGCTTCGGCCGGCACTACACGCTCGCGCTCGAGCCGTTCAGCAGCTATCCGGCGATCCTCAGTAACGCCATCGAGGCCGGAACACAACTCGTCATGGAGCCGGGCGAGCAACGCACCGCCTGGCTGCGCGCCGTCGCCTACGATGGCATCGAGCGAGTCGCGAGCATCGATCACGATGGGCGGGTGACCCCCGCGTGAGCGACGCGGCGGCCGATCGTCCGCGCCTGGCGTTGCACGTGTGCTGCGGACCGTGCGCGAGTGCGGTCATCGAGCGATTGGCCAAGCGGTACGAGGTGACTGCGGTCTGGTACAACCCGAACATCGATCCGGCCGAGGAGCATGACCGGCGCCTGGAGGGGATGCGGCGGGTAGCCCGGCTGTCGGGGGTCCCGCTGGTCGAGTTGGAGTATAAGCCGCGCGCGTGGGCTGAGGCGTGCCGGGGGCTCATGGACGAACCCGAGGGGGGCGCGCGTTGTGATGTGTGTTTTCGCCTGCGGCTTGAGCGCGTCGCACAGTGGGCAGACGAGAACGGAAGCGACGTGCTCGCGACCACGCTGACCATCAGTCCACACAAGTCGGCAGAGCGGATTCATGTGATAGGGCAGGGGCTTTGCCGGAGCCATCGAATGACGTTCATGGCGGAAGATTTCAAGCAGCGCGATGGTTTCCGCCGGAGCGTGGAACTCAGTCGACGATGGGGGATCTACCGTCAGACGTGGTGTGGTTGCGCGCCGGCACGAGAGGCGGCGCGCCGATCACGATGATGAGCACCCAGTCGGGCCACACTCGTACCACGGCACGGAAGTGCCGCGCGAACGCAGCGGAGGTGGGCAGACGCGCCCCGAGGGAGGCAGGAAGCATGCAACGCACCTTGGTAGTGATGGTGGTGATCGCGGTACTGGCCTTGAATGCCGTAGCGGGCTGGGCGCAGATGGGAACGCCGAACCTGCCGTCGGCCATGCCGTGGCAGGGCGGTGATGCATACCGGGCCGAAGGCCGCTTCTTCCAGGAGAGCAACCAGACCTGGGGGGTGTTCTTCCGCGGAGCCAACGGCGAGCGCGCGGACGGGATGTTCGGCTACTTCGACTGGGAGACGACCGGCGAGGACCCTATTGGCGGCGCCATGCGCCAGTCGGACTACGAGGCGGTCGTGATTGACCTCAAGTGGCTGGTCCACGATGATGGCCCGGCAGTAGCGATCCGCGCCGGCGCGGACCTGCCGCTGGGCAGCTCGCGTGGGACTAACCTGAGCACCACGTCCGCCGCGCTGGGCAGTGGACCTGTCCCCGTGGTGTCGGTGCCCATCGAGTTCAGGCTCATGGGCGACAGCCGGGTTGTTGTCGAGCCGAAGTACATCTGGTTCGACGATCCGCTGTCGGTTACCGGGGGCGGCACCATCGAGGGCTGGGGCGAGGTGTTCATGATCGGCGCGGGCGTGCGTACGCCTCTGAGCGCGCGGACCGATGCGGTGGCCGACGCGGCCTATCCGTTGTCGGGCACCAACAGCATCGATGACGTCACCAACGAGGTCACTGAGGATGTCGTGTGGTCCGCGGGAATCAGCCACATGATCGGCGGATCAGGCAACTGGGTGGTTGACGTGTTCGCCACCAACGCTGCGGGCCCGACACCTGCGACCTCTTCCATCGCCACGCCCGACCAGTCGATCGGGGCGGGGGTGGCCATCAGCGGTACCTGGTAGCACACCAAGCCCATCCAAGGAGGGAGCATGATGGACCAACCGACAGGCACACCAATGAAAGTCGCCGCGATTGCCGTCCTTGCGGGCCTGGTGATACTGGCGGGCTGCAGTGGCGGCTTCGGGCCTACGCTGCCCTCACCCAACGGCGAAATACTCGCAGGGCAGCTCTGCGGGACCGTGACGAACAGCGAGGACGTGCCCATCGCCGGTGCGCAGGTCTACATCGGCCTGCAGGAGGGCACCGAGGCATCCGAACGCATTGCGACCGACGAGAACGGTCGTTTCTGTGTCTCCGGCCTGCCGGCGGGCACCTACGCCATGACCGTGGCGGCAGCCGGGTACGCCACCGAGTACAGGATCATCAACGTCACCGGCGAGAACCAGACTGAGGACGTCGTGATGGACGAGCGGACCGAGATCAACCCCTCGGAGTGTTCGGTCATCACGGCCGCTGCGGGGACGGTCGATGACGCGGGCGGGACGGTCCACATCACCGGGACGGTGACCAATACCGACGCCGACACCGTGGTCGTCTTCCAGGACGGCAACCCGGCCCTGACCGGCCTCACCGACATGCAGCCCGAGGCGGTCGTCGCGGGGGCGCGCAGCTTCGACTACCTCGCGTTCCTGCACCCCGGGACGAACGTCTTCCGCGTGCTGGTGTCGAACGCGGCCTGCACGGTGATCAGCGACCCGATCAGTGTGGACTGGACGCCGCCGGCGGGCTCCGACTTTTACTTCCGCGTGACCCTGAGTTGGGACACGCCGACCAGCGACCCCGACCTGCACGTGTGGTCGCCCGCACCCGATGAGGAGCACTCGGCCTACTGGAACATGACCATCAATGCCGGGCGCCTGGATGTCGATGATACCGAGGGTTTCGGCCCCGAGAACTTCACCAATCACACACTCGTGCCCGGCCGCTTCCATGTCGCGATCAACAGCTATGATCTCGACGAGGACAGCGTGTACCGCGTCACCGTACGTGTGGTGACCGGCGGGCTGGCGGCGAACTCCGTGGTACGCATTTTCGGGCCGCATACCTTCACGACCGATAACGGTCAGGGCTACCCCGTTCAGCCACCGAACTGGTGGCGACCGTTCGATGTCGTGGTCGCCGCCGACGGCACCGTCAGCGTGGTCCCCCCCGACGACGCCACGTTGCTCAGAAACCCATCCGGCACGCCGGCGCAGGCTGCGGCTGCCGACAGCGGCAAGTAGCGCGTAACCGCACCGACACACCGCGCGGGCCCGGCCATATCGGCCGGGCCCGTTGCCTTGCCCCGCAGGTTTTCGCAGGCCGGTGTGTGAAATCGTGTAATGATCGCGCCGCGCCGCCACACTTTACGGGTGACCACACACACCCTCGGTCACAGGGCGACTGCACACAGTCGCAGTGAGGGCAGATGACTGACGCCCAGGTGGTGAGACAGGTGCTTGCAGGCAACGCGGACGCCTACGCGCTGCTCGTGCAGCGGCACCAGCGCACCGCGGTGGCGACGGCCCATCATCTCATCGGCGACCGCGAGGCGGCGCGCGACATCGCCCAGGACGCGCTGGTCGATGCCTGGCGCGCGCTGGATACGCTGCGCGAGCCCGAGAAATTCGCCGGCTGGCTGGTGGGCATCGTGCGCAACAAGTGCCGCGCCTTCCTGCGCGAGCGGCACACCGACACAGTCCCGCTCGACGACGCTCCTCTGCCCGGTATCAACCCGCCCCAGACAGAGAGCGGTCCGACCCTCGAGTTGCTGCGGATGCTTCCGCTCAAGGACCGTGAGATGCTGGCGGCGCGCTACATCGGCGAGATGTCCTACGCCGAGATCGCGCGCGAGATGAATCTGACCGTGAACAACGTGCGCGTGCGCTGCTGCCGGGCGCGACAGCGCCTGCGCGAGCTGATGGCCGAGGCCGGAGAGGCAGGTGAGCGCTCATGACCGCCCCGCAGCCGTGCGAGAAGTGGATGGAGCGCGTGTCGGCGTATGCCGACGGTGAGTGCGGGCTGATCGAGCGCATGCTGGTCCGGTTGCACCTGCGCGAATGCGCGCGCTGCCGGGACTGGCTGGAGCAGGTGCGCGCCGACGAGCAGGCCTTTCGCGGCGCCTACCTCGGCGACGATGACGCCGAGGACATGACCGACGCGGTGATGGTGCGCGTGGCGCGGGAGTCGGAGGCGCAGGAGCGCCGCGCGAAGCGACGGGTAAGCGGCGGCCAGCGCCTGATCGAAGTCATGGTCGCCTTCGGAATGGCGGCGGTGCTCGCCGCCATTCTGTTCCCGACCTTCGCACGGAGCCGTGAAAAGGCGCGCCAGCCTGCGTGCATGAGCAACATGAAGCAGCTTGCCCTCGGCATCCAGATGTTCGCCCAGGACCACGACGACCGCCTGCCCGGCGCCGTGACCTGGCACGACGATATCCTCCCGTATGTGCAGAACGAGGAGATCTTCCACTGTCCGGCGCAGATGCCGGACGACGTCCCGGACTACGCCATCAACCCGCTGGTGGCCGGGCGCGACCTGGCGGACATCGAGAACCACGAGGGGACGGTGCTGCTCTACGAGGTCGATCGCACCGGGCAGCCCGTCTTCCCGCACAACGGTGGCGCGAACTACGCCTTCGTCGATGGGCACGTGAAGTGGTTCGATCGCCGCAATGCGCCGGCGGACCTGCAGGCCACCGGATTCGCGCCGCCGGAACACAGCTACGGCATTGCCGAGCGCCTCAAGATAGCCTACGTGGCCTCCGTCGAAGTGATCGTGGACAACCTCTACCAGGCGGTGCTGCAGGCTGAGGCGGCGGTCCACGAGTACGGCGGCTTCATCCTCAGCTCGCGGCTTGACGGTGAGGGCGGCTTCGCCAGCCTGACCATGAAGGTCCCCACGCCCGAGGTCGGCAACGTCATCAACGCGCTCGGGGCGCTCGGGTTCGTGGCGCATCGCGAGATCACTGGCGAGGACCTCACGCCCGGCTACGTCGCGGCGCGACGGCAGATCGCCGCCGCCCGCGAGCGTGAGCAACGGCTCGAGGACATGGTGCGCGAGATGGCCGACGACGAGCAGCGCGTGGCCGCTGAGGAGAACCTGGGTGCGGTCGAGGCGGAGACCACGCAGGCGCAGGATCAGAGCTGGGAGATCGACGCGCGCACCACGCTCGCGACCGTTTCGGCGACCCTGCGCCAGGACGCGGGCGAGCCCCAGCCGGTCGGCGTCATCGCGTCCTTCATCGCGGCGGGACACAGCTTCTGGCACGTGCTGCGCGGTCTCGGCTCAGTGGCCGCGTGGGTGATCGTCTTCCTGCCGATCTGGGGCGGGGCCCTCGCGCTGGCGTGGCTGGGCCTGCGCCGCCTGGTGCGCCCGGAGGGGTCGTGATGGCCGGGCAGAACGACGGGCCGGTCAGGCGACTGCTCGGTAGCTGAGCTCCCTCGCCCCCTTCGCGCCGACGCATGGCGTCCAGCGCGAAGGGGGGCCCCCACCGACGGCAACGACTCCCGCGGAGCGAGCGACGGAGCGTTGGTGGGGGCGGCAGCCGCCGGGCGCCGCAGGTCGCGAACCTCCGTCCGGCGAAGTCCCCGTCAACCCCGCCGACAGGAGGCCGCCCATGATCCGCGTCGCGATTGCCCTCGCGCTCGCACTCATCCCGACCCTCTGCCGCGCGCAGGAGCCACTGCTCGCCGTGCCCTTCGACGGGAGCGATGAGGCGACACTGAACCTCGGCGCGCCCAGGCAGATCACCGGCTTCGCGTCGCTGAACGGACCGTATGTCCCCGGACTGACGGGGCAGGCGCGTGTGCTCGGCGGCATGAACCGCCTGTCGTACTACCTGAACGAGGGCTTCTTCCCGCCGCAGGGCACACTGAGCATGTGGGTGCGACCGCAGGACTGGACGCCCGCGCAGGCGCGGCACTTCGTCTTCTTCGCGCGCCTTGCGCTCGCGGACCTCGAGCGCGGCTACGTGCGCCTGATCCTGTACAAGCTCTGGGACAGTGACGAAGTCGCACTGCTGGTGCAGAACACGCTCGTCACCGATCAGAGCACCCTCATCCGCGTCCCCGCGCCCGCGTGGGAAGAGGGGCAGTGGCATCACCTCGCGGTCACCTGGGATGTCGCGCGCTACCGTCTGTTTGTTGACGGCGAGGCTGCGGGCGAGGCGGCCGCGATTGCCCTCCCGGCTGAGGGCCGCTGGGAGTTGGCCATCGGCACCGCCTACCCGGGCTGGGCCTACCTGGGCGATGAGAAGACGGCCATTGATGAGTTCACCATCTGGCCGGAGCCGCTGAGGGCTGAGCAGATCCGTGCGCGCTATCAGGCGACCCTCGCCGCGGCGCCGCCCGAGGCCTTCGAGCGCCCCCAGCAGACCGGCCTGCCGCCGGTCGAGGGCAACCTGGCGCTCGCGGACGAGGGCGCGTGGGTGCTGGCTTCGTCCTTCGCGGACCTGGAGACGCATTATCCCGACAACCTGATTGACGGACGCGAGGCCAGCACCTGGATGCCGCTCACCGGCGACCTGCCGCAGTGGCTGGACGTGCGTTGGAGACTGCCGCGCCGAGTCGATGGCGTGGTCGTCCGACAGACCGAGCCGGGGCACGTGGCGGCGCTGACGGTGCTCGCGTGGCTCGCCGATCGCTGGGAGCCGGTCGCGAAAGTGGCCGATGCCCCCGCCGACGCGGCGGAGTTGCGCGTGACCTTCGATGAAGTGGAGACCGACCGCGTGCGGGTGATCCTCGACGCGGAGGCGCCCGAGGGCCTGGAGCTGACGACGCTCGCGGTGACGGGCCCCGAGCAGCCGATCCTCGAAGCGATGCCGCGGGGCAGGAATGTCGAGCAGGTCGAACTGCGCGCCGCGACCGTGACGCCCGAGACCGCGCAGCCCGGAGACACGGTGCGCGTCGAGGTGACGGTAAGCCCACGCGCGGCGCTCACGGAAGACTTCGCGTTCGCGATCGAGGTGGGGGACACGCCGCTGGAGGTCCCGTGGACCGACATGTTCATCGCCGGCTGCGCGGTCGCGGCCGATCCATCGACCTCGCAGTGGCAGGCTGGCGAGGAGTACACGCTGATCGGCGAGATTCATCTGCCGGCGTGGGCGCCGCAGGGGGCGACGCACGTGCACCTGCGCGCACGCGGTAGCGACGGCTCGTCCCTGGTGGTCGTGGATGCCACCGGGGAGCCGCTCGACAGCATCGCGTCATTGAGCATCGAGCGGCCGGGCGCGGCGCATCGCGTGGGAGTGCCCGGCGCGGCGCTCGACTTCTCCGGAGGGCGCGGGCGCTGGCTCCTCGGCGCGCGCCCGGTCCCGCCCACCGCCTGGGCGATGACCATGCCGTCGTTTGGCCGCTACCACGACTACTCAGCCGCCGGTGTGCGGGTTTACCACGTCAAGACCATGCCGCTGTCCTACGATGATGTGCCCGGGCATTTCGAGCGGGTGTGCGCGCACCTGACCCAGCGCTTCGAGATGGCGCTGCGCAGCGACCCGAACGCGCTGTTCATCGTGAACCCGGACCTGCGACCCGAGGGCGAGTGGCTGGAGCGCAACCCCGACGAGCGCCTGGTGACCGCCCAGGGCGCGCTCGGGCCGATCTGCTTCTCATCGGCGAAGTACACCGAGGGCGTGCACGACTTCCTGCGCCGGTTGGTGCGCTGGGTCCATGAGGGTCCGTATGCCGATCATGTGATCGGCTGGCTGCCCTACGTGTGCGGCTCTCCGGACTCGGTCATGGGCGGGACCGAGAGCAACCTGTTCCAGGAGGACCGCTCACAGCTCACCTTCGGCGACTACAATCCGCAGGCGCTCACCGATTTCCGCGAGTGGCTGCGCTCGAAGTACGCGGGTTCAGTCGCGGATCTGCGCGCGGCGTGGCACGATCCGGAACTGACCTTCGAGACCGCGACGCCGGTGGTGAGCGAGCTGGCGGCCGAGGGTGTGGATGGCGGGGTGTTCCGCGATCCGCTGGGCAGCGCGATGACCTTCGACTATGCGGAGTGGATGTCGGGCGTGGTCGGTCGCTTCAATGCGGAGCTGATGCGCATTGTCAAGCAGGAGGCCGGGCGCGAGGTGCTTGCGGGAACCTACTACGGCTACGACGTCGCGCACCTGCGTGGCTACAATACCCCGGGCGCGTGGCTGCAGAACAACAACTTCGACCTGTACGAGCGCCTGCAGGATCCGAACTGGGACTTCTTCGCCGAGCCCACGCCCTACTCCAGCCGGCGCCCGGGCACGTCGTACTACACGTCGCACTCCGCCGACTCGCTGCGCATCCACGGGAAGTTGTTCATGGGCGAGATCGACCACCGCACCTTCATCGCCGCGCAGAAAACCTACGGGCGCATGCGCTCCGAGCGCGAGACCCGAGCGGTCATGCGTCGCGACATGGCCGGGATGATGATCGACGGACAGGGCTACTGGTTCAGCGACTGGAGCCGCGGCGAGGGGCGCGACAGTGTCGGCTGGTTCACCGATTCCGGTATCCTGGGGGCCGTTGAGCAGGCGCGCGCGGCGCACATGCGGGCCATCGAGCGCGAGCGCGAGTCCGCCGCTCAGATCGCGGTGTTCACCACCGGACGCACGATGTACTACCACGACGTCTACCGCACCGCGCCGATCTACCACAACCTCATCCCGTATACGCTCTGGGAGAGCATGGGCAAATTGGGCGCGCCCTACGACATCTACTGCCTCGACGATCTGGCCGACCCGCAGGTGCGCGACGGCTACCGGCTCTACGTCTTCCTCAACGCCTTCTTCCTGCGCGCCGAGGATCGCGCGGCCATCGAGGCGCTCAAGTCCAACGGGCGCACCCTGCTGTTCTTCTACGCGCCCGGCTATGTGAGCCGCGAGGACGGGCTGACGGTCGAGGGCATCTCCGACCTGGTCGGCATGAAGGTGGTCAAGCGCGCGGAGCGCGAGTGGATGGAATACGCGACGGTGGCATCAGACCACCCGGTGCTCGCGGGGATAGAGCCCGGGACAAGCGTGAAGATCGTGGCCTTCGGGTACGACCTGTCGGTGAAGCTGCACCCACCGGAGTTCGGCCCGGTGTTCGCCATCGACGACCCGGAGGCGACCGTGCTGGGCACGTACCCGGACGGCCAGCCCGCCTTCGCCGCGCGCGATCTGGGCGAGTGGCGCTCGGTCTACTGTGCGGTGCCACGCATGACCGGCGAGCTGCTGCGCGGGGTGGCGCGCTACGCGGGCGTGCACCTGTACTGCGACGAGGACGTGGTGCTGGACGCGGACAATCGGATGCTGATGCTGCACAGCGGCTGGGACGGCGACCGCACGGTGCCGGTGGCGCTGCCCCGGCCGATGACGGTCACCGATGCGTGGACCGGCGAGGTGCTGGCGGCCAACGCCGACCACCTCGAGGTCGCGCTGCCCGAGTCAACCACCCGGCTGCTGTGGCTGGAGTAGCGCTACCCCGGCGCCACGGCCTGACCGGTCTCGGCCGACACGTAGGCGGCTTCGTAGATCGCTACGTAGCGACGCGCCTCCTCCGGCTTGACGATGAGCTCGACGCCCTCGTTGATGTGGTCGGCGACGTTCTGGTAGAGTTCGGCCAGGTTGGTCTCGACGCACTGCACCTCGGTCACCGACGGTTGACCCGCGACCTGGTGGTAGAGGCTGACTGTGCCGCCGCCGCCGGACTCCTTGAGCAACCCGCCCTTCTCGCCCAGCACCCGCCAGCGCGGCTTGGGCACCCACGAGATGTTGCTGAAGGTCGCTTCCGCCCACATGCCTGACTCGAACTCGATCATGAGCTGAGTGTGTGTCGGCACATCCATGATATCGGTCCACACGCGGTACTCGAAGTCGGCGAAGACGCTCGTGGCGGGACCGCCGGCGATCAGGCACATTTGGTCGAGCACGTGTGCGCCCCAGTCGCGAATCTGCCCGCCACCGTGCTTCTCCTGCCGCCGCCAACCGCTCAGGGGGCGCGGTCCGGAGATGGCGCACTCGACCATGAACACCTCGCCGATGGCGCCTTCGTCGATGAGCCGCTTGACGGTCACGAAGTCGCTGTCCCAGCGCCGGTTGTGGTAGACGGTCAGGACCACGTCGTTCGCCTTCGCGGCGGCGATCATCGCATCGGCCTCCGCCGTAGTCACGCACATGGGCTTCTCGGTGATGACGTGCTTGCCCGCCTCCATGGCCTGGATGGCGAGGGGGGCGTGCACATCATGCGGCACAATCAGCGCCACCATGTCCACGCCGTCATCGGCCACGACCGCATCCATGCTGTCGTAGGTAGGCACGCCCTCGGTCTCGGCTGCGAGCGCCCGGCGCTCGGCGTCGGGCTCGCAGACGCCAACCAGCTCCAGTCCTTCGGTGTTGCGGATCGACTCCGCGTGGTGGTGGCCCATCCCGAATGCGCTGCCGTAGCCGACGACGACGATCCTGACGCTCATGATATCCTCCCGGGTAACTGTCCTTCGGCGCGTCGCGCTTGACCGCGTCCGGAGCGTATGGTACAAGCCTCCGGACTCACGGCCATGACGCTTCGCCATGAACACGACGAGACCTGCCGGAGGCGCATGTACGTGCTGAGCGAGATCGGTTGCGCGACTCCCGACATGACCCGCGAGCTGCGGCGCTGGCAGTGGCGCACGGTCGGCGTGGTGTTCGCCACCTACGCGACCTACTACTTCTGCCGCCAGAACATCGCTGCGGCGTTGCCCGCGATGCAGAGTGACCTGGGCCTGAGCCGCGCGGACCTCGGGCAGATCACCGGAGCGCTGTTCATCGGATACGCCATCGGCCAGCTCCTCTTCGGGGCGCTGAGCGACCGCCACGGCCCGCGCTGGCTGCTGCTGGGAGGCATGCTCGCCTCGGCGGCGCTGAATGTCGCCTTTGCGTTCTCGCGCCCCATCGTCCCGATGATGGTCATCTGGGGCCTCAACGGCCTGTTCCAGGCCACCGGGTTCCCGGCGACCACCAAGGTGATCGCCAACTGGTTCCCGCCCTCGCACCGCGGGCGCGTCTCCGCCATCCGCGGGGCCGACTACCCGACCGGGTCTCTGCTGGTGATGCTGCTGGCCGGTTGGTTGGCGGGAAGCTACGGCTGGCGCTGGGCGTTCATCGTGCCCGCGGCGGTGCTGGCGGTCTCCGCGGTGCATACCTTCCTGCGCCTGCGCGCCGCGCCTGAGGATGTCGGGTTGCCCTGCGTCGAGGAGCAATCCGGAGGTGAGGCCACCGAAGGTGGCGACTCGTTCAACGGCTGGGGCTACGTCGCGTCGATGACCGTACGCAACCCGCGCATCTGGGCGCTCGCCATCGCCTTCTTCGGCCTGACCATCACCCGCTACGGCTTCGGCATCTGGGCGGTCACCTACATCACCGAGCAGGGCGCCAGCATCGGTCGCGCGGCGGCGATCAGCGCGGTCATGTGGCTGGGGGGAATCCTGGGCAACTTCGCGGCGGGCTGGGCGAGCGACGTCAGCCTCGGCGGACGGCGGGCGCCGATCGTGGTGCCCATGCTCGTGGTACTGGCCGCCTTGAGCGCCATCTTCCCGCTGGTGCCGGTGCAGGTCACCTGGCTGCTGATAGTCTACCTCATGGCCGTGGGCGCCTGCACCTACGCCTCCGACATGATGATCGTGCATACGATGGCCATGGACGTGGCCACGCGCAAGGCCGCGGCCAGCGCCGGCGGGTTCATCGACTTCTTCGGCGCTCTCGGCTCGGCGGGTACGGTCGCGCTCACCGGCTACCTCGCCGACACCGCCGGCTGGGGCGCCGCCACCGCGCTGTGGGCCTGCGGAGCCACGCTGGCGGCGGTTCTGGTCGCCACCCAGTGGAACTTCCGCGGCGGCGGCGGGCGGTGGGTGTGAGCGGGAAGCCGCCTCTTGCCGGCGGCCGGCCTCCGGCAGGCGGCTGACGGCAACGGCACAGGGCGGAGCGGAGGCCGGCACTCCCATGAACCGCAGGCGCGCTCCCGGTCGTTGGAGCGGTGCGGGGGAGGGCAGCGACTGAAGCCGGCTTCAGGCCGGCCGGTCGTTCGGAACCACCACGACCGCTTCACGGCACCAGCCTGCGCGCATTCCCCCCCATGATAGCGTCGAAGACCTGCGCCGGAAGCTCCATCGCGCGCAGCGTGTCCAGGTGCATAGTGTCGTAGGAGTCGGTGCCGTACATCAGCTTGTCGCTGAAGTCGATGACGAACTGCCGGCCCCACTCGGGGTCGCGAGTGATGGCGTTGTGGCCCGATCCGGCGGACAGGTCGGCGTAGAGGTTGTCATATTCGCGCAGCATGCGCGGCAGGCGTCCACCCTCAACCACCGGGCCGGTCGGGTAGGGCTCGCGCACCTCATCGGCGTCGCCGGAGATCTCGGCCCACCAACCCGGCCCGTGGCCGACGAAGATGGTGTCCGGGAACTCGTTCAGCACGGGCTCCAGCCGCTCAACATCGGTCATGTACCACTGGCCACCCGGCTGCAGACAGCGGTCCATGTGGAACAGCACCGGCCAGCCCACCTCGGCGCAGCGCGCGTAGACGCGCTTGCAGTCATCATTGTCCACCCGCAGGCGCAGCTTCATCTCGCCGAACCCGCGGAAGCCGCGCTCGACGTAGTAGTCGAAACGCGCATCGAAGTCGGCCTCGCGTGGATCGATGCAGCAGAAGGGCACGAACATCTCCGGGTGGCGCTCGAACGCCGCCTCGACATCGCTGGTCGGCAGCTCGTACTCCCCGCGCACCCGTCGCCACCAGCATTCCCAGGCCAGCGTCCAGACGCGGTCGATGCCGATAGCGGTGAAGTGTGCGACGCAGTCGTCGATGTCCATCCCCTGCCAGCGCACATGGCAGTGCACGTCGGTCATGGTCGTGGCCTCCGTAACGGCGAGTCGTCAGTCACAAGTCGCCCGTCACAAGCAAAGCCAACGGCTGCACGCTGTCACACGTCGCCAGCTTGCGACTTGTGACCGGCGACCGGCGACTGTCTCACTCCAGCGGCGGGCTGATGATCACGCCCGCGCCCTGGTCGGCGAAGCTGCCGCGCGAGGGTGGGTCCAGGAACACGCGTCGGCCGTCGAACTGCAACCGCCCCTCAGCGAACCACTGGATGGCCTGCGGGTAGATGCGATGCTCCTGCGCCAGGATGCGCGCTGCCAGGGTGTCCTCGTCGTCGTCGGGCAGCACCGGCACCGCGGCCTGGATGATGATCGGCCCGCGATCGAACTCCTCGTCGGCGAAGTGGACCGTCGCGCCCGACACGCGTACACCGTAGGCCGCGGCGTCGCGCTGACCATGCGCACCCGGGAATGAGGGCAGAAGCGCCGGGTGGATGTTGAGGACCGCTCGCTCGAACGTCTCGAGCACACCGGGACCGATGCGACGCATGTAGCCGGCCAGGCACACCAGCTCCACGCCGTGGTCGCGCAGCAGCGCGACGTGGCGCCGGTCGGCGGCGAAGAACTCCTCCGAGAGGTCCTTGCCCACGGGCACCACTTCAGTGGCGATGCCGTGCCGCCGCGCGCGGTCGAGCGCCCCCGCGTTCTTGCGGTTGCTGATGAGCAACGCCACGCGGGCGTCGATGGCGCCCGATTGGCAGTGGTCGATGATCGACTGGAAGTTGGTGCCGCCGCCGGAGGCGAACACGCCCAGCGTGATCTTCTCGGCCATCGTCACTCACTCACCTTCCATGGCGAGCCGGATGCCCTCTCCTCAATTGCCGCGTGTCTCCTGCGCTGCACAGCCTGCGAGACCCAAGGAGGCGGGGTGCCTGCGCTTCGGTGTCAGGGCGCAGGACGCTCGCGCGCTCTCGCCCGCCCGTGCGTTGCGTACCGAACTCAGACTACCACGGCATCTCCTGGCTCAGGTACACCTGCGCCCCCCAGTTCACATCCTCCGGCAGCAGGAAGCAGCCCCCTCCGCCGGTCACCAGGCCGCCCGTGAGCATCGCCTCGACGTAGCCGCGTCGCATGGAGGTGTCGCGCGGCGCGCGTGTCAGGTCCGCAGGCATCTCGTCGAAGATTGCCTGAGGCAGGCTGGAGTCGCTCAGGCCGATGGGGAAGAGGTAGACCTCGCGCTGGAACCGTACCAGATTTGAATGGGCGGGCATGAACTGCTGGATGGCGGTATTGAGGATCCACGAGCCACACATGAAGGCGTTGAAGCGGTAGTCCGGGAAGTGCGCGGGGAAGAACTCGAGCGCCATCTCGAAGCTGCGCCCGCAATTGTCGTAATGCATCGGCTCGCCACCGGGAATGTGGATGTGCAGCACCGGGTCACCGGGCGCCAGCACCTGTCGCCACCGATCCGCGGGCAGCTCGACGTGCCGGCGCAACGCGTGCCCGGTGGGCACGATCGGATTGCCCTCGACCACGTCACCTTCGACGCTCAGATGCGCCGTCCAGGCGCCGGTCGGGTCGTCGCCATCGCGTAGAAGCTGCCCGTCCGGGCGGAAGCGCACGCCCTCCTCGGATAACGCCACCACCTGGCCGGTGGCGTCGTTGCGGAACACACGGATGCGGTAGCGCGAGTCGCCGAACTGGAATTGCAGGCGCGCGAACTTGTAGATGACCCCGCGCAGGTGGTTCATCAGCCAGCCGGCCAGGTGCGGGATGACCTCCGGGAAGCCCTGTTGCTCGACGGTCATGTTCAGATAGAGCGCGATCTGCGACATAGTGTCGCGGATGATCTCGTCGGGGATGTCGTGCTCGCGGTGGATGGCGCGCATGCTGTCTACGCCCGAGAGCAGCGCCAGCAGGTAGAACAGGCCGCCCTCCTCGCCGAGGGAGTGCACCAGCCGCGGCCACGAGCGCACGCGTTCGAAGCGGAAGTCGTCGCTCTCGAACATCCACCAGTGCGCGTGCCAGATGAGCGCGCACGCAGCCTCATCGGCCGCGATGCGCTTCGCGGCGCGCAGCAAGTTGGGCCGGAACTCCTCGGGCACGCAGGCCACCTCGGAGGCGTGGGCGAGGTAGTCGGCGTCGAGGAAGGGCGGAGGACCACCGGGCGCATGGGCCTGCGATTGCTCCCAGTCTGCCTCCAGGGCGTTTCGGCTTGCGCCGATGTCCAGGCGCTGCACGACGTCTGCAATATCTATGGCCGCGGCCTCCAGGCGGGTCAGGGATGGGCGCACATCGCGCGGGCTATTCCCGGTGACGGCGCCGGCCTCCTTCGTCCGCCTCATGGCCGGTGTGTGGTCACCCCGTTTGCCGGACCGCTGAGATGCGGTTCCGTGTTCGTGCAATGAAGAAAAGATACGGTTCTGCATTGAAGGACTCTCAGCGAAGGTAGTAGAAGTGGAGCATGTGTGCGTTCGTTCAGTCAACGGAGGGAGATGACGATGATGCGACGGGTGGGCTTCACTCTGATCGAGCTGC
>CAZTZN010000007.1:45231-58751 GCA_964617715.1 uncultured Armatimonadia bacterium | reverse complement strand
GTCGATGTACAGGCGCACCACGAGCTTGCGCGCCGCCTCAAGCTCGGCCACCGAGGCGACCGGGCTCGCGGTCGGTACATCGCCGGTGGTCCAGCGTTGCAGGATCTGCAGCTCATCGCCGCCGTCGGGGTAATCGACCTTGAGCTTGAGCATGAAGCGGTCGATCTGCGCCTCGGGGAGCGGGTAGGTGCCCTCCTGCTCGATGGGATTCTGCGTCGCCATGACCATGAACGGATCGTCGAGTCTGAAGGTCTCATCGCCGATGGTGACCTGGCGCTCCTGCATGGCCTCGAGCAGCGCGCTCTGGACCTTGGCGGGTGCGCGGTTGATCTCGTCGGCCAGGATCAGATTCGAGAAGATCGGGCCCTTCTTGGCGTAGAAGGTGCGGTCGCGCTCATCGTAGACCATGGTACCGATGATGTCGGCGGGCAACAGGTCGGGGGTAAACTGCAGGCGCTGGAAGCCGGTGTCCAGAGTGCGGGCGAGTGTGTGTACCGTGAGGGTCTTGGCCAGCCCCGGCACGCCCTCCACCAGCACGTGCCCGTCGGCCAGCAGCGCCACCAGCAGCCGGTGGATCATGCCCTGCTGGCCCACGATGACTCGGCCCACCTCCTCTCGGATGCGGTCGAGGAAGGGACGACGCGCCGCGATCTCATCGGCCAGCCTGTCTATCTCGGAAGCCACCGGCATCACTCACCTCGCGCCTGTCGGGCGCAAACACTCACACGGACGCGGCCGCCTCCCACGGACGGCGCCCGCCACGGGTTGATGATAACACAAAGGCCCGACCAAGTGAATCCGGGGTCGTCTCGGGGATTCGTGCACTCAGACGTGGCAGGTCGCCGAGTCGTTCACTACGCGTCGGTCACGAGATCGTGCGCACGATGCGCTCGCGGCTGAGGAAGCGCCCGAGCAGCGAGGTGATCACCAGCAGGGCCACCGATGCGCCCAGCAATCCCAGCACTGCCGGCCAGGTGACGAGCTGCGCCTCCTGCACGACGTAGCGTGTGGTCGCCAGTGCGCCGAACAGGATCATGATCGTGAGCATGTTGACTATCATGTTCTCGCGCATGCCCAGCATGAGCTGGGAGAAGCCCATCAGCGCCACGGCCGCCACAATGAACGCCGGCACCACGATCAGCAGGTGCACGATCACCGTCGGGCCGGGGAGGAGTGTCTCTCCTGTACGATGACTGGCGATCGCCACGATGCTGCCCGCCGCCAGCAGTGACATGAACCATGCCGGAGCCGCCACGCCGAGCGCCTTGCCGATCCACAGGCTGCGCAGCGACACCGGGGCGCACAGCAGCGTCTCCACCACGCCGGTCTGTTTCTCGCGCAGGTAGGTCTGGCCGGAGTAGATGTAGCCCACGAACAGGCCGATCAGCGCCGCCATGTAGAACAGCGAGTTGTCCATCTCCTCCGCGCGCGAGATGTCATCGCCGCTGATGCCCAGCCCGGTCATGATCGCGAACCAGCCCGCGAAGAAGACGCCGGAGAACAGCAGGCCGCGGTTGGTGACGATCTCGCGCAGCTCCTTGGCGGCGATGGTCATGACGTGGTCGAACGCGCTCACGCCGCCGCCTCCTCCTGCATGATCTCGAAGTAGACATCCTCCAGCGACTTCACGGGCCGGAGGACCTCCTCGATTCCGAGGCCCTCCCCCACCAGCGCGGCGACGATCTCGGGCGCCGTCATGCCATCGACGAACGTGGTCAGGCGGTCCTCTTCGACGGTCACCTCAGACAGTCGGCCCGAAGCGCGCAGGAGTCGGGCCCCGCAGGCCGCCTGGGCGGGGTCCGAGAAGCGCACCTCAATGCGATCGGCGCCCGCCCCCCGACGCAACGCGTCCACGGTGTCGCAGGCGCGGATGCGACCGCGGTGGAGGATGGCGATGCGGCCGCACAGCCGTTGCACTTCATCCAGGTGGTGGGAGTTGATGAAGACCGTGATGTTGCGCGTGCGTGCAAGCTCCTGGAGCAGCTCGCGCACCATGCGCTGGGCCTCGGGGTCAAGGCCTGCAGAGGGCTCGTCCAGGAACAGTAGTTCCGGATCGTGCACGATGGCGCGCGCGAGGCCAAGCTTACGCTTCATCCCCGTTGAGAACGTCCCCACCTTGACGTCGCGCTTGTCCGCCAGTCCGACGAAGTCCAGGAGCCTCTCGATCCGCCGAGTGCGATTGCTCACGCCGTAGAGGTGCGCATGGTAGTCGAGGCTCTGGAAGGCTGTCATGCGGTCATCGAGCCCGCTGTTCTCCAACAGCACACCCATGCGGGCGCGCAGGGCGTCGCGCTCACCCGGCACCTCCCCGAACACACGCACCTGTCCCCTGGTGGGATTAAGCAGCCCCAGAAGGATGCGGATCGTGGTGGTCTTTCCTGCCCCATTGGGGCCCAGGTAGCCAAACACCTCGCCCGCCCGGATGCTGAGGTTGACGGCATCCAACACAGCGGGCGCAGAGGGTCCGCCGAAGCGCTTGGTCAGGTCGATGGCTTCGATGACTGTCATGGCGATCGTTCGTGTCCGCTGCGACCATGAGCACGCGTGCCGGCGGTGTGGTGGTCAGCCTACCGACTGACCGGGCGATTGTCAAGCGGCGCGCGTTCGGCGTTCGGCGTCCGGTGCGCACGCAGTCGGGCATGCCCGACGATCGTCGGTGGCAGTCCGGCGCGCCCGCCCTCGGCGGGACTCAGAGATACTCCGCCGGACCGCAGGCACCCTCGCGCCGGTTGAAGCGCAGCTTCGGTCGGCAACTCTCGTTCTCAATCGCATCCCGTGGCACGGGGGGGCCACAGGGGCCACGCCCGGAGTTGACAGCGCGCGTGCGCGGACGTATACTATCGCTGTGATGGAGCAATGCCCTGATCCCGCCCGCTCCCGTTCGTTGTGTGCATCCGGAGCGGGCTGTGTTGGTGTACGTTCACGCTGATGGTTGGCGGCCCGTCCGAGCCGCTGTGACGAAACTCCACAGGAGGCCTGTACAAGTGGAGAAGTTCTCGATCGAGGAACTGTCCGACCGTGTCGGCGGTCGCTATGCGCTGGTGGTCGCCGCGGCCAAGCGTGCGCGGCAGCTCCGGGACGGAGCTGTGCCGCTGGTGAAGCTGAATTCGCCTAATCTCCTCACCGTCGCCCTCGCCGAGATTCAGGCAGGCAAGGTGATCGTCAAGGCTCCGGGTGAGGCGGGCGATGAGCCCGAGATCATGCCCGGCGCCAGGCGCGAGGAGCCACGTCTGACCGAGGAGGACCTGCTGGGGGGGGACCTTTTCGGTATCGCCACCGATGATGAGGTCGGCGAAGATTTCGACGACGAGGACGAAGACGAAGACGAGGACGAGGACGAGTCCGACTTCGAGGATGAACTCGAGGACGAGACTGCGCCCGAGTTCGAGTTGTAGCGCGTGCCTGCGCGCAGGGGAGGCCCCACGCTCGTGCCCCGCGACTACTATCAGGTGCTCGGCGTCGGCCGCGACTGCACGCAAGAGGAGATCAAGCAGGCGTACCGTCGCCTGGCCCGCCGGTACCACCCCGACGTGTGTAAGGAAGAGGGCGCCGAGGAGCGCTTCAAGGAGATCGGCACGGCCTACGCGGTCCTGTCAGACCCGGAGAAGCGGCGGCGCTACGACATGTACGGCGAAGAGGCCGCCGGGCCGGGATTCGGGGCCCCGGTTGACCTCTTCGACCTGTTCAACCACGTCTTCGGCGGCGGGATGGGCGGCCCGTTCGGCTTCCAGGCCCAGGCCCGCGGCTCCGACCTGCACTACGAGGTAACCATCGACCTGCAGGCAGTCGTCGAAGGCTTCGAGGCCGAGGTCGAGGTGTCCCGGCAGGCCGAGTGTGAGACCTGTGGCGGCAGCGGCGCCGCGCCGGGTTCGTCGCCGATCACCTGCGGCCGGTGCCACGGCCGCGGCGTGATCACGCAACAGCATGCGACGCTGTTGGGCGTGATGGCGACTACGACTACGTGCCCGGACTGCGGCGGGCGCGGCACCCGTATCGACACCCCATGCCAAGACTGCCGGGGTGCGGGCGTGGTAAGCGCGCGGCAGACCGTGCTGGTGTCGATTCCGCCGGGCATCCAGGATGGTCAGCGCATTCGCATGGCCGGGCACGGCGACGTGCCCGCCGGCGGAGGTATCCCCGGCGATCTCATCATCCGCGTGCGCGTCGAGCCGCATCCGCTGTTCACCCGTCGCGACCGCGATCTGCACATGCCGCTGGAGATCTCCTTTGCCCAGGCCGCGCTGGGTGATCGCGTGACCGTTCCCACGATCGACGGTAAGGCGGAGATTACCATCCCGCCCGGCACGCAAAGCGGCGATACCGTTGAGCTGCCGGGGTACGGTCTGCCCCCCCTGCACGGCGGGCGACGAGGGCGGCAGATCATCGGCCTGCGCGTGGTCACTCCGCGGGACCTCGACGAGGAGCAGCGGCGACTGCTGATGGAGTTCGCCCTGAGCCGTGGTGAGCAGCTCAATCCGCCCGAGCATGAGGGGCTCTTCCAGCGCATCCGCAAGGTCTTCAGCGGGGAGGCCTGACATGCCGGGCGTCAACGGCGATCGGACCTGGCTGTGCGTGACAGTCCACTGTCCGCCCGCAGCCGTCGATGCGGTCACCGTTGCGCTCCTGCCCCTCTCGCCCAACGGCGTTGCGACCGACGAGGCCGAGACCGTGCGTATTACCGCCTGGCTGGGCCCGTACACGGTGCCGCCGAGTGGCGCCGAGGCCGAGAAGACGGTGCGCGAGCACCTTGCTCTCATCCCCGACGACCTGCTGCCCAAGCCGCCTGCCATCGAGGTTCTCGCGGTCCCCGAGAAGGATTGGATCGAGGTCTTCCGCTCGCAGCACCGGCCGGTGCGTATCGGTCGCATCGTCATCAAGCCCACGTGGGAGCCCTGGCCGAGCCCCGTGCTGGATGCCCGCGCCGATGACGTCGTGGTCGAGATCGACCCGGGGCTGGCCTTCGGCACGGGTCTGCACCCCACGACCGCGGGTTGTGTGCGGGAATTGCAGGATCGGCTCCGCCGCGGTGCGCGCGTGATCGACTTCGGCTGCGGCTCGGGCGTCCTGGCCATCGTGGCCGCGAAGCTGGGAGCGCGCGCGGTGTTGGCCATCGACTCCGACCCGACGGCGGTCGAGGTGGCCCTGGAGAACGTGGCCGCCAACTCGGTGGAAGATCGCGTGAGCGTCCGGGTCGGCGAGAGCCTCGCGGACGTGGGCGCCGGGTGGGACATCGTGGTTGCGAACATCAGCCCCCCGATCATCGTCCACGAGGCCGCGTCTGCGCTCGCGGCGCTGCGTCCCAACGGCGCCTACATCTGCGCGGGCATCCCCCTCAGCCGCGAAGCCAAGGTGTTGGCGAGGCTGCGCGAGGTCGGCTTTGCGGGAATCGTGCCGCGTATTGAGGCCGAGTGGGTCGGGTTCGTCTGCGTCGCCGCGGGTGGGAGCGATGGCCGATGACCCGCGTGTTCCTCGTCAACGACGCCATCCGCGGTGACCGCGCGATCATCCACGGCCGTGACGCTCATCACCTGCACACCGTCCTGCGCATGGGTGAGGGTGATCGCTTCACGGTGGTTGATGAGCACGGTGCCGAGCGTGATGCGGTCATCACCTCTGTGGCGCCGGGAGCCATCGAGGTATGTCTCGGCCCTCCGCGTCGTGCGGAGGTCGAGCCGACCATGAATCTCTGGCTCTTCCACGGCCTGCCCCGCGCCGCCCGCTACGAGACGGCCCTGCGCATGTGCACCGAGTTGGGCGTAGGCGGCTTCGTCCCGGTTCTGTCGGCGCGGTCAGTGGTACGCCTCGCAGGCAACGCGCCGGAGCGCAAGCTTTCACGGTGGCGGCGTGTCGTTGAGGAGGCCGCGAAGCAGTGCGGGCGCACGACCCTCCCTACCGTCGAACCACCGGTAACCTGGACGGAGGCGCTGGAGCGCTTCAGATTGATGGGCGTGTCCGGCGTCATGCCTTCAGCGGGGTTGGCGGGCAGCGACGCACCATCGCTGGGGGATCATGTCGCCTCCCTGGCTGCGGGGGGCCCGCTCAGCGACCTGGCGCTGTTCATCGGCCCGGAGAGCGGCTTCGATCTCGATGAGGAGGCGTCGGCCCTCGATGCGGAGATCGCGTTGGTGACCATGGGCCCGCGCATTCTGCGCACTGAGACGGCCGCGGTCGTCGCCGCGGCCATCTGCCTTGAGCGAGTGGGCGAGCTGGGCCCGCGCCGGCGAGAGGCTTGACGGCGCGGGGCGCCTGCGGTATCATGCGTGCTCACTGACCGACATGCAGTGCACACTCAGGAGGACCCGATCGTGGCTCGACAGGACAGAGACTATCGCGGCGGCCGCCGGGGTGGTGGCGGGCGCGGAGGGCGGCGCAAGAAGGTCTGCCGCTTCTGCGCGGCGCCGCGCGAGAACATCATCGACTACAAGAACGTTCCGCTGCTCAAGCGCTATCTGGACGACGACTGGCAGATTCGCAAGGCGCGTCAGACCGGAACCTGCCGCAAGCATCAGGCGCAGCTCGCCGGGGCGATCAAGCGCGCCCGCGAGATTGCACTGCTCCCCTTCGTCCCCGAGTGAGCTGAGCGCAGCACGCGCATGACGAGGCGCCGGGCGCTGCCCGCCCGGCGCCTTTTCGCGCGTACATCACCCCGGCAGCTTCGCTGTCGGTCCACTCATGCGGACGCGGGAGCAGAGCTGCCTGACGATGACCTTCCCCGGCGGCGCCCGGGCGGACTCATATCACCGCCAGCGGGTCGCGCGCTCGACCATCTCCGCCTCGTTCTCCCAGGACAGGCGTGCCGTCGCCTCGGCGGGCGGGAGCCACTCCGCATCATCGAAGGTCGGCTCTTCGAGGCACACCGCGCCCTCTCCGGCATCCATCTCGAAGAAGAATACGAACTTGCTGATGCGGCCCTCGCCGGCGGGGTCCAGGTAGAAGTAGTGGGTCACGCCGAGGTAACGCCCAACCTCCAGGGCGAGGCCGGTCTCTTCGAACACCTCGCGCCGAGCGGCCTCCGCCGCGCTCTCCCCCGCCCTGAGCTTGCCCTTGGGCAGGCGCCACTCGTCGGTGGCGGCATGGTGCAGGACCAGTACCCGCGTGCCGTGCCGGTCACGCCGCACCACGACGCCTCCTGCCGACAGGACCTGGTTCACAACCCTCACGGCTCCGAAATCGCGTCCAGCAGACTCTCGACCACCTGGTCGCTGGTGATGTCGTCGGCCTCTGCCGCGAAGCTGGTGATGACCCGATGGCGCAGCGCGGGCAGCGCCATGGCGCGCACGTCCTCGATTGAGGGCGCGGGCCGTCCGTAGAGCAGCGCCCGCGCCTTGGCGGTGAGCACCAGCGTTTGCGACGCGCGTGGCCCCGCCCCCCACGCCACCCAGCGCCGCACGAAGTCGGGCGCATCCGGCTCCTCGGGCCGGCTGGCGCGGGCAAGTCGCACCGCGTAGTCGAGCACGTGATCGGCCACCGGGACCGCTCGTACCGCGTGCTGCAGCGCAACGATCTGCTCGGCGTTGAGGGTGGCCTCAACCTGCGGCTGGTAGGCCGACGTGGTCTCCTCGACGATCCGCTTCTCGTCGGCGTGGCTGGGGTAGCCGACGTGCACGCTCAGCAGGAAGCGGTCGAGCTGCGCCTCCGGCAGCGGGTAGGTGCCCTCCTGCTCGATCGGGTTCTGCGTGGCGAGCACGAAGAACGGGACCGGCAGCGGCCAGGTCCGCCCGCCCGCGCTCACCTGCCGCTCCTGCATGGCCTGCAGGAGCGCGCTCTGCGTCTTGGGCGGGGCGCGGTTGATCTCGTCGGAGAGCAGCACGTTGGTGAACACCGGGCCGCGCTCGAAGCGGTAGCAACGCCGACCGGTCTCGGGGTCGGTGTCCAGGATGTCGGTGCCGGTGATGTCCGAGGGCATCAGGTCGGGCGTGAACTGCACGCGCGCGAACTGCAGGTCCAGCGCCTGTGCGACCGTGTGCACCAGGAGCGTCTTGGCGAGGCCCGGAACGCCGATGAACAGGCAGTGGCCCTGGGCGAACAGCGCGATCAGCAGGTCCTCAATCACGCGTTCCTGGCCCACGATGACACGCGAGACCTGCTCGAGGATAGCCAGGCGCGCGCGCGCCAGTTCCTCGACGGGATCGATCTCCGGCCGAATCTCCGGGGTCTGATCGCCGGGCATGAGCCGCCGCCTTACACGTCACCGATGGGGTCGGGCCGGAATACTAACAGCCCTCCGACGGGGCGTCAACTCTGAGGCGCGGTGCACGCGGCCCGGGTTGAAGGCAACCCGCGCGCACGTTTGCCCGACGACATGAAGACAGGGGGACGGGCGGCCCTGATCCCCGCAGGAATCTGTCAGCCCGGGCGGAAGTGATGCGTTGGGAGCGCACTCGCCATGTGAAGGTGAACAGCCGTGGCATGGTCCGTCTCGTTCGGGAGCGCCCTGGCCAACGATGGCTTCGGCTTCGCGGGCCGCGGCGAGGTCGAGGTCGCGGATGATGTGATCACGCTGACCGGTCGTCGGCAGTGGCCGGTGCTGCTCAAGGCCCTGATTGCGCTTGTCGTCCTGCTGGGGCTCTCGTTCCTGCTGCCCGTGTACATCGATGCATGGCTGGGCTTTGCCGCAGTCTGGATCGTCGCCAACATGATCTTTCCGCGGCCCACGTCTGTCACCATCGAGCGCGCGGACATCGATGATACCATCGGCCGCGGGCGCTGTGTGCGCATGCTGGTGCACACGCGGCCACCGGCGCGGCCGGTCGTGTCGATCTTGTGCGCCCGGTCCGCTGCGGAGGCCGATGAGATCCGCACCGCGCTCAGACCCGTCGAGGCCGTCACGTCCACTGAACAGGAGTGAGCACCGTGATCGCCCTGCGTGCAACAGCCGCCATCGTCCTGCTCTCGATCGTCCTGGCACCTGCGGGAGGTGAGCCGATCGTGATTGGCGCCGAATCGGTGTTGCCGGTCAACCCCCGCAGCGAGTGGTGCCGGTATGTCAACTGGCGACCCGCCGACGGGGAGATCGTGGACCTCAACCCGCCGCGCATGAGCTGGCCGTACAACGCCGACGCCCCCGAGGACTTCGGCGACGCGCTGCACAGCTTCACGCTGCAGATCGCCGACAGCCCGCAGTTCGCCAACCCGGCGGTGGACGTGACCTGCGAATTCAACTTCTACAACACGCTGCCGGCGCTGGGCCCGGCGCGCACCTGGTACTGGCGCGTGGGCTACGACGTGGGCACGCAGGCCGAGAAGTGGAGCGCGACGCGCGCGTTCACCATCGCCGATGGCGCGACCGTGTGGGACCGCGCGGCGCTGGCGGAGCCCGGTCTTGCGGAAATGGCCCATCCGCGGGTGCTGTTGCGCCCGGAGAAGATGGACGAGCTGCGTGCGCTGGCGCAGACCGATCCGGGCTCGCAGGCCGCCTTCGAGCGCATGCGGCGCCTCGCCGACCGCATCATCGAGCAGCCGTGGTGGGCCGATTTCCCGCAGACCGACCGGGAGGATGAGCCGCAGCGTCAGTTCTATCGCATCGCCGAGGATCTGGCGACCGTGGCCTTCGTCTGGAAGCTCACCGGCGATGACCGTTATGCGGGCGTGGTCGAGCGCGCGGTGACCTGGGCGAGCTACCCGCCGGGCGGCCGCGCGTCGCCCGAGGGCCTGGGCGGCGATGGCGCCGAGGACGCCACGCAGGGCAACGAGTTCCTGGCTCTGCTGTTTGACTGGCTCTACCAGGACATGACCGAGACGCAGCGCCAGACGATGATCCACTCGCTCGAGTGGCGCATCGATCATGTCATGAACAACTTCGCCTGGCGTGCGGGGCGCTCCAGTGGGCCGATGGTACGTATGACCTTCCGCACCGACCGTAAAGCGGCAACCTTCGAGGCCGAGGAGCTGGCCCTCTCCGGCGCGGCCCGAGTGGTCGGTGACGAGCGGGCGTCGGGCGGAAGCCTGGTCGAGCTGGCCGGCGAGGATGCCGCGATCGCCCTGACGCTACCGCTCGACCGCGGGCAGTACGTGGTGGAGGTCGCCGCTCACGGCCCGGCTGGCGACAAGGACGCGTTCTTCGTGACGCTCGACGGCGACCGGCCGCAGCGCACGTTTGTAGCTGACTGGGGCGAGGCGTCGGTGACCGTGGTGGTCGAGGCCGCAGGCGAACACAGCATCACCATCACGCCGAGCGAGGTGGGGGTGCGCATCGACCGGGTGCGCGTTGACGTGGCCGGCGACCAGCGCCTGCGGTTGGGACGCGCCACCGAGTGGACACCGTTCACGTGGGAGGTGCACGCTCCCGAGCAGGGTACGGCGCTGACCGTTGAGGCCTTCAACTACTACGCGGGCGGTGAGGTGTGGTGGGACTCACTGGTGCTCAGCCGCACGCCCGATGGCCCCAACCTGCTCAGCAACGCCGACTTCGCCGCCACCGACGGCGACGCGCCCGCGAATTGGCGCTTCAACAGCTATCGCACCGAGTCCAAACCGGGGTACGATCGGGCCGGAGGCCGTGACGGGACGGGAGCGGTCGGCATCATCTGCCCTGACGCGAGCGACCGCGGCTCGTGGTCCCAGACGCTGACCATCAACGAGCCGGGAACCTACTACGTGCGCGGCTGGTACCGCACCGACGAGTCAATGGCCACTTCGCGGATCCGCGGCAGCTCACTCTCGGGCATGATCTCCAGCCACCAGTATGAGGCGAGCATGGACACCGCGGTGTGCGGGCTGGTGCTCTACGAGCATTCGGCGGTGGGCCGCGAGTGGTTCGAACTGATGCTCAACTACCTCATCGGGGTCACCTGCGGATACGGTTTCGACGAGCAGTGGAACGAGGGGGCCGGTTACGGCTCGTCCAAGAACAAGTGGCTGACCAACGCGTCGCTCTACTTCGACACCGCGCTGCCCGATGCGAACCTGGGACGCAACCCGTTCTACTCGCGACTGGGGAGCTGGCTGCGCCGGATCATCCCGGTGGGGATGAACCACCACGCCTGGGGCAACCAGGCCAACGCCTCGCGCGGCAACCACCTGGCGGCTTTCCGCAAGCTCGCCTACCTGACCGGCGATGGTCGGTTCCTGTACAACTGGCAGAGCTACGGCGGGGAGCTTGCCGGCACGTGGCGGCCGTGGATCGAGTACGCGCTCCCGGCCTACTACGACGAGCCCGCCCCGGTCCCGGAGAGCGAGTTCGTCGAGGTCTTCGACATCGGCGGCTGGGCGATGGCCGCCAGCGGTCCGCCCAGCGACCCGCGCACCTACGCCGAGGGCGCCGGCGTGATTCTGCAGTGCCGCCCGCGCGGGGGCTACTCGCACTCGTTCAACTCCGACGGCTCAGTGCAGCTCCACGCCTACGGACAGATGCTCAACCACGGGGGCGGCACCTCGGCCAACGGTGATGCCTACGCCTACCACACCATGAGCCACAATGTGGTGCTCATCGACGGCCTCGGCCAGGCGCAACCGCCCTCGGGGATGCGCTATCCAACCTACGGGCACATTGCAGGCTTTGCGCGCGGCGAAGTGCCATCGGGCGATGACTTCGTGTATTTCGCCGCCGACCCGACGCTGTGTTACCCGCACGAGCCGGGGAACTTCAGCCGCTGGAGCCTGCCGCTGCACGAGGTCTACACCCAGCGCGCTCTCCCCTACCTCGACAGCTACATCCGCCACGTGCTGTTCGTGCGCAACCGCTACTTCGTCATCTACGATGACCTGCGCTGCTCGCAGCCGGCAACCTTCACCTGGCTGTGGCACATCCTGCCGGACGATCCTCTCAGCTTCGACGCCCGGCGTTTCGCCATCGATTACACGGTGGGCGATGTGCCGGTGCGCCTGCAGCACGTCTATCGGCCGGAAGCCCTGGAGCTTGACGACCGGGAGGGCCTGCAGGGGCGCACGAACCCGATCACCGGCGAGGACTACCGGGCTCAGCTCAAGGGCGACATCATCGAGGGGCACAACCTGTGGGTGAGTACGCGCGAACCGGCGGCGCAGTGGGGCTTCCTCGCGGTCGTCTATCCGCAGCCGCCCGGCGGCGAGATCCCGCCCATCGAGCGTATTGACGACCGCACGGTGCGCGTGGGCGAGGACGTGATCTGCTTCGACCCGGCGTCGGCGGCGGCAGCGGAGGCGACGATAGTGGTGGACGTGGACGCGTTCGTGCACGAGCGGCAGCCGGGTTGAAGGGTCAACGGGCGAAACTGACGCGGAGGATATCGGCGCGGCTGATGAGGCCACGATAGCGGCCGTCGGCGTCCAGCACCGGCAGCCGTTTGAGGCCGTGCTGAACCATCAACAGCATGGCCTCGTCGAGGGTGGCGTCTTCGGCAATCGTCACCAGGTCGGTCTTCATGATCTCCTCCGCGGTGGTGCGGAGGGTGACTGTAGGCGTACGTGCGCGGGATCCGCTCAGGCGCAGCAGCTCCAGCGCAGAGCGGAGCAATCCGCCCGACGCAGGCCCGAGCGCGGCCAGAATATCACGGTCAGTGACCAGCCCGAGCAGACGGCCATCTTCGTCCACGACTGCAATTCGCTGCACCCGACGGGCGCTGAGCGTGCGCAACACCTCATCCATGGAAGTGCCGGGAGCCACAGTTCCGGTCTCGCGTCGCATCACATCTCTGACCACAGGGATGCCGTCCCACTCCACGTAGCACGTGCCCGCGGGCTGTGCCCCATTCCCCGGGTGCGCAACCGCGGCTCTGAAGATATCCAGGCGCGTGATCATGCCTGCCAGTCGGCCGTCGTCATCGACCACCGGCAACCGCTTGAGCTGATGCCGCTGCATCTGCTCGATGGCTGCGGACAGTCGGCAGTCGGCGCTCACCGTGGTTGCCGGGCCGGTCATGACCTCGTGCGCACGCATCGCGGACGCGCGGCTCATGAAATCGTCCACCCCAGCGCGCCCGAGATCGTCCAGCAGGCCGAGTCGAAGCGGCATCTGCGCGCGACGGACCAGATCGCCCTGTGTGATAATGCCCACGGGCCGGCCATCGGCATCGACCACCGGCATGGCGTTGAACTCCTCGGCCAGCAGACGGCGCACCACGACATCGACCGGCGTGTCCTCAGTCACGCTCACCGGCGGCTGCGCCATGACGTCGCGCACCAGCAGGTTGCGGGGCAGCGGTCGGTAGGCAGAGCGGTGGCTGTGCACGGTCATGTCCTCGACGACCACGATGCCATCGGTGACGCGTTCAACGACTCCGGGCAGGACCGTGTCCAGCTCCGCCTCAGGGAGGATGATCTCAATCTTCAGCGGCATGTTGAACGAGAGGACTTCCAGCGTGGCGTTGACGATCTCACCGGTTTCGTAGTAACCGGCCTGGCCGCGGGAGACGATACAGCGGGCGGCAATGCGCGCGTCGTGCAGCAGGGCGATCACGGCCTCCGCCACCGGCTTGCCCTGCCAGCGCGCCTCCTCACTGGTGAACACTTCGATGACGTGGTAGCGACCCGCCATGGGGGGCCTCCTTCGGCTACAGGGCGCGCCCGAGCACCAGGCCCATCGCGAACACAATCAGCCCGCC
>CAZTZN010000007.1:0-45221 GCA_964617715.1 uncultured Armatimonadia bacterium | reverse complement strand
ACGCTGGCGACGAGATTGAGTATGGGCAGCGCTCCGCCGCCGTGCATGAAGAGCGCAGAGGTCTCCATGCTGAACGCCGAGAAGGTGGTGAGCCCTCCCAACAGCCCGGTCATCAGGAACAGACGCGCTCGCGGGCCGATGGCCCCCGCCTCAACGCCGAGGGCGTAGACCATGCCGATGGCGAAACTGCCGGCGAGGTTGACCGCCAGGGTCCCCCAGGGGAACTCAGCACCCCATAGACGGACCGCGACCAAGGCCGTCAGGTACCGCGTCACGGCGCCCAGCGCGCCGCCGATCATGACTAAGGCGAGTTCGATGAACAACGACGCCTCTCCTTCAGGGCGCAAGGGCCGGTGCGACGACACGCGCCAGGCTCATCTGTCGTCAAGCGCCTTCAAATGGCACCGTGCCTGTTCGACCAGCAGACCTACTTCGTCGCTCAGGTGGCGCGCCTGCTCCGCCAGTCGGTCGGCCTCGGCGTCCTGCTCCAGCTCGGCCGCCAGCCCCTCGACGGCATCGGCAAGGTGTTCGAGCAGGTTGCGCGCCCACAGGACGGTGTGTCGCTCCGAGCGCGGGGCCTCGGTGGCGGCCAATTCGGCGGGCGCCTGCTCGGCCGCGAAGGCGCGAAAGTGCTTGACGATCATGGTCACGGGTTCGAGCAGGCCTTGGGCGCGATCCGATGCCAGTGGCGTGAGCGGGGGGCCGTAGCCGCTGGGAGAGACGCCGTGCAACACGGCCTGTTCGAGCGCCCGTGCCCAGCGCCGTGCGGTCATGTACTGGGCGACGATGTGTCGTCGCCGCTGCCCGGCCAGTAGCTGCTCAAGACCTTCGTGCCCCGCACGATCCCGTTGCACAGCGGGCCTCCGATCTATCCACAGGCAGAGGGCGTACATGAACAGACCCCTGCCGGCGATCTCAGGCAGGAGTCATCAATCGGCGCAGCTCGCGTCCGATGGTTGCGGCGGGCACGGACACCCGCCCGGGCGAACTCCATCGCCACCGGTGTCATGATAGCAGGGCGCTTCGCGCCACGTCAAGCACGGTAGAGGAGGCAGCCTGTGGATGACGAACTCTGCTGCGACAGTGGTGAGCTGCACTCCCGTGCAATGGCTGAGAAGGAGAGATGTCCATGGGCGGTGCGATGTGGGGCCTGATGCTGCTGCGGGGGGCCGTGAGCGTCATTCTCGGGATCATGTTGCTCGCGTGGCCGGACAAGAGCGCCGAGGCCTTTATCATGCTGTTCGGCCTGTTCGCCATCCTGACCGGGCTGTTGGGCCTGATAGCGGCGGCCTGGGTTCGCCGGTACGTGTGGGGGGTGCCCCTGACCGGAGGCATCCTCACCGTGGTCATCGGGCTCGTGGCCTTCCTCTGGCCGGGGCTCACGGCGGCGATGCTGGTGATGCTTGTCGCAGTCTGGGCCATCGTGTTCGGGCTGCTGGAGATCATCGCAGGCGCGGCCATCCCCACCGGGGAGCCGCTGCGCGCGCTGGTCATGGGCATTGGCCTCTTCACTGTGGCACTGGGCGTGCTGCTCCTGGTCGATCCCTCGGCGGGCATCGCCGTGGCGTCGGTTCTCGTGGGCTTCTACTTCATTGTGGGCGGCGTGCTCACTGTCTATCGGGCGCTGCTGCTGCGCAGGGCGCCTGTGACTGTGATTGTTCGCTGACCGGCACCGGCGGCGTCCGGGGAGTGTCGGTGGCGTGCGGGGGCGCCCGCCGTCAAGCATCGTAGCGGGCCACGAGCCCCTCCGTCTCAGCCCGGTTGTTCACCCACAACCAGAGTTCCCCCGGGCTCTGATAGCGCTTGCAGGGCGGTGGCGGTTCTGATATACTCGGCCCAACACAACACAGGCGTTGACGGGGACGAGTAGCCGCCGATCATCCCTGGGACCGGAGCGGTCTCGCAGCGAGCCGGGGACGGTGGAAGCCCGGTGGGCACTGTCGGCGGCGAAGATCACCCCTGAGCCGCGGACCCAACGCGGGCGTGTGTCGCCCGTCCAGTAGGCTCCGCCGGGTCACCTCCGTTATCGGGTAGACGGCATCGGCGCCTGGGGGTTGCCCGTGCCGGCAGAGCGGACCTCGCCGCATCCACGCGAGGTCAATCAGAGTGGTACCACGGACTTGACGGGTCCGCCTCTGAGCGAGGCGGGCCGTTTTTCGTACCGGCTCTGCCGACGGACCCCAGATGTGCCCGTGCGGATAGAGGGTGAAGAACCATGCGCAAGGTCTACGTCTACGACACAACGCTCCGTGATGGCTGCCAG
This sequence comes from uncultured Armatimonadia bacterium, assembly GCA_964617715.1. GTDB lineage: Bacteria > Armatimonadota > Zipacnadia > Zipacnadales > UBA5352 > JALGVA01. The sequence continues at coordinate 42,958 of CAZTZN010000007.1, read as the reverse complement.
GCCGAGAAGATCTCACTGAGCGTGGACGACAAACTGCGGATCGCCCGCCGCCTTGATGAGATGGGCTTCGACTACATCGAGGGCGGCTGGCCCAACGAGACCGCCCCGCGCGACCGCGAGGTCTTCGAGCGCGCCCGCGACATCGACTGGCAGCACGCGAAATTCGCGGCCTTCGGCAGCACGCGCCGCCCGGGAATCGTCCCGGAGGACGACAGCCAATTGGCCCATCTCATCGCCAGTGGGGCGCCGGTCGTCACCATCTTCGGCAAGAGCTGGGACCTGCATGTAACCGATGTGCTGGGCACCACGCTCGAGGAGAACCTGGCGATGATCGAAGACAGCGTCGCCTTCCTCAAGGCCAGCGGTGCGCAGGTGTTCTTCGACGCCGAGCACTACTTCGACGGCTATCGCGCCGACCGCGAGTACGCGCTCGAGACGCTGCGCGCGGCCGAGCGCGGCGGTGCCGAGTGCCTGATCCTGTGCGACACCAACGGCGGCTCCATGCCGCTGTTCCTGCGCGATGTGGTCGCCGAAGCAGTCGAGCTGATGGACACGCCCATCGGCATCCATTGCCACAACGATGCGGGGATGGCGGTGGCGAACTCGCAGATCGCGGTTGAGTTGGGCGCGGTGCAGGTGCAGGGGACCATCAACGGCTACGGAGAACGTACCGGCAATGCGAACCTGTGCACGCTTATTCCCAATCTACAGATCAAGGCTGGCCTGAGCGTGCTGCCGGAGGACCAGCTCGCGGAGTTGACCGAGCTGTCGCGCTGGATGGACGAGGTTGCCCTGGTGCCGCACAACGAGCGTGCCCCCTACGTCGGGTCGGCTGCGTTCGCGCACAAAGGCGGCATGCACGTGAATGCGGTGCTCAAGACTCCGCGCTCGTTCGAGCACGTGGAGCCCGAGAGCGTCGGCAACGAGCGGCGCGTGCTGGTCTCCGACTACTCGGGCGGCAGCACCATCCTGCACAAACTTCGGCATGTCTACCCCGACCTCGACCGCAAGGACCCGCGGCTGCGCGAGGTGTTGGCACAGGTCAAGGAGCGTGAGCACGCAGGCTACGAGTATGAGGCGGCCGAGGCCAGTTTCGAGCTTCTGGCGCGCCGGATCTTCGGCGAGACCCCGCGTCTGTTCGAGCTGCATGGTTTCCGCGTCATCATGGGCAAACACAGCGAGGACGAGGAGCCCTTCGCCGAAGCCACCGTTCAGCTCGACATCGCGGGCCAGTCCGTGCACACTGCGGCGATGGGCGACGGTCCGGTAAACGCACTCGACGTTGCGCTGCGCAAAGCGTTGCGCGAGCACTACCCCGAGATCGCCGACATGCACCTGGTGGACTACAAGGTGCGTGTGCTCGACGCCGCGGGCGGCACCAGCGGAGCCGTGCGCGTTCTGTTGCAGATGAGCAACAACGGCGACACCTGGGGCACCGTGGGCGTGCACGCGAACATCATCGAGGCGAGCTGGCAGGCGCTGACCGACAGCATCATCTACGGCATCATCACCGCGCGCGAGGAGCGGCAGGCCAACGGCGACCGATGACGAGCGGGCTCTTTTCGACCTCTTCACGCGGGCGGGATCGGGGGCAATCCCGCCCGCGTCGGCGTTGACGCGCCTCGCACCTGTGGGTACAATTGTCCCGAGGCCTGAGGACGGGAGGTGCGCCGCGAGCCGGTCCGAGGTCACCGAAGAGCAGATCCGCCAAATTGCGCGCCGAATCGGCGAGCAGCCGGGCGTGGTGCAGGTGTGGCTGTTCGGCTCACACGCCACCGGTACCGCCGGCCCGGACAGCGACGTGGATCTGCTGGCGGTGTACGAGGAGGAGCCGGAGAGTCGTCTGCAGCGGATGCTGGAGCTGAGCGACTTGATCAGGCCGCGACCGTTCGCCCTCGACGTGTTGGTGGCCAGCAGGGACAGCTTCGCACAACAGCGAAGGGTTGTCGGCACGCTCGCGAACCTGGTCGCGCGCGGCGGGCGGATTGTGTATGAACGCACGTGAGGCCGTCACCGCGGCGCACTGGATGGACCGGGCTGCACTCGACCTGGAGGACGCTCGTGCCGTGTTCCAGAGCCGTTGCCACCGCTTTGACAACGTCGCGTTCCTCTGTCAGCAGTGTGTCGAGAAGCTCATCAAGGCTTTCCGCGTTTGTCATCGCGTTCCGTTTCCAAAGGTGCATGACATCGCGCGTCTTCTTGAGGCGTTCGTGAGTCGAGTTGACTCTGAGCTCGCAAAGCAAGCCGAGTTCACTCGGAACCTCAATGCTTACGCCGTCGCCGTTCGCTATCCCGAACTCGATGAGACGATCGATGCCGATACCGCCCAACTGCTGATCCACCTGATGGAACGCGCCTGGGCCCTGTTCGAACCGCGCGTCACCAGCGTGCTGGGAGCCGAGGAGCGCGCGCAGGGCCCCGAAGAGGCGGGCGCGACCGAGCCTCATGCCTGATCTCCCTTACGTCGTCACGACCTCGCGCCGCAGCGACCCCGCCCTCGTGGAGCGCGCCCGCGAGTGGGCCGAGCGCCTGGGGGTGTCCTTCGTGGCGCGAGCCGAGCGGAGCCTCGCCGGCCTGTGCCGCGACGAGGGCGTCGAGGCGGCGCTGACGGTCACTCCGATCCGCGTCGGCCTGGTCATCCCGGCGGAGGGCGTGGAGTACTTCTATCACCCCGGCATGGCTCGCACGCGCATCCGGAACCTGCGCGAGGGCGCCGGCGACCCCATGATCACCGCCATGGCCCTGCAGCCCGGTGACAGCGTCCTCGACTGCACCCTCGGCCGTGCCTGCGATGCCACGGTGGCGTCGTGGGTGGTGGGCCCCACCGGGCGCGTGGTGGGCTATGAGGCCGATCCGCTCATCGCGGCGCTGACCATCGAGGGCCTGGCGAGCTACGAGATCGAGGGCGTGGGTGTGCAGGAGGCCATGCGGCGGATCGACGCCCGCCGGGGCGACTGCGTGCAGGTCCTGCCGACGCTGGAGACGGAAAGCTTCGACGTGGTCTACTTCGACCCGTTCTTCCATGAGACCGTCGCGGACTCCCAGGCCATGCAGCCGCTGCGGCGCCTCGGGGTACACCGACCGATCCCGCCCGAGGCTTTCGAGCATGCGCGCCGTGTGGCGCGGCGCTGCGTGGTCATCAAGCGGCGCAGCGGCGCTCCGCCCACAAGTCTCCCGGTCACGCGGGTGATCTCCGGCGGCGGAAGTCGCGTGGAGTATGCGGTGATAGCGCCGCGATAGGCCTGTATGAAGGCCTCGGGCCGCGGTGCGGGGAAGCTCCCGGCGTCTCTTCATCACGCACACCTGCAGGTGACCGCAGATGGCTTCTGCCACCGCCCCGGAGGTCGGCGTCGGCATCGTCGGCTTCGGCTTCATCGGCAAAATCCACGCCTACGGCTTCCGCAACGTGCCGCTGTTCTACGATCCGCCGCCCGCGATCCCGCGCATGGTAGGTGTGTGCACGTCGCGATCGGAGACCGCAGAGCGCGCGAAAACGATCGGTGGCTTCGAGTTCGGCACGACGCGCTACGACGATCTGCTCGAGCGCGACGACATCGACGTCATCGTCATCGCCACGCCGAACGATCTGCACCGCGACCAGGTCATTGCCGCGCTGGAGGCCGGGAAGCACGTGTACTGCGACAAGCCGCTTACCGTAAGCCTCGACGATGCGCGGGCGATGATCGAGGCGGCGCGGGCGCGTCCTCACCTGGTGCATGGCATGCCCTTTCAGTGCCGTTTCGCTCCGGCGACCATGCGCGCGCGCCAGCTCATCGCCGAGGGCTTCCTGGGCCAGGTCTATCACTTCCGCGCCGCCTACCTGCACGCGGGCTACGCCGATCCCAGGCGGCCCATGAGCTGGCGCCTCGGACCGTCCGGCGGCTGCCTGGCCGACCTGGGGTCGCACATCATTGACCTGATGCGCTATCTGCTGGGAGATTACGATCGCGTGCGTGCGACCCTCGAGCGCTGGATCCACGAGCGCCCGCTGGCCGACGATCCGTCCACGATGGCGCCGGTCACGGTGGACGACTACGCCTGTCTGCAGGCACGCATGAAATCAGGCGCGCTGGGGTTCATCGAGTCGTCTCGCTTCGCTACCGGGACGCAGGACGGAGTGTCGTTCGAGATCTACGGGGAGAAAGGGGCGCTGCGTTGGAGCATGATGGACCCGAACTACCTCGACGCCTATGACGCCCGTGCCCCCGGGGGCGAGTTCGGCGGCATGCAGGGCTTCACGCGCATCGCGACCGTGCAGCGCTATCCCCAGCCGAGCGCGCTTCCCTCACCCAAGCTGCCCGTGGGCTGGACGCGGTTTCACATGCATTCAGTCTACGACTTCCTGTGCGGGGTAGGCGACGGGGCGCCCCGCACCGCGACGCTGGAAGATGGCGCTATTGCCCAGGCGGTGGACGCCGCCGCGCGTCGCTCCGACGAGACCGGCGCGTGGGAAGCCGTGCCCACGATCTGATGGGAGCAGAACAGGTGGCGGCCGGTCGGGAAAGGTCCTGCCCGCCGCCCTCCGCCCCGACCTGAGAATCCTGTCAGTTCGCCTCGGCTCCGGCCCACTGCAGCAGCCGACCGGCCTCGGCGCGCGCGGGCATCGGCGCGTCTTCAGCCTCGACCACCGCCCGCAGAAGCTGGGCCCCGGCCTCGTTCGCTCCGGACTGCACCCAGGCGTAGCCGAGCGCCACGCGCGCCCGCCACACGTCATCCCCCACCGGGGCCGTCTGCAGGTACGCCGTGAGCGCGTCGATCGCGTCATAGGGCTCGCCCATCTCGACCAGCGATCTCCCGCGGATGAACAACGCCTCGGCTCGCACGTCGGCGCCGTCTTCAGATATCTCCTCCAGCGCCCGGCGGGCCCAGTCGGCGGCGTCGGCGTATTGCCGGGCGAGGGCGAAGTCGCGCGCGATGGCGACCGCCAGCTTCGGCGATGGCGGGTCAGCCGCCTCGGCGGCTGCCTGCCGTGCGCGCAACAGAGCGGCGTGACCGGCCAGCGCGCGCTGCATCACCTCGACAAAGGCAGCGGCGCCCAGCAGACCCTGACTGTCGTACACCACGGTGCCGTCGGCGTCCAGGAACTTGACCGTGGGGAAGGCCGACACCAGGTAGCGATTCGCGATCTCGGGTTCAAGCAGCGCGTTGACAGGAACCACCTCGAAGCGCCGGGCAAGCTCGACCACGGAAGGAGCGGCGAGGGTGACGCTCTCGAACTCCGCGCACGGGTCGCAACCCGCGCTCCGGAAGACCACCATGATCGGCCGACCGCTCTCGGCAGAAGCGGCCTGCGCCGCCTGGAAGCTATCATGCCACGCGAGGCCTTCAGCGGCCCACCCGCTCGCCACGGCGGTAAGTGCGTAGAGCGACAGAAGCGTTGTTACCGGCCAGGTTAGTGGTCGCATCGTATCTCAGTCACGCAGACGACCGTGTGGCGCTGCAAGTTCCCTCACGGCGATCCGGGACAGAGGAATCACGCGCGCAGAGCCGAAAATGATGAACGCAGGCTCACCCGTCAGCGCGTGAAGGATGTCCGCGATGTCCGCGATCCAACTGCTGCACACCGCCGACGTGCATCTCGATGCACCACTGGGCGTCATGGGCGAGCGAGGCGCGAGGCTGCGCACGCTGGTGCGCGAGGCCTTCGTGCGCGTCATCGACGAGGCGCTGGCCCGTCAGCTTCAGCTCGTGATCATAGCGGGCGATCTCTTCGACACGCGTTCACCTGCGGGCGCCACTCTTGACTTCGCGCTCACGCAGCTCGGCCGCCTGTCGGACGCCTCGCCTCCGATCCACGTGGCGCTGCTGCCGGGCACGCACGACTGTCGCGGCGACGGCGATCTGTGGTCCGGGCCGCGCACTACCGGCCTGCCGGACACGGTTCACGTCCTCGCTGATCCTGACGCGCCGACCGTGTACCTGCGCGATCTCGACCTGGCCCTGCATGGCCGGCCGCACCTTTGTGGGCGGAGCGGCCAGCGACCGGTGGGCGCGCTGCGTGCCTGTGAGGAGGCCGCGATCAACGTGGGCGTGGCGCACGGCTCGCCCGAGCGTGGCGACGTGGACGACGACAGCATGTTCAGCGCGGAGGAAGTCGCCGCCACCGGCCTCGACTACCTCGCGCTGGGCCACTGGCACTCATGGGAGGAGCACTCCGCCGGGGGGACCGTCGCAATCAACCCGGGCAGCCCCGAGGTCGTGAGCTTCGACGAACGCGAGCCGGGCCTGGCCGCCCTGGTCACGCTGGGCGACGGGCCGGCCCGCGTCGAGCCCGTGCGGGTGGGCAGGCTGCGGGCGACGTCACTGACCATCGACGCCGGCGATCTCGGTGGCACCGAGGACCTGGTGGCGCGGGTTGCCGAACGCGCCGACGCCGAGCTGCTGCTCGACCTCACCGTCGTCGGCCTGGCACCGCCGGGGGTGCTGGTGGATGTCGAAGCGGTATACGAGCGTCTGGCCGACGCTTTCTTCGCGCTGCGCGTGCGCGATCGGTCGCATCCGGCGATCGATGACCTCGACCTGGAGAAGTTCGACGATCGCCTGACGCTGGGCAAATTCGTGAGGCTGGCGCGCGAGCGCATCGAGGCCGCGGGCGATGACCGCGAGCGCCGCATCGCGGAACGGGCCCTGCAGATCGGCATTGCCATGCTGTCGGAGCGCGAGGAGGGCGGCCCGTGATCCTTACAAGCCTTCACCTGCAGCGCTTCGGGCGCTTCACCGATGCTTCGTGGGAATTCCGCCCGGGCCTCAACGTGATCCGCGGCCCCAACGAGGCCGGCAAGTCCACCATGCGCGAGGCCATCGTGCGCCTGCTCTTTGACCGCACCAAGGTCACCACCACCAGCCGGGACTTTCTGAGTATGCGCACCTGGGGTGCAACACAGCCCTTCGCGCTGGAGTGCCGCTTCACCGTCAACGGCGAGAACTTCCTGCTGGTGAAGGACTTCGCGGCGCGCAGCGCGGAGCTGCGCGCGCCCGACGGCGCGCTCACCGATGACGAACTGATCGCCGAGCGGCTGCACGAGCTGCTGGGGGTGTCCTCGCGCGACATCTACGAGACCACCGCCTGCGTCCGGCAGGCGGAATTCGCCGCCCTCGGCGCCGGGAGCGAAGTGAGCGAGCTGCTGCAGCAGACGCTGGCGGGCCCGGGGGCGCGGGCGGGCGTGCGGGAGGTGATCGATGCCCTGGCAAGCCGGGTGTCGGACCTGCAGCGCGGCCTCGACCGGCCGGCGAAGCGTCCCGGGCCGGTGCAGGCGACCATCGAGCGCATTGCGCAGTTCGACGCGCAACTCGCCCGGCTGCGACCGATCGTCACACAGGCAGAGGACGCTCGTCTGCGCGTCGAGGCGGCGACGAAACGGCAGATGGAGGTCGCCCGGGAGCTTGAGCAGGCCAACGATCTGCTGGAGCGCGTGGAGCGTCGGGGCGAGCTGGAGCGGACCGTTGAAGATCTGAGTGGACGCTGCACCGAGCTTGAGAGGACGATTCGGCAGGCGCGCGAGCTGGAACGCGAAGTGGCCGAGCTTGAGACCAGGCTTGCGGGGATGCCCGACCTTACCGAAGAGCAGGTTCAGGCAGTGCGCAAGCTGGAGGCCGACCGCGCGCAGGCGGAGGAGGCGCTGCCGGCGGAGAACGCGCGCGCCGAAGAGCTGGAGAGCAAGGCTGTCGCAGCCGAAGAGGCGTTGCAGGCCGCACAGGAGGATCTGCCCGATGCAGCTCAGGTGCGCCACGCCGAGGAGCTGGACCGGGACATCGCCGCAGCCGAGGCCGAGATGGCGGTCGCGCGGGAGCGCGCGGTCACGGCGGGGATCGAGCTCTCCGCGGCCGAGAGCACCGGGCGCGCGCGTCGCAGCCTGCTCATCACGGCGGCGGTGGCGATCGCCGTCGGCGCCGGGCTGGCGCTGACCATTCCGGCGACCTGGGCGTGGGCGATCGTGATCCTGGGCGCGCTTGCGGGCGTCTACGGCGCGGCCGCATTCCGTGTGCCCGACACCGACGAACTGGCTGAACGCCGGGAGCAGGCCGAGTCGCGCGCTCAGGAGCTGGAGGCCTCGGCGCGGGAGATGACCGCCGAGCTGGAGGCGCTGCTGCGCGAGGACGACGACGTCGGCGCGCTGCGAGCGCGACTGGAGGCCAGCGAGGACGCGCTGCGGCAGGCCCGCGATGAACTCACTGCGGCGCGGACTGCGGCCACTCAGGCCCGTGAGGCCGCCGATCGCGCCCGCCAGCGGCTGGACATCGCCCAGGCGCGGATCGACAAGCGATTGGCAGACCTCGGATTCGAGTCGCTGGAGAAGTTCTCGGCCATGGCCGATGAGGTCTTCTCCGTGCGCGCCGACCTGGACCAGAAGCGTGCGACGCTGCGCGGAATGCTGGGCGATCGCACGGTTGCGGAGATGGATGAGGAGTTCTCGGGCCTCAACGCCGACCGGCTGGGCCTACAGGCTGAGCTGGAGAAGCCTGAGCTGGCCCTGGCGGAGATGGACGCGGAGCAGTACGCCGAGCTGCAGGCCCGGGTGCGCGACCTCACGCGGGAGCAGGAAGCGCTGGCGGAGGAGATCGCCGAGGCACGCGCGGTGGCCGGACATCCGGAGGCCGATCCCGAGCGCCTGCGCTCGCTCGAGGAGCAGCGGGAGGCCGCAGCCGAGCGCCTCGAACGCCTCCGCGAGCGCCTGGACGCGCTGAAGCTGGCGCACGAGCTGCTGAAGCAGGCACATCGGGAGACACTCACCAGCGCCATCGAGGTGCTGGAGCCGCGTTGCGCGGAACTGTTGCGTGCGTTGACCCGTGGTCGCTACGAACAGATCAGCTTCGACCGCACCACCCTGGCGCCAGCGGTGTACTCGCCGGAGAAAGGTGATGAGGTGGATCCGGACGAGGAGCTGAGCTGCGCAACACGCGAGCAGGTCTACCTCGCGGCGCGCCTGGCGCTGACACGACTGCTGTGGCCGGAGGTATGCCCGCCCATCATGCTCGACGATCCGCTGGTGAACTTCGACCCGGAGCGCCGGCGGGAGGCGGTGGAGATCATCGGGTCGCTGGCCTCAGAGGCGCAGGTGCTGCTGTTTACCTGCCAGGACAGCTACGATGCCGCCGCGGACCATGTGATCGTGCTTGAACGGGAGTGACGTGGCGGAACCCTTGCCGGGATGGGCCGGTTGTGTGTATGATTGTGGGCGCGGAGGGGTGACCGAGCGGTCGAAGGTGACGGTCTTGAAAACCGTTGTGCCTCCGGGCACCGGGGGTTCGAATCCCTCCCCCTCCGCCAGCCACCGAAAGGCCAGGGCGTCCTCGAGCTCGAGGGCGCCGCGTCGGTTCTCCGGCATCATCGGCTGTCAGTCGAATTCGCGCGCGAGCGCATACGTCCAGTCGTTCGCGCGGTAGCCGAAATTGCTGTAGAACAGGCAGGCACGGTGGTTGGTCCAGCTCGTCGAGATCACCGCGTGCCGGTAACCGGCGTCATGCAGTTCGCTCAGCGCGGTCGCCAGGAGGAAGCGCCCCAGGCCTCTCCCCTGCGCCGGCTCCTCGATGCCCAACCACACGGTCAGGAAGTGCGTCTGTGCCTCGGACGCGTCCGTGAATTCGCCCAGCGACAGGTTCCTGCACACCCCGATCTGCTCTCCATCGCGCAGCGCATGCACGATCAGCCCCGGCAGCTCCCCGCGCCCCCGGGGCCACTCGAGTTGCACTTCGACCGGGGAAGGTGGCTCGCCGGGCGCCGGTGGCCGGTACTCGGGCCACAGCAGATAGACCTCGCCCGCGCAGCGTTGGTAGCCGTTCATGCCCAGAAGCGCGTGGATATGCGCGAGCCGGTCGGAGAGATAGGCGTGGCCGATGTGATAGAACGGGTAGCGGTAGTCCTGATGGAAGGCGATGACTGATCGGGCCCCGTGCTGCCTCAGGTGCTTCTCGGCGGCCTCGAGGAGCGCCTGCCCGGCGGTCCGATGGCCGCGCGTGTACCACAGGAAGCGAATTGCGCCGCGCGGCGCCGCGTCCGGCTCCTCGGGCGACTCCATGGCGACATGGGCCATGCCCAGCGCCGCATCGCCCTGCATGACCGCGAACACCGCGTCTGAGTGCAGGCGCTCATCGCTCCCGGCTCCGGCGGCCGCGGCGGCGATCTGTTCGGCGCTCACCGAATAGCAGTAGGGCAGGCCGGTCACGAGTTCATTGAAGCTTGCGGCGAGGGCAGGGGCCATCTCCGGCCGATATGCCTCGATCTGCATCGTGCGTCGTCTCCTTTGCACGGGCCATCGCACGGGCATCGGTGTCTTCGCCGACGCTGCGCCCCGACCTGCGCCCGCAGGTCCGAGCGTCCGGGCGCGGAAGTATTGATCCCTGCGATGGGAGATTCCGGTCAGACCACTCTGCGGTTTGGCCGAGGAGGAGGGATAGCCGTGAAGCCGACACTGCTGACCATCGCTTTCATGATCCCGGCGGTGGCGCTGTTGAGCACATCAGCGCGCGCCGCAGGACCGACTCCTGAGGAGATTATCCGCGACCTGATCGACAGGGTGCCGCCTCTGACTCACCCGCGCGATGGGGCGCTGCCCATCCGTGCCTCGCGGCTCGAGGGCTGGCTGCCCGCGAACGATGAGGAGGCGCGGGAGGTCCTGCTGGCCCTCGATGCGCGCGGGTTGGCGATGTGCGCGCGCGTCAATCCGGGCAACGAACAGGCGATGGCCGCGGCGCTGCGCATGGGGCGGCTGCAGCAGGAGCTGGGGCTGGAGGTGGGCGTGAACGCCAGCCGGGCGATGTACTCGTTCTTCAACGGCGACGAGAGCACCGCGCATCTGGCCGAAGACGGTACCCCGTTCTTCGACGACAGCTTCGGTTCACGCAAGATGGGCTGCCCGTTCCGACTCGAGGGGCGCAAGGACGAGATCAAGGCGCAGTTCCGCAGCTTCCTCGACGCCTACCGCGACGCGGGTGTGACCATCGACTTCCTGTATCTTGACTGGGAGATCGATGGGCCGATCGAGTGGAACGGCGCGTGGGAGCACTCCAGGCGTTGCACGGTGTGCCGCGAGCATGTCCCGGATATCGACGACTTCGGTTCCTTCCAGAACGCGCTGCGGGCCATCCGCTCGGCGCTCCAGCGCGAGTGCTGCGTCGAGGTCGTGCGCGAGTACTTTCCCGACGCGCTGGTCGGCAACTACTCGGTGAACCCGCATGGGGGGATCCGCTACTGGTACGACTACTACGAGGTGCTTCCTGAGGGCGCGCCGTGCATCGAGGACCAGCTTGCGAAGTATCGCCCGTGGTACCACGAGTTCGACCCCAGCGGGTACACCTTCGCCAACCCGGTGGTCTACACGTGGTATGCGACCTGGAGCTGGTACCCCGAGTGGGCCAACGACGACTATCGCTGGTTCTACAACCTTCTGCTTGTCGCCACCAACGCCGGCCGGCACACGCCGCAGGGGGTGCCGCTGATCACCTGGGTGCACTGGCACACCACCGCCCCGCCCGCCGACGCGCCACCGGTGCCGCAGATGTCCGAGTGGGCGTACAAGGAGCTTCTGTGGCACATGTACCTGCGTGGCAACGATGGCCTCATGATGTGGTGTACCGCGCCCGAGACCACGAAGGAAATCTCGCTGATGGTGGAGGTCATGGACGGGATGCTCGGGTACCGCGAGTTCCTCGGGGCGGGCGAGCCGATGATCTTCCACGTCCCGGGCAAGCCGGGGACGGTGGTCTCGGCGCTGCGGCTGGGCGACCGCCTGCTGGTCCGCCGGACGGACTTCGGCGACAATACCGCGCCGGTGACGCGACGCGTCGGCGACCGCATGGTCACGATCCCGCGCAGGGACGGGCGTTGCCAGGTAATCGACCTGACCGCCTGTCCGCCTGCGGGTGAGTGACGGGCGGAGAGGCGGCTGCCGAACAACACTACTGGAGGTGCGCCATGAAGGTATACATCATCACCGATCTTGAGGGGCCGGCGCTGATCAGCCGCTTCGACCAGACACGCGACGTCACGCCCGAGGACAAGCCGCGCTGGATGCGCCTGCTCACCGGCGAGGTCAACGCCTGCATCGACGGCATCCTGGACTTCGACGCCGACGCCGAGATCATCGTCTGGGACGGCCACGGCTCGGGCGGGATCATCGAGGAGGAGTTCCATCGCGACGCGAAACTCCTCGCGCGCGGGCCCATCAGCGCGCCCTACTATCTTGATGAGAGCTTTGATGCGCTCATGTTCGTGGGACAGCACGCGCGCGCAGGCACCGATGGCGTGCTGTGCCATACGTACTCGTCGAAGTCGATCGAGTACTACAAGATCAACGGGGTCGAACTTGGTGAGTTCGGCTGCCGGGCGCTGATGGCGGGGACGATGGGGGTGCCCACTATCTTCGTGGCGGGCGATGACGTCGCGGTCGCGGAGGCACGGGAGCTGGTGCCGAACATCGTGGGCGCGGCGGTGAAGCAGGCGCTGGGGCGAGAGCTGGCCATTCACCTGTCACATGGGGCCGCGTGTGATCTGATCCGCGAGCGGGCGAAGGAGGCCTGCGCGGCTCTTGACGAGATCCAGCCGTACTTCTTCGCGGGACCGTACACGCAGGAGATTCGCTACCTCGAAGGTGTGAGCATCGGCCCGTCGCTGGAGCAGGGCTGGGAGTTCGTGGACAGCCGCACGGTGCGCAAGACCGCCGACGACATCTGCGAGCTGCGGGTCTAGCCACCGATGGCAAAGCACGCAGCGAATGGGCGCAAGCGACGAGCGTGGCCGAGCGGCTGCCTGCCTGCGGCGCTCACCATCGGGTCGATCCTGCTGGTGGGCGGTGTGTGGGTGCTCCAGCGGGTGCCCGGTGAGAGTTCGTGGCTCGGGGCCCTGCTGACCTACGCTCCGCAGATGCAGTGGCTGGCGCCGCCGGCGGTCGCGCTCATCGTCACAGTGACGATGCGACGCGGGCTGCTGAGCCTGGTCAACGCGGCGGTGCTGATCGGAGTGTTGCTCGGACCGGTGGGGTTGGAGCTGAATCGAGCCGCCGACTCCCCACCCGGCTGGAGCACAGTGCGCGTGGCGACCTGGAACGTCTACGGCTACACCCGCGCACGCGACGTCGTGCGCGACCGGATCATGTCCTGGGACTGCGACATCGTGTGCCTCGAAGAGGCGGGCGGGGCAACCTTTGCCGATCTGTTGCCGGGCTATGAGAGCGTGGTGGCGGGCGACCTGCGCACCTACGTGCGCGGGCGGATCGCTGACCACCGGGTGATTCGCACTCAGCGCAGCCGCGTCCACGCCATGCTGGAGGTGCAGGCCGAGACCGACGCCGGGCCGGTCAGGGTGGTGAGCGTGCACTTCCCGCGCACGACGCACGCACGCTCGATGCCGCGGAGGATCGAGCCCCTGGCGCGCTACGTCGAGATGAGCGTGCGGGTGCGCGACCACAAGTTCGAGCATCTCGGGCGCCTGCTGCCGCCGCAGGAGCCGATGCTCATCATGGGCGACATGAACACGCCGCCCACCTCGCGCTACTGGCGGAGTCTGCGGGCGCAGATGACCGACTGCTTCGACGTGGTCGGGCGGGGCCTGGGCTATTCGTTCGTGTGGCGGCGCCGCTGGCCGATCCTGCGCATCGATTACGTGTGGGCGGGCGGAGGCGCGACGCCGCTGCGCTGCTGGACCGAGGAGGCGGCGCCCTCTGACCACCGCCCGGTGCTCGCGGAGATCGCGCTGCCGCCGGCGGGCCACGGGGGTGGCGGCGAGCGACCCGAGGAGGGCGGATGATGACGCTGCGCCCCGGCCTGGTGGTAGTGGTCGCGCTGACGACCTGTCGTGCCCCGGTGGCCCAGGACCTCAGACCGCCGCTGCAGGTGACCCTCGGTGCGATTGAAGCCGAGTTCACCGCCACGCATCTCGACGTGCTCAAGTGGCGTGACCGCTTCGTGATCGGAGACCCGCACTCTGACCCCAGACCGGCCGCGCGGCTCATGCTGCTGACCGATGGCTGGCGGCGGTTGGCCGAACCTGACGCCAGGTGGGTGGACCCGCCTGTTGTGGAGATCAGTGACGACCGATTTCGGATCGAGATGTCGGGTGTGATGCACGAAGTTGAGGAGGGGCCGGGGCGCTGGCGCTGGCGCCAGGTCTGGACGGTCGAACGCGAGGGCCGAGTGCGGCTGCACTACGAGTTGGCGCAGATCGGCGAGCCGGCGCGACGCTGGCGGCTGCATCGGATCTCGCTCATCGGCAACCGGGGGGAATTGTTCGTAACATGGCCCAACAAGGACGAACACACGCCCGGCAGGCCGATTCCGATCGTCACGCGCGACGGACGGGAAGTTGCGCCGCTCTTCGGGGGCGAGGGGAACATCGTGCGGGCGCCGCGCGAAGTGCGTCTCCCCCACTCCGGCCACGAGATCGTGCTGCGGCCCGACCAGTCGGCATCGAGCGTCGAGCTGTGGAACGGCTGGTGGCAGCAGTGCATCAACTTTGAGCTGCCGGTGCGCGAAGAGGTCAGCGCTGAATTCGAGATCGACCTCAGGCAGATGCCCCAGATCGATGAACCGCGCCTGATGGTGGCCGCGCTTTCGGAGCCCGAGCAGCCGTGGATGGAGGCCGATATCCCGCGACTGCGGCGGACCGGTCCTCCGCTACGCTGCGCGCAGGGCGCGCCGTCGATCATCGCCTGGGGGGAGGTGCGCACGCGCGCGGTGGAGGAGTTGGAGCGCTTCTTCGCCGAGATGGCGCCGCACTTCGATGTGATGGAGTTGCCGATCGCGTGGACCGACTGGAAGTGGGACCTGGGCTGGGACACCGACGCGGGGGCTCGGGCGCACGCCGAGGCGATCGCCGCCGAGGCGCGCAAGCAGATCGAGATCGCGCACCGGCACGGCATCAGACTGGCGGTGAGCCTCAACTTCGGGGCCTCGGGTCCGGGCACGGGGAAGTTGGAGACGAGGCGGCAGCCGGAGTGCCAGGGCGAGACCTTCGACCCCGAGACCGGGGAGTTCGTGAAGGCCCCCGAGTTCTACGACTGGGGCAGCCGGGAAGCGGTGGCGCGGGCGCGGCGGGCGTGGGAGGACTGTGCCCGGCTCATTGGCCCGGTGGACTACCTGTTCTTCAACGAGCCGTGCTGGCGACTGGGCACCTGGTACCAGGTGCCCATGTTCTCCCCGGCGGCCCTGGAGGACTTCCGCGCCTTCACCGGTGATCCAGAGGCCCGCTTCCCGGCGAAACCGTGGGCCGCGGAGACCGATCGCACCGACAACCGGGCGGGACCGGTGGAGTGGGATCGCTGGCGCGACTGGCTGGCGGCCTGCCTCGCGCGCATGATCCGCGTGCAGGCCGAGGCCTTCGCGGCCGCCAACGCCGACAACGCTTCGTACGGGGGCGCGATCTACTTCCAGAACGTGAACTGGACCGGGCCGCAGTGGGCGGTCGATCTCGGCCGCATCGCCGCGATTCCGGAGGTGACCTGGTTGTGCGCGGAGTACGTCACGCACGCCGACGCGCCGGCCTGGCGCATGTTCCAGTACGTCGCGGCAGAGCACGGGAAGCGCCTGAGCAGCTTCGTCAACGCCGGGTACTACGATCCCGACGAGCCCGGGCGTGTGCGCTACGAAGGCACCGATGAGAGCTTTGAAGCGGCCGTCCGCATGGGTATCGACGAAGGGGTCGGGATGGTGACCCTCTACCCCGCGGAGGCGCTGGACAGCGGCTCGGCCGCATACAATGCCTCACGGACGGCCATCTGGGACCGTCTGACCGCCCCGCGGTAGCGCGCCGCCGATTTGACCTGACTGGGGGCTTGGCCTACAATGCCGGCGATCTTCGGACGTGAGCGCCCGTGGGTTCGCCGGCTGTCGTGGAGGGAACCGCAGCATGTTTCGCAGTCATCGCCGGGGACTGACGCCGTCCGAGACGCTCCTCGTGGCCGCGGTCACAGTGGCCGTGGTTCTGGCGCTGTTCTGGCGCTTCACCGGGGACCCGGGTGTCGAGAGACGTCGGGTGACCATCGCGCGCGTAAACACGGTCATGGGCGCGTTGGAGAAGTACGCTATCGATAACGGAGCGGTCTTCCCCACCACCGAACAGGGCCTGCGCGCGTTGCTTGTGGCTCCCGATCAGGAGCCCAGGCCGGTAAACTGGCGGGGGCCCTACCTCCAGGACGAACAGGCACTCGAGGATGGCTGGGGCGTGCCTCTGCAGTACGTCTCGCCGGGCAATGACAAGCGGCCCTACGATCTCTGGTCCAACGGCGCCGACCAGCGCGAGGGCGGGACCGACGCCGACGCCGACGTGCAATCATGGAACCGGACGACTCTCATCCCCTGATGCTCTCCGCGCGTACCGCGATCTTGCTCCCCCTTGTCCTCGCCGGCCTTCTGGCCGGCGCTGTCTGCTTCTGCCAACCTGAGGGCGATCTGCCCGAAGGCTGGCGGAGCGTCACCATCAGCGCGTGCGAGGACGCCGCCGAGTTCGGGGCGGGGAGAGCGCCCGACCGCGCGCAGTTCGACTTCGACGCCTGGGAGGCCGAGCCCACCGCCGGCGCGCGCGTCCGCGGGCAGAGCCTGCGCTGGCACGTGAAGCCCTCTTCGGACCGACAGATCCGGGCCACGCTCATGTGGTCAGGTGCGCTGAGCGCCCCCTGCGACCGCATCGCACTGTGGCTCAAGAACCCCAACGGCCACCAGCTCACGCTGCGCCTCGAGCTGACCGACCTGGACTGCGTGCGTTACACAAGCGCCGCAGTTGACCTCGCGGGCGAGCCAGGCTGGCGACAGATCGTGTTCCCGGTGACTGAGTTCACGCCGGTGGAGGGGCAGCGCGACCCCTTCCCGGGCGTGGACCTCCCCGCAATCGGCCTGTCGGTGATCATCGAGCCACTGGCGGCGGGCAAGCCGTACACGCTGTACATCGATGAGATCACAGCGGTTGCCGCACCAATGCCGACCGCTGAAGTCGTCGGCCTGCAAGCGCCGACAAGTCTGGGGCCGGCGGAGCGCATCCCCGTGCGCGCGCGCCTGCTCCTGCCCGAGGATCCGCCTTCGACCGCGTGCGTAAGGGCGTGGCTGGAGAGCACCGACGGCGGGCAGCTTGCCGGTGCGCGCATGGAGCTGAGCGAGGCGGACGCCCAGGGCGTGCGCCTCGCAACTTCGCCGGGACTGCGCGTGCCCCGGTGGCTGCCGCCCGGTGCCTACCGCCTGCGCTTGAGTGCGACCGGTCTCATGCTGACCGGCGCCGAGCCGCTGCGCGTGGCGGTCGCGGGAGTGCCGCCTGCGACGGGTGATGCGCAGATCGACACCGCCACGCGACCGCCACGAATCGCGTTCAGAGGGGCCATGCTGACGCCGGTGGTGCGCGAGTTGCGAGGCGATGCACCCTCGACGCTGCCCGCGGACGCCGAGCTGGTCGCGGTCGCGACCACGACCGGCGGTCATCCGTTCTGCTGGGCGGCAGATGTTGACGGAGAGGATGGTGCCCTCGATTTCTCGGCGCTCGACCGGCGCATCGGAGCGGTCCTCGAAGCAGCGCCCAGGGCGGCAATCATCCTGCAGACCCACCTCGCCTCCACGGCCGGCTGGAACGCGGCGCATCCCGAGGACCTGCAGCATTTCGACGGGGACACGATCGCCCCACCGCAGATCTTCGGCCGCTCGCGGGTGGTCGCGGACGTCATCTCACCGGCGTGGCAAGCCGAAGCGCTGGCGCGTTTACGCGCCCTGGCCGAACACGTGCAGCGCGCCCCCTGGCGCCACCGTGTGATCGGCTGGGAGCTGCAGGCAGGCGACCTGGGCACCTGGCGCCCGGTCGGAGCTTCGCTGGGGCTCGGCGACGAGGCGACGCCGCTGCGCGAGAGTGCTTTCCGCGCATGGCTGATGCGCCACTATCCCGACGTGACGGCCTTCCGTGATGCCTGGCTGAACCAGCGACGCGGCATCACGGGAGTCCCGCAGATGACGCCCGTCGGCTTCGAGGCGGTGCGCCTGCCGCGTCCGGCCACCGATCGGCCGGAGCCGTCGCTCTACGATCCGGCCATCGACCGGCCGATGATCGACCTGGCGCACTTCCGCGCCGAGGCGCCCGTCGATCTGCTCCTGGCGGCGGCGGACGTGGTGCGCGAGGTGTCGGGCGCGGGCACGCTGGTGGGCGCGTGCTACGGGCACATGCTGGCACAGTCGGCGGAGGATGCGTGGCGCTGGCCACATCTGGCAATGACGCGCGTGCTCGCCGACGAACGCATCGACTTTCTGACCGGTGCTCCGTGGACCGCGGCGGCGCCGCCAGTCCCATCGCTGCTCGCGGACGCGGCGCGCAACGCCGGGAAACTGGCGCTGGAGCGCCTGACCCCGACGCACCTGCGGCGCAACGCGGCCTCGGCCCTGATCTCGGGCGCCGGACTGACGGGCGATGCGGCGACGTTGGCGGAACTTGGCGAGGCAGAGCTGATCGTCGCCGACCACGGGGGGGAAGCGCAGACCCCGGCGATCTTCGTCGTGGACGACATCAGCGCGCGCTATCTCTCGCCTGAGGGCGGGCTGGCCGCGGCGCTGCTGGCGCGCCAGCTCCACCTGTGGGCGCGCTCGGGCATCGCGTACGAGGTGCATACGCTGCCCGACGTGCTCGACGGTCGGGCGCCGCGCGCGCGCATGTATTTCTTCGCCGATCTGATGACCATCGCGCCGAAGGACGGGAACCGCCTCGGCGCGACCGTGGCACGCGATGGTGCCATGCTGGTGTGGGTCTACGGCGCGGGGTCGGTCGCCGAGAATCTGATCACCGGGCGCACCATGAAGTACCTGACCGGCATCAAGTTGAGCCTCCTGCCCGCGCGCGGGCCGCTGCGGACGCGGATCGACGCCGCAGCGGCCCTGCCGGGATCCGGCCTGCAGGGCACCGTGGTCTACGGCCTGCCGGCGGGCTCGCCGCGCTTCTTCAGCGCCGACGAGAGTGTCGAGTGGCTGGGCACATTGGCGGGCATCGACCCGGACGCCGACCTGCAGTTCTGCGGACTGGCACTCAAGCGCTTCGCGGACTGCACCTCCGTGTTCTCGGCCGCGCCGATGCTGCCGAGCGGATTGATCCGGGGCCTGGCGGCGCGCGCGGAGATTACGCCGAACGCCGACGCCGCCGCGGGCGCCTGGTTCGGGCCGGGTGTGATGGCCGTCGAGGGGGCCGATTCTCCGCGCGTGATCACGCTGTCGGGCGCCGCCAGGGTAACCGACCTGAGCACCGGCGAGGTCGTCGCCGAGGGGCGCTCGAGCGTGACGCTGAGCATGTCCCCCGGCGAGATCGGCCTGTTCGCGATCGAACCACCATGATCTGAGTGCGGCTTCGCTTCGCGTGAGGACAGGATATCGGGCGCGGGCGCCCTTACCCGCCGCGCTGAACGTTGTGTGTGCGGAGATCGGCCGGGAGTCGTCAAATGAATCTGGTGCATCATCTGCTGGTGGCCGAGAGGATGCGTGAGCGACTCGGATGGGAAGCCGAGCTGCGCGGGCAGATGCTGCTGGGCGCGCTGGCTCCTGATGCACACTCGCTGCGCCCGGGCATGGGCCGCGCGGCGCTGCACCCCGAGCCGGGCGAGGATCACGCGGCGTTCGTAGTGCGGGCCATCGCGCCACCCGGCAGTCTCGACGTCGCGAGCGGGCGGGCGTTTGCTGTCTCATGTGTCGGGCACCTGGTGGCTGATGAGTTGCTACGCGGTCACGCCTGCCACCTGCCGCCGCACGCCCCGTCGGGCTTCGCGGAAGCGCCCGCAAGCGGCCCCGACGCCCCCGGAATGCACTTCGATGCGGAGGCTGTCGCGCGCTGCCTGATGCGTGCGTCGGTGCTGCACTGGCTCGAGCCGTTGACGCCGGAGATGATCGACGGCAAGCGTTGGGAGACCCTCGGCCGTTACCCGCTCAGCGACGCGCAGGGCAGCTATCTGGTCGTCGAGCCGCTTGCGACGGTTGTGCGGTACGCCGCCGATCAGGCCCTGATGCGCATGTACGACTCGGAGGCGGGTCGCAGGCTGCTGGGGGAGCCGTGAGGAAGGCGGCGCCCTGCCCGCGGCGAATAGCCCCGGGATCGGCATGAAGAACGTCATGGAATGGAGTGTTCGCCGTGATCAGGCTGGGCATGGTTGATCTGTGCACCTCGCACCCGGGGTCGTGGATCAAGATCATCCAGGAGATGGACGACGTCACCGTGGCCGCGGTGCACGACAGCGGAGGCGTACGGCCGGAGGGGTACGCGCAGCAGTTCGCCGAGGAGAACGGCGTCGAGCAGGTTGCGGATACCATCGAGGAGATGGTCGGCATGGTGGACGCCGCCATCATCCACAGCGCCAACTGGGACCTGCATATTCCCCACGCCCTGCCCTTCATCGAGGCGCAGGTGCCGGTGCTGCTCGACAAGCCGATGGTGGGGAATCTGCACGACCTGAACGAGGTGCAGCGGCTGGCCGCCAGGCACAAGACGCTGATCATGGGCGGATCGAGCATCCGCTGGGCCGACGACGTTCAGGAGCTGGCGGCGCAGCGCGAGGAGATGGGCGAGATCGGCATGGCGTGGTGCCAGGGCCGCGGCGACTTCTTCAACTACGGCATTCACACCGTGGAGATGTTCCAGGGCTTCTTCGGCGCGGGCGTGATCGCCGTTGAGCACGTCGGCCGGCGCGGGCCCACCGATGTCTTCCGCGCCGACTACGCAGACGGCACCCCGGTGTTCTATGCCCTGGGAGCGCTCGCGAGCCCGTGGTTCATCGCCATCACCGGCGCCAACGGCGTATACTCGCGCATCGTCGGCAGCGCCACAGCCTATCAGAGGCTGATCGAGCGCTTCGTCGCGGCGATCAAATCGGGCGAGCCGCCGATTCCGCTCGATGACAACCTGGAGGCCATCAAGGTGGCCTTGGCGGCGAAGGTCTCACGACGCGAAGGCACGATCTGCTATCTGCAGGACCTCGACAATAACGAGCGCTTCGACGGCTTTGCCTTCGCCGAGGAATACGCAAAGCTGCGGCAGTAGTGGGCCGCTCCCGCCATGGCGACCGCGCAGGCTCCGAGGCCGGGCTACGATGAAGCGGCGACGCCGCGCACGGCGCTCACGCCGCGTGCGGTGGTCATCGGCACCGCGCTGCTGTTCGGCGCAGTGCTGTGGGTTCGGCACTCCGAGCTGCTGGTGCACACCATCAACCTGACCGAGGCGACGCCCCCGGTGCCCGCGGTCGCGGCGCTGCTCCTGCTGGCGGTGCTGCACCCCCTGCTGTCGCGGCTTGGGCGGCGGCTGAGCCTGACGCGACGCGAGATGGTCCTGATCTACTTCTTCGTGGCCATCGGCTCGATGATGGCCAGTCTCGGCGTGATGCGCATGGTGGTGCCGTGCGCGACCGTCCCCTTCTACTTCGTCACCTGCGAGAACAACATGGAGTTGCTGCAGCCGCACATCCCGCAGTGGCTCTACCCGGCCGACCAGGAGGTCATCCGCACCCTGTGGGAGGCCACCGAGGGCCCCGTACCGTGGCAGGCGTGGCTCGGGCCGATCGCGCACTGGACGCTGTTCCTCACGCTGCTGTGGGCGACCATGCTGTGCATCACCGTGCTGGTGCGCCGGCCCTGGGTCGAGAATGAGCGGTTGGCCTTCCCGTTGCTCTACCTGCCCCTGGACATGACCGAGGGCGTCGCCGGTGAGAGCGCGGGCATCCCCTTCTTCCGCGATCCGCTGATGTGGACCGGCTTCGCCATCGCGGTCGTGTTCAACGTAATCAACATCGTCAACAGCCTGAATCCGGCCGTGCCCGCGCCCGGGCGCTCGTATGATATCGGCGCGCTGTTCACCGAGCGCCCGTGGAGCGCGATGCGGCCGCTGCGCTTCGATTATCGCCCCGAGATCCTCGGCCTGGGCTACCTGGTGTCGATGGAGGTCGCGTTCTCGGTGTGGGTGTTCGCGGTCGCCGAGCGGGTGGCGAACGTGTTCGCGGTCGCCTTCGGGGCGGACATCTCCGGATTCCCGTTCGCGCAGGAGCAGGGCGCGGGCGCATACCTGCTCATGGCGGCGCTGCTGATGTGGCGGGTGCGCGGGCACATTCTCGGGGCGTTCCGAGCGCTCATCGGACGTGGCCGTCCGGTGGCCGAGACGTGGGATCCGTTCGCCCCGCGCTGGGCTGTGCTGGGTACCATCGTGGGGATCGGCGCGATCCTTGCATGGTGTCACTACGCAGGCATGAGCCTCATTGCAGCAGGCGTCTACTTCGTCTTCCTGTTCGGATTCGCGATCACATACCTGCGGGTGCGCTGCGAGACCGGCACCCCGAGCACCTGGCTGTTCCCCTACTATCAGGCACGGAAAATCCCGGTGGCCCTGCTGGGCGCGGAGCGCTGGCTGCAGATCGGCGGCCCGTCCACGATGACCGTCTGGGCCATGCTGTTCTTCCTGTCGCGTGGTTTCTTCTTCAGCTCAAGCGCGTGGGCGCTCGAGGGGTATCGCGCCGCCGAGGAGTTGCGCGCCCGGGCCCGCGACTGGGCCATCGGTGGGTTGATAGCGGTGGTGCTGGGCCTGCTCATGGCGTGGTGGATGCACCTCGACACCTACTACGAGTACGGTGGCAACGTGGTGGAGAGCGGTGGCGTGGCGGGCGGTCCGCGCACCCGGCTCACCGTGAACGAGTATCAGTCCACCGCCGCGAGCATCGCGCGCCCCGCCGGGCCCGACCGCCCGCGGAGCCTCGCCATGGGCATGGGAGCGCTGATCACCACCGTACTGGTGCTGCTGCGCATGCGCTATCTGCGCTTCCCGCTGCACCCGCTGGGCTACGCGATGGCGGCGGCGTACTCGGGCCAGATCTGGGGCGGATTCTTCGCCATCTGGCTGCTCAAGGGGGCAATCCTGCGCTTCGGGGGCGTACGCACCTACAAGCGCCTGACGCCGGCCTTCATCGGCCTGGCGCTGGGGCACTTCTTCACCATGGGAATTGCGTGGGCGGCCATCGGCGGGCGCTACGGCATGGCCGCCGAGCGAGCGCGCGTCTGGTTCACCTGATCAGGCCAGGTCTTTGACCCAACGCTGCCAGGCGCCGATGGTGCGGAAGCCCAGCTTCTCGTAGAGGCGGATTGCGGGCCTGCGGAAGGGCTGGGTGATGAGCACGCTGCGCCGGGTGCCGCGCTGCGCCAGCCAGTTGAGGCAGGCCGTCACCACCAGCTCGCCCAGATGATGCCCCCGATGCTCATCGAGCACCGCCACGTATTCAATCTGCCCACCGCGCAGGTTCTCAGGATCGCGCATGTCCAGCACGTCCAGCGCTCCGGATATGCCGACGATGCGCCCGTTGTGCTTGACCACGAACCACCCGGTTGGATCGAAGTCGGGCCGCGCCTGGAAGTGATTGCGAAACCACTCGGGCGCGGCGTCGCTGCCGAAGACCGTGTTGCGGCAGTCGGTCCAGCCGTCGATGTCATCCTCCGTGAGCGTGGTCAGTTCGTAGCCCGGCGGGACCTCGATGGGGCGTTCCACGTAGCCCTCGACCATCATCGAGATGTTGCGGCGCTCAGGGTCATCGAGGCGGTACCCCAATCGCTGGAAGAGTGCGCCCGCCGCCTCCCAGCGACTGTCCACTGCGTCCTCAGTCGCCACCAGCGCCTGGCCCGCGTCACGCAGTGCGTTCTCCCCCGCCTCGAGGCATGCCGCCGCGAGCCCCCGGTGCCGATGATCCTGGGCCGTGGCGACGCGCCACCAGCCGGCCGCTGCGTCGCGCCGCACCGCGATAGCTGCGGCCACCGCCCGTCCCTTCGCAAAGGCGACATGGCTCGCTTCCGGGCAGATGCCGTCGCCCGCCAGGGTTGCCGCCAACTCCTCGACCGTTGCCCACGGCGCCGTTGGTTTCAGCAGAGTGAGCGGCGGATGCGCCCGGTGCTCCACCAACGCGTCGTGGATCAGTGTAGCGACTTCGTCGGCCATGCTCAGATCGAACCGAACAACCTCGATCGAGGCCAAGGGAACACCTCCGACTGTGACGATTTCTGTCTGCGACAGCGCGCTTCCTCGCGGCACGCGCATCCCCTCCTCCAGCTCAGCACCGCGCGATGTGAACCGGGGCTGTTGGCACGTGATGAGTTGCGACATCGAGGAGGATGCCCGGGGCGCCGGCAGGATCCTCGGACACCGGGGAGGGCGCACGCCCCTGTTCGCCACCGACTATCAGAGGGAACACGCGAGACGCCGTCACCGGCCGCCTGCACGCTTGCGTGTGCGGGGGCTTTGTGATATAGTACTCATGACGACCAGACCACTCATGCCGCACGCGCCCGCAACGGGCGCGTGGCGGGCATTTTAGCACGAGGGAGCAGCACTGGTATGCCGCAGCGGGCAGCGATGGAGAAGCATATCCGCAAGACGCGCGTTCGCACCCAGCGTAACCGTATGCGCAAGCAGGCGATGAAGCAGGCTATCCGCAGCCTCCTTGACGCCGCGCGCGAAGGCGATGCCGAGGCGGTCAAAGAGGCCCTGCCGGTCGCGCAGAAGGCCATCGACAAGGCCGCGCAGCGCGGGATCCTGCACCGACACACGGCCGCGCGGCGCAAGTCGCGGCTGGTGGCGCGTGTACGTGCCATGCTCAATCAGTAGCCGCGCGGATTGTACACGGCAGTCTGAAGCGAACTGACCCGGGCCGGCGCCCGCGCCGGCCCGTTTCCCATGTACCTGCAGCCGCACGCGGGGCCATGGCCAGCGCTTGCGTCGGAAGAAGACCAGCAGGGCGATGGCGATGGCGGCGATCCCGGCCTGCACGCGCGCCCCTGCTCTCACCTGCCTGCAGTCATCGCCCTCACTCGCCATCTCCGGCTGCGCGCTACGGCCCGACCACCGGGGTGCGGAGCACACCCACGTGTTCCAGCTCGACCTCGAGCATATCGCCATCGGCGAGTCTGATGCCCTGATGCTTGCCCACGCCTGCCGGGGTGCCGCAGGCGATCACGTCGCCGGTCTGGAGGGTGCAGATGTGCGAGATGTATGACACAATCTCGGCGACGTTGAAGATCATCTCGGCGGTGCTCGCCCGCTGCTTGACCTCCCCGTTGTAACGCAATGAGAGCTGCAGGTCGTCGGGACTGCCGACATCGCTGACGGGCACCGCGCACGGGCCCATGGGGGCGAAGCCGTCGCCCCACTTGCCGTTGAGCCAGTCGAAAAAGCGGTCCCAGTCGCGCTCCTCCGTGCGCTCCCAGATGTGCAGCTCGCGCTCCGAGATGTCGTTGAAGGCGGTGACGCCTGAGACGTGGTCGGCGGCGGCCTCGACGCCGACTTCTTTCGCCGGTTTCCCGATGATGATGGCCATCTCGGCCTCCCAGTCCACGAAGCGGCTGACAGCGCTCAGGCGCAGTGGCGTATCCGGGCCGATGACCGTGTTGGGCGAGGGCTTCATGAACACGCGCGGCGTGTCCAGTTCACGCTGCTGCTGTCCGCCCTGAAGCTGGCGGGAGATGCTCTCCTGCATGTGCGACATGAAATTCGTCGCCAGGCAGAACACCTTCGGCGGAGACGGAATGGGCGCAAGCAGCTCAATGTCCGTCAGAGCCGAAGACTCGTCTACCTCCTCCAGCGCCGCCCGTGCCGCCGCGAGGCACTCCTCGCAGGCGAGCAGGTCCGCAACCGAGCGGAAGCACTCGGACTCCGGCGCGGCGGTATCCGCGGCCTTGACTGCGCCGACGAGGTCATGGGGGCGGTCATCAACAAGAGCGCCGACACGTGCCGGCCCGTCGGGTTGTGCGCGGTAGCTGATCAATCTGAGGATCATGGCAACGTCCCTCCACTCAGCGCGTGCGCTCGATGGTGCCGTCGGCGAGACCCGCGCGCAACGCGCATACGGCGGCAACGTTCACGATGTCATCAACGGTGGCGGCGCGAGAGAGGTCCATCGCCGGTCGGGCCAGGCCCTGCAGCAACGGCCCGAAGGCCCCCGCGCGGCCCATCCACTGGGTGAGCTTGTAGCCGATGTTGCCGGCATCGAGGTCGGGGAAGATCAGGACGTTGGCGCGTCCTTCGATGGGGCTGTCGGGCGCCTTGCGCGCGGCCACCTCGGGCACCAGCGCCGCGTCCACCTGCAGTTCGCCGTCCACCAGCAGGTCGGGGGCGCGCCGCTGGACCATGCGCAGGGCGCCGATCACCTTGGTGGCGTCGGGATGGTCCGCGCTGCCGTGGGTCGAGAACGAGAGCATCGCTACGCGTGGCTCCGTTTCGAGATAGGCTTCGCAGCTCTCGGCGGCGCTGATGACGATGTCGGCAAGCTGGTCCTCATTGGGCTGGGGGACCACGCCGCAGTCGGCATAGATGAGCGCGCCGTTGACGCCGAACTCCGGGACCTGTGTGGTCATGATGAAGCAGCTCGAAACCGTATCCACGCCGGCTGCGCAGCCGATGCAGCGCAGCGAGGCGCGCAGCACGTTGGGCGTGGAGTTGACCGCGCCAGCGACCATGCCATCGACCTCGCGCAAGTTGACCATCGCGGCGGCCACGTAGAGCGGATCGGCCATGGCCTGCCATGCCTCGTCCTCGGTGGCGCCCCGCTCCTTCCGCCGCTCGTAGTAGAGGTCTGCGCACCGGTGTCGATGGTCCTCATCGTTGATATCCACGATCTCCACGCCATCAAGTGACACCGCGTGCTCGCCTGCGAGAGCCGCGATGGTGTCCGGCTCCCCGACGAGCACGACCTGGGCGAGCCGCTGCTCCATGATGGTCCCGGTGGCGAGGATCATTCGTTCGTCGTCGGCCTCGGGCAGCACTATGCGCGCCCCCAGCCCGGCAACGCGTTCCATGATGCGTGCCATGATATCCGCCATGAGTGTCACCTTTCCGCATCTCGAACAGGGTTTGCGCGACTCCCGCGACAGGTTCGGGGTCGTGATCAGCATTGTACTGACAGATGTCTATTCCCTCAGGACACCATCGCCCCCTTCTCGCGCGCTCGCCGGACAGAGGGAAATGGCCTCGAACCAGCGAACCGAGGCTTGCAATCATTGTCTCCTCGAGGAGTGTGTCATCATGGCGCGCCGCTATCTGGCCGTGTTGATGGTGCTGCTGACCGCATTGTGCCCGGCCTGGGCGCAGCAAGGGTTGAGTATCAACGACCTGAGCACCAGGGCGCGCCTGCACGAGGATGGGCAGGCGTACACCGTCGAGGTGCGCTTCACCACGCCGATTCCGGCGGTCGCGAGCGGCAGTTTCGGCGAGGATCCCTCCTGCCCGCAGGCGCTCAGTGCGGAGGCCGAACCCTTCCGCAACCACCGCTTCGATATCCGGGATGTGCCCATTGATGAACACCGCTTCGTGCGTGTGAGTGTGGCCGCCGAAGGCGAGGAGGTCGCCTCGGATCTCGTCGAGGTCGCGCCGCCCCCGCCTTTCCCCCGCGGCGCGGTCGAGCGTGTCGAGGTCCCGCTGACGGTAGTCGAAAGCGCAGGCGTGGCGCGCGACGAGCCCGTGGTCTTCGGCATCCCGTTGCCGGAAGGGGCGCTGGGAGTGGCCTCGGCGGCCACGCTGAGCGATGGCGGGCGGCCGGTGCCGATCGCGACGCGAGCGCTGGTGCGCTGGCCCGATGGCACCATCAAGTGGCTTCTGGTCGAGGGGCGCGTGCGATTGCAGCCCAACGAGTCGAAGACGCTGACGCTGGCGCTGGGGACCGGCGTGCAGCCGGTGACGCCCGACCGCCGGGTGCTGGTTCGTCAGGACGGTGATGCCATCGAGATCGACACCGGCGCGGCTCGCCTGAGCATCGATCGCAGCAGCGGGGAGGGCACGATTGCCGGTCCGGATGGCGAACTGTGCCCGCTGCCGGTGTCGCGGCTGACCGCGGTCGATGGCACGGTCTACCTCGGCCGCGCCGAACGCGTGACCGTTGAGGAGCAGAGCGCCCGCAGTGCGGTCATCCTTGTGGAGGGCCACCATGTCAACGCCGTGGGCGCGCCCTACTTCGGCTATGCGCTGCGCTACTTCCTCAACGCCGACGACGCGTTCGTTCGGGTCGATCACGTCCTGCGCCACGATGTCGTCAGCGCCGACATGGATTACGGCGACGAGATGAAGTCGTTCGCCTCGCTCGACCTGATCTTTCCGATCGAGGCGGACGAGGCGACGCTGGCGCTCGAAGACGGGCAGACCGCCACCATCCGCGCCGGCGAGCGGCTCTTCCAGCACTTCGACGACAAGTATGAGCTGGGCGAGGCCTCCGGCGGCCGAGCTCCGGGGCTGGTGAGCATG
Source organism: uncultured Armatimonadia bacterium (assembly GCA_964617715.1). Taxonomy (GTDB): domain Bacteria; phylum Armatimonadota; class Zipacnadia; order Zipacnadales; family UBA5352; genus JALGVA01. The sequence goes on along the minus strand of CAZTZN010000007.1, from coordinate 14,772 downwards.
GGCGGCCTGACGGTCGCGACGCGTGACTTCTGGCAGAACTGGCCCAAGAGCCTCGAGGCCGAGCGCGGCGCGCTGGTGGTGGGCCTCTACCCGGCTATCACTCCCGCGGACCGCTATGCGAACCGGCCGGACGAGCACATTCTCTACTACTACCTGCGCGACGGCAACTACACCTTCCGCGCGGGCCTGGAGAAGCGCCACGAGCTGCTCATCGGCCCGACCGCGGCGGCCACGGCGGAGCAGATTATCGCGCGGGTGAATGAGCCGCTGGTGGTAAGCGCGCCGGTTGAGTGGTACACCTCATCGGGAGCGCTGGGGAACATCGTGGGGGGTGAGGGCCGGGAGTTCACCGCGTACGACCGGCAGCTCTCGGACGTCCTCGATGCCCACCTGCGGGTTCGCGAACAGCAGCACTGGTACGGGCTGATGAACTTCGGAGACTGGTGGGGAGAGCGCGGCAACAACTGGGGCAACATCGAGTACGATCTGCAGCACGCGCTGTTCACCCAGTACTTCCGGACCGCCGACCCGCGCTTCTTTCGCGCGGCCGAGACCTCAGCGCGGCACAATGCCGACATCGACGTGGTGCACTACGCCGCCGGGCAGCGAGCCGGGCCAGGCGGCCCACGGCGTGTCGGCCAGGCATGGGTGCACTGCATGGGCCACACGGGGGGCTACTACCCGTACGATTACATGGGCATGTCGATCTACGCGCAGGGATACAGCGAGAACCGGGGGCACATGTGGAACCAGGGGAACCTGGAGTACTGGCTGCTCACCGGCGACGAGCAGGTGCATCACAGCGCCATGCAGCTCGCCGACTGGGTGGCCGGCCCCAACATCACCGACTTCCGCTACGGCAATGCGCGCGTGCCCGGGTGGATGGGCATCGTGGCCATGTCCACTTACTTCGCGACCTACGATGAGTACTACCTCAACGCTATGCGCATGATGTACCGCGAGGTGCAAAAGCGGGCTGATCCCGACGCTGGCCTGTGGGTGCGTGAGCTGAGCGGCGGCCACTGCGGGTGCACCCCGCATCACCACGGCGAGGCGGGCTTCATGGCCGGCGTGCTTATGACCGCGCTCAAGTACTACTACATGGCGACCGGCGACCCCGAGGTCGCCGAGCGCATCGTGAAGATCGCCAACTTCTGCGTGGACACCATGTACGAGTCGCGCCAGCATTGCTTCCGTTACACCTCGTGCCCGAAAACCGGTTGCTCGTCATCGGCGGCGATGATCATGGGCAACGGGCTGGCCTTCGCCGCCAACTACTCGGGCGACCAACGACTCATGGAGATAACGCGCGATCAGTTCGTGCGCGGCTTCATGGCCTTTGCCGGCGGCGCGCAGGGCAAGACCATCGGCTATGCCACCTGCGCGGCACCGATGGCCATCCACGAAATCGCGAAGTTCCCCGGGCCCACCCTCGATGAGATGTTCACCGAAATGATGGAAGTCGCACGTGACCCGGCGCGACGGCCCCTGCCGGGGATCGTGCCCAACCCCGATTTTGAGGAGGGCCTGGGCGGCTGGACGGTCCGTAGCGGGCTCTCGCTCAGCCGCAGCCGGGACGTGGTGCACACCGGAAGTGGCGCGGCGATGGCCAGTGGTGAGATCCAGAACCAGAATGAGTACTTCGTAACGCGTTACTCGTGCGGCCTGCCGTGGGAGATCATGTCGTTGCAGCCCGGAGAGAGCTACCGCGTGCAACTGTGGTTGCGCGTGGATGAGATCGGCGAAGGCGTGCCCGCGCCCAACGCCCGTGTGTCGGTGCGCAGCAAAGGTGTCACTCGCCAGTCATTCCAGACGAACGCGTACGATCTGACGCGACCGGGCACCTGGCAGCTTCTGCAGGGCGAGTTCACGGTGCCCGAGGGCACCGACGCGGCCTACATCGCGGTCAACACAGGCACGAAGGATGCCCAGACCGTGCGCATGTACCTTGATGACGTGAGTATCGTGGCCGCGGACACGCCCGAGCGGGATACGTACCTCTACCCGTCAGCGGTTGCCGATGACGCGCGGCCGGCCGGTGGTGTGACGCTCACCGACGAGGGCATCATCGACGGCTGGGATGTTCTGGCCAGCACGGACGGCGTTGCGGGTTCGGCAGAGCTGACCGTGGATGTGCCGATTGCCGACACCTTCCGCCTGATGTTGCGTGTGAAGTCGCCGAAGGCCAGCGGGAGCGTGCGAGTCGCCGTTGACGGCGGGCCCGCGCGCAATGTGGCGGTGGGACAGGATGAGCGCTGGACATGGGTCGCGGTGCCCGACGGCGACCAGCCGGCTGAACTGACGCTCGCCCCGGGCAAACACACTGTCACCGTCATCTGGCCCGAGGGGTCAGGCGTGATGCTGCAGAAGGTGGCGCTGAGCAACGAGTTTCCGCCGCAGTAACCTGCGTTGGCAGATCCCGATCGGGGGCATGCAGCATGATACACACGCCGGAGGCGGGGCCGGCCGAGGTCAGTGGCAACGGCGTGATCCTGGCGCTGGAGCGTGAGGACGAGGGCTGGCTGGTGAGGTTCGCGTCCGAGCCACGGACCAGCCCGCAGCCGCTGTGGTTCCATGTGCAGGTGAGCGGGCTGGCCGGCGATACTCTTCGGTTCGTCTGGGACCTCGCCGACATTACGCTGGGCAATCGGGAGGAGCTGGCTCTGCTGCGCCCGGTACTGCGCGCGGACGGCGGTCCGTGGACACGGGCGGAGGCGGTTGAGCCGGTGCGGCTTCCCGATGGCCGCCGACAGGTGCACTTCGCGCACACCGGAGGCGCCGATACAGTCGCGGCCGCGCTGTGCTACCCCTACGCCTCCGTGCATCTTGACGCCACGCTCGCGGAACTGCGCGGTGCGTGGGAGCGCAGCCCCATCGGCATCACAGGCGAGGGTCGGACGCTGGAGCGGCTGCGCCTGGCGGGCGCCGAGGGGCCGCGGCCGGGGGTCTACCTGATGGCGCGCCAGCACGCGGGCGAGACGCCGGGCTCATGGGTCCTCGACGGCATCCTGCGCTTCCTGGCAAGCGACGACGCAGTGGCACGCGAGATCGTGGACTCGCTGGACGTGTGGGTGGCGCCCCTTGTGGACCTCGACGGCGTGGTCAACGGGGATTACGGCAAGGACGCACTCCCGTGGGACTTCAACCGCGCGTGGGAGTCGCTGGCGATGAGACCGGAGGTGCACGCCCTGCAACGCGACCTGCAGCGCTTCGCCGAACACTGCGCGCCGCGGCTGGTGATCGACCTGCACGCGCCCGGGCATTGCACGGGTGACATCTACCTGCAACTGCCCCGGGAGCAGCGCCCATCGGCCCAGCAGGACGGGGCGAAGCGCTTCGCGGAACTGCTCGCGCCCCACTTCCCCGAACTGCAGCCGGATTCGCTGAAGCGGGAGACGCGCTACGCGAGCCGATGGAACGCGCTGGCAACCCTGGGCTCGTGGGTATGGGATCACCTTGACGAAACCCAGTGCGTGACCGTCGAAACCAGCTACCAGCGCATCGGCGCCCGTGTGCTGGAGATCGGGGACTATCGCGCTATCGGTCCGCGGGTGATCAAGACCGCATTGGCCTGGTTGCGCGAGCGCGCATGACGCCACATAGACGAACAGGCCGCGGGCAACGATGCCCGCGGCCTGTATTGGGCTCACGGCTCGGCGCTACGCGTCCTGAAGGTAGGGGCAGTTGCATTCACCGTCGCACTGTCCGCGGTGCAGGCCCTGTCGCACGCCCTGGCCCTGCTGGCCCTGCCCCCGGTGACCGCGATGCACACCGGGCCCCTGGCCGCCGCGCGGGCCCTGCCCCGCTCCCGGGCCGAAGCCGGGCGCCGGCGTCACGAACTGCCGGAACTCCTCGCGGGCGGCGCGGAGCTGTTCCTGCAGGGCGCGCAGCTCCTCGATCTTCGCCCGAAGCTGCTCCTCACCGGCATTCTGGCTCTTCAGGGTGAGCAGCTCCCACTGCTTGGCGCGCATCTGCGTCTGCAGCCTGGTGATGCGATCCCAGACGGCCTTCGACTGAGCATTGACCTCGACGGTGCCGCGCATCAGCATCAGGCCGCCGCCGGGGCCGCCCGGCCCACCGGGGCCGCGCATGTGTTGTCCCTGCTGGCGGTGCTGTCCCCCTCCGGCCTGTGGGCCCTGAGCCCACGCGACTGCCACGGCCGCGCTCAGCGCCACGATCAGGGCCATTGTCGCATACCTCTTCATTGTCTCCACCTCCACTGTGGTTGGCCTTCGTGGGTAGAGACGCAGTGGGGAGGCCTGTGATTCCATGTTCGTGAAAACAGTTGGCCGGCTGCCCTGAAGGTACCGTCAGGGGATGGACCGGAGACTGCTGGCGACACGCTCGAGGTCCTCCACGCGCATGGAGCCCATCACCACGACGGCGGTGTCGCCAATCACGCGGCGGACGGCCTCACCGCCCGTCCCGCGCAGACGCATCATCGCGCCCGTGCCCGCCCCGCCGGGCCCACGCATCGGGCCGCGCCCCATGCCCATCACACGTCCGCCCGGACCGCGACGTGCGCCACCGCGTTCGGGAGACGCGGATGCGCTGCGCTCCAGCACGAGCAGGGGCCGCAGGCCGTCGGTGTACCGCGCCTCAACCATGGTTCCGCCCGGGCTCCGGTGCAGGTACCAGGCCTCCAGCTCAAAGCCGCGCGGTAACCAGGCGGGCTCGAGAACCGGGAAGTCAGCGGCCGCCCGCGCCTCGCCGGGCGTGACGCGGCTGCGACGTCCGCCCTGGCCGGCGGAGACTCGCTGCGGAGCCTCACTCTTCGGCGGTGGCGCCACGGAGAAGTCGGCCGTCTGCCACACGGTCGTCGAGAGGATCTGACCATCCGTGTTGCGGCGCTCGATGCCCAGGGGGAAGGCGGTCTCGCGGTCGGCGGCAACGGTGATCGAGCCGCCCGGGCCGGTGCCGGTGAAGACGATCGTTGGGCGTCCGGCGACCCTTCGGCGCCCGAGCGTGGCGAAGCTCCAGTTGCGCCTCAGCAGCTCCCGCGACCAGGCCTCGCCCAGCTCGGCCTGTCGGCGCACACGACCTTGAGGGCCGCGCGCCCACACGGCACTGCCCTCGCGGTAGATGGTAGTGCCCTTCGCCGGGCCGGACAGGTAGCGGATCACCACCCGCCCGTCGCCGCGATGCACCTTGGCGCGCGTCCTCACCAGTCCCCGCGGCGTGAGCACGCGTGTGAGCACGGTGCCCTTCACGGCGACGCTGTCCAGCGCGGCGGCGGTGCGCTCGACCAGCTCGCGCGCGACGATCGTCTGTTCGCCGGGAACTGTGATCAGACCGCTCGCACGCAGCGCCATCACGGCGATAATGCCTACCAGCGCCAACGCCGAGAGCGCGGCCAGGATGGTCCACCAGCGCCGCATCACTGCTTGGTCACATCCCCGTTGAGACTTACGAACATCAGGCCCAGCGCGGCATCATCGGCCAACGGCGACGACCACTCGGCGACGATCTGCCGCTCCTGGTAGGTTGACGCGAGCGTCTCCGGTCCGACGATCGTGGTCGGCCCGCGGGTCGCCAGCCAGACGCCCACTCCCCCCAGCAGCATCGCAGCCACAGCCGCGACGATCGGTCGCGGTGTCGCCAGCACGCGTCCCCACCACGGCGCGCGTCGCGGTTGCAGGCGCGGCTGGATATGTGACCACATGTTGGCGGGCGCGCCGACACGCTCGACGGGCGTGAGCAGGTCCTCGAGACGCTCCAGCGCCGCCAGCTCCGCACGGCACTCGGCGCAGCTCTCGAGGTGCAACGCGATCTCACGGCGCTCATTCTCGCTGAGGCCGCCGAGCTGGTACTCCGCAAGGTTATTGCGGACCTGTGCGCACTTCATCGGTCATCTCTCCCCCGGCCGGTCGATGTACGGCGCCAGCCGGCGTCGCAGGGCGTCGCGGCCACGCGCCAGCCGCGAGACCACCGTGCCCTTGGGCAGGCCCAACGCAACGACGATGTCGTTCACGGAAATGCCCTCCAGGTGGTGCATGGCGACCACGATCCGCTGATGCTCCGGCAGGTCCAGCACCGCCTGCCGAACGGCGCGATCGTGCTCAGATCGCTCCGCGACCGCAGGCGGGTCGGGACTGTCGCCGGCGATCGGCGCCGCCTCCTCGAGGGGGCGGGTGTCATGCGCGCGACGGTAGTGGTCGCGCACCAGGTTCATCGCCATCGAGCGCAGCCAGCCGCCGAAGGCGCCCGGCTCCCGCAGTTTCGGCAGCCGTTCCCAGGCCCGAACGAAGGCGTCCTGCGTCAGGTCTGCCGCCAGCTCGGGCTCGCGCACGAAATGCAGGACCAGGGAGTACACGCCGTCCCTGTGGGCGCGGAAGAGGGTCTCGAAGGCGCTCTGATCGCCTGCCTGCGCCGCCCTGACCGCCTGCGTGAGAACCGTATCGTTCATGAATGCAGAATGCTCGTAGCAGTTGACGCCTTCGGGACTTGAATGATTCCAGGATGTTGGGAATGCATCGGCTCACATGCCGTACTCGCGCCGACGATGCAGCAGATACAGGAAGAACGGCGCGCCCAGCAGCGAGGTGATGATCCCGACCGGGACCTCCGCCGGGGCCGCGATCAGGCGAGCCAGCACATCCGCCAGCGCCAGCAGCACTCCACCGGCGACTGCGGCGGCCGGAATGAGCACGCGGTGGTCGGGCCCGGCGACGATGCGCATAAGGTGCGGCACGATCAGCCCGACGAAGCCGATGACGCCACTGACTGCGACTGCGGCGGCTGTGAGCAGGGAGGCCAGCGTCAGCAGGGCCAACCGCACCTGCTCGACATTGAGGCCGAGGTAGTGTGCGGTGTCATCGCCCAGAGACAACACATTCAACTCGCGCGCGAAGAGCATAGTCAGCGCGCCGGCGACGCCCGCGTAGGGGAGCAGGAGCAGCACGTGTCCCCAGGTGCGCCCCGCAACCGAGCCCAGCATCCAGTACACCACCTGGTCGAGATCGCGGCGCGTGGGGTCCTGACCGGTGACGAGCACCAGCGCCGCCGCCGCCGAGAGCAGCGAGCCCATGGCGATGCCGGTCAGCAGCAGCACCCCCACCGGCGTGCCACCGCCGCGACGCGAGAGCACGTACACCGCGCCGGTCGCCAGCAGCGCTCCGATGAACGCCGCGATCGGCACTGCTCCGAGTCCCGCGACGCCGATGCTCACGCCGCTGATGACCGCCACGGTCGCCCCCAGTGACGCCCCGGATGAGACACCGATGATGGACGGCGCGGCCATCGGGTTCTGGAAGAACGCCTGCATGACTACGCCCGCGACGGCCAGCGCCCCCCCGACCAGCAGCGCCAGCACGAGCCGCGGCAGGCGCAGCTCGAACACGATGGTCTCCTGCGCGCTCGACAGGCCCGGATCAAGGCCGGCGAGACCAGGCGCGCGACTGAGCACGGCCATGCCGGCGGCGGTCGGTGACAGATCGGCGGCCCCCAGCGACAGCGACAGGGTCGCCGTCACCAGCAGCGCCGCCAGCAGCACCAGCGCCAGCACCGGCGGGCGTCTCACGGCGTCTCAGCCCCCAGTGGCGTGACGCGTGGATGGCCGGTGGGCCCGCTGTCGATGAGCACCGAGCAGTCGTAGAGGCGTTCGATCAGCGCTTCGGTGATTATCTCCTCGGGCCTCCCGCTGGCGAGCACCCGGCCCTCGTCGAGCGCGATCAGGCGCTCGCAGTAGCGCGCGATGAGGTCGAGGTCGTGCGACACGCACAGGATGGTGCGCCCCTCGTCGTGGTTGAGGCGGGCGAGCAGCTCGAGGATCTCGACCTGGTGGCCGATGTCGAGATGCGAGACCGGTTCATCGAGCAGCATCACCGGCGCCTCCTGAGCGAGTGCGCGGGCGATTACCACGCGCTGGAACTCGCCGCCGGAAAGCTCGGTAACCGGCCGATCCGCCAGGCCGGTCACGTCGGTGAGCGCCAAGGCGCGCGCGACTGCGTCGCGGTCGCGCTCGCGCTCGCCCTGCAGGCGTCCCAGGTGCGGCGTTCGGCCCATCGCCACGACCTCGCGCACCGAGAACTCAAAGGGCGGCGTAGAGATCTGGGGCACCACCGCCAGCCGCCGGGCGACCTCACGCCTGGTCATCGCCGCAATGGGCGCGCCATCAAACAACACAGCTCCGCTCTGCGCCGGCAACCGTCCGGTCAGCGCCCGCACCAGCGTGGTCTTGCCCGAACCGTTCGGGCCGATGAGGCCGACGAACTCACCACGGCCCAGCGCCAGATCGACGCCCGTGAGCACAAGCCGACCGTCGTAACCGCAGTGCAGAGCGCGCGCTTCGAGAATGACGTCAGCCATCGCCATCAGTCCCGCGCGCCCCCTGCTTCATGAAGCCGGCGAGCTGTTCGAGACCATCAAGCAGCCGGGGGCCTGACCGGGAGACCAGGTCGGGGTCGATGGCGTAGACCTGCCCCCGCCGCACGGCCGAGAGGTCGCGCCAGCCGGGGGCCCGGGCAAGCGCATCCGCACTCGGGGTATCTCCGGCCTGGTGCTGGTCGCAGGCGAGAACGATAACGTCCGGGTCACGATCCATGATTGCCTCAAGCGACAGTTGGGGCCACGGGCCGGCATCTGCCAGCTCCGGTCCGCCTGCGGCATTCTCTGCACCCGTGATTGCAAGCATGTCGCCCGCGAGCGAGCACTCGCCGGCGGCGAAGAGTGGGTCGATCGAGATGACCAACAGCGCCTCGGGGGGCGCGCGCGCCGCGAAGAACTCGCGCGCCTCGCTCTCCACCGCCTCCCGCCGCGCCTGCAGTCGATCGGCCAGCGCGTCGGCCTCGGCCTCCATCCCGAGATAGCGCCCGAGGTCGCGGATGGCGGACAGTGCGTCCGCAAGGGTGCGCGTATCGCGAGCGATCACCGGCAGTCCGGTGCGGCGCAGGCTGTCGATGACGTCGGCGGGCGTGCCGCGAATCACCAGCACCAGCTCCGGTTCGAGACCGACGATCTTCTCGATGCTGGGGTTGACCAGCCCCCCCACGGACTCGACGTCGAGGGCGGCGGCGGGCTCATCGCAGAAGTCGGTGCGGCCGACCACCCGATCGCCCGCGCCGATGGCGAACAGGGTCTCCGTGAAGCCGGGAGCCAGACTGACGATTCGCTGTGGCGGGGCGGAGAGAGTGACTTCGACGCCCAGGTCATCGGTAAAGGCGCGTGGCCATCCGGCTGCCGGAGCACTCGCGCCTGCGGGCGGCTGATGAGAGGCCGCACCCTGGTTACCGGGGCAGCCGGGCAGGACGAAGAGCGCGATGACGCACACGATGACGATAGAGACGGGCCGCATCGGATGAGTCCTCCTCTGCCTGCTGAAGATAGCACACCCGGAGACGAGCGGCAAGCAGAGCCAAGTTCGCGTGGCAGGGAGGTGAGCGCGGATGCGCGGGGAAATTGGTATATGTTCGACGGATGACCCTGAACGGGCGAATACTCGACGCGGGCACGTGCGTGCGCGCCGGCGCAGGCTGGCGCGGTGTACGCGTGTGGTCACCCCTCGCGGAGAGATGCAGGGCGTACAACACGTGCACTGGAGGTCAGTTCATGGACGAGGCCAAGATATTCCTTTCCGAGAGGGACATGCCGCAGGCGTGGTACAACATCAACCCCGACCTGCCCGCCCCGCTGCAGCCGCCGCTGCACCCGGGGACCGGCCAACCGCTGGGCCCTGACGATCTCGCGCCCCTCTTCCCGATGGCGCTGATCGCGCAGGAGATGTCAATGGAGCCGTGGATCGACATCCCGGACGACGTGATGCGGGTTCTGCGGCTGTGGCGCCCCTCGCCGCTGCACCGCGCCTACGCCCTGGAGGAGCACCTGGGGACACCCGCGCGGATCTACTACAAGAACGAGTCGGTGAGCCCGCCCGGGAGCCACAAGCCCAACACGGCCGTGGCCCAGGCTTACTACAACCGCGAGGAGGGCGTGGGGCGCATCATCACCGAGACCGGCGCCGGCCAGTGGGGCAGCGCGCTGTCGTTCGCCTGCAGCCAGTTCGGCATTACCTGCGAAGTGTACATGGTGCGCATCAGCTACGATACCAAGCCCTATCGACGCCTGCTCATGAACACCTGGGGGGCGCAGTGCTACCCATCTCCGAGCGATCGGACCAATGCGGGGCGTGCGATCCTCGCCGAGGACCCGGACAGCCCGGGCAGCCTGGGCATCGCCATCTCCGAGGCGGTCGAAATCGCGGCGCAGGCCGATGATGCCAAGTACTCACTGGGCAGCGTACTCAACCACGTTCTGCTGCATCAGACCGTCGTCGGCCTGGAGTGCAAGAAGCAGTTCGAGATCGTCGGCGACTACCCCGACATCATCTGCGGCAACGTCGGCGGGGGCTCGAACTTCGCGGGCGTCGTCTTCCCGTATGTGAAAGACAAGCTGGAGGGGCGCGACCTTCAGATCATCGCCACCGAGCCGACCGCGTGCCCGACCATGACCCGCGGCCTCTACCACTACGACTTCGGCGACACCGCCCAACTGACCCCGTTGCTGAAGATGTTCACCCTCGGGCATACCTTCATCCCGCCGCCAATCCACGCCGGTGGCCTGCGCTACCACGGCGCGGCGCCGCAGCTCTCGCTGCTGGTCAGCCAGGGCCTGATTGAGGCGCGCGCATTGCACCAGAAATCCGTATTCGAGGCTGCGGTCATGTTCGCGCGCACCGAGGGCCATCTGCCCGCGCCCGAGACCGCGCACGGTATCCGCGCCGCCATCGACGAGGCCATCAAGTGTCGCGAGACCGGCGAGGAAAAGTGCATCCTCATCGGCTACTCCGGCCACGGCCACTTCGACCTGGCGGCCTACGATCAGTACCTTACCGGCAACATGGTGGACTATGAGTTGCCGCAGGAGGCCATCGACGCCGCGACTGCGGATCTGGCAGACGTCGAGTAAGCCGACGGGACACCCGCACGCTACAGCAGCCGCCCCGACCACGGGGCGGCTGCTTCACGTCGGTATGGCGGGCGCGACCCATCGCAACCCGGGCAGGTCGCGATGCTTGAGGCGGAGAAACAAGCCATGATCCGCCGGCCGGCGTCACCGAGCCGGCCGCGTCTTTGTGCATATGCGAGGGCACATCGTGGCAGCACGCTTCGGACTGACCTGGCGGTCGGTCCTCATCGGTATCATCGCGTCCGCCTTCCTGGGCGACTGGAGCCAGTACGCCGAGCTGATCATCCACGGCACGCAGATCAGCCTCACCTACCCTCCCATCGGTGGCTTCTTGGTCTTCATCTTCGTATACGCGCTGTTCAACATCGTCCTGCGCGCGGCGCATCCCGGCTTCAGTCTGAGCCGCGCGGAGCTGGTCGTCATCTTCACCATCATCGTGATGGCCTCGGGCGTCGCGTCCATCGACCTGGCGCAGAAGCTCATTCCGATGATGGTCGGGCCGTACTACTACGCCACTGCGGAGAACCAGTACGAAACCACCTTCCTCCCCCACATCGTGAGCTGGCTGGCCCCGAGCGAGCCGAGTGTGGTGACCGGCCTGTTCGAGGGCTGGGGTTTCGGAGTGCCCTGGCGGGCGTGGCTGGTTCCGCTGGCGGCGTGGACGGCGTTCGTCGTCGCCTCCTACGTCCTGATGCTGAGCATGGTGACGCTGTTTCGCCGACAGTGGATCGACCGCGAGCGCCTGCTCTTCCCACTGGTAGCCGTGCCCCTGGAGATCATGGAGACGGCGCCTCGACAGCGGCTGCTCAACAGCTTCTTCCGCAACCCGTACATGTGGATCGGCCTCCTGTTGGGCTTCGCGCCGCACTTCTACACCGGCCTCCCGGGCTACTATCCATCGATGCCGCAGGCGGACATCTTTGTCATCGGCGGCAAGGCCGTGCCCACCTACGCGTGGGGGCGGCCGTGGAACGCAATGGGGACATTGCGCTTCCAGGTCGCCCCACTGATCATCGGCCTCAGCTTCCTGCTCACCCGCGAAGTCTCGTTCAGCCTGTGGGCGTTCTACTGGCTCGGGCGGCTCGAGGCGGTTCTGGGCACCTCGCTCGGGCTCAACGGCTTGACGACTGCGGCCGGCGGGGACAGCTTTCCCTTCTCCGGGCACCAGACCGCCGGCGCCTATCTGGCGCTGGCCGGGGTGAGCATCTGGATCGCCCGCCGGCCGTTGGCGGAGATCTTCACACGGGGCCTGATGCTGCACAGGAGCCCCGAGGAGGACGCCGAACCGCTCTCCTACCGCGTGGCCGTATGGGGCGGTCTACTGTCCTTCGCCTTCATGGTTATGTGGGCGAACTACGCAGGGATGCCGGTGGTGGTGGCGATCATCCTGCTGGCGCTCGCCTTTGGCTATCTGCTCGCGATGACCAGACTGGTCTCCGAGGGCGGCATGCCGTGGATGGACGAGCCGTGGTGGCGCGCCCACGACGTGATCCGCGCCATGTTCCCGTATCGCTCGCTGACTCCGGCCAACTGGAGCGCGGTGGCGATGCTGACTGCGTTCACGTACGACATGCGCGTATCGCCCATGCCGCGGATCATGCAGTCGCTCAAGCTCACTCGTGAGACCGAGGCGGGCAACCGCGCCATCACCTGGGCCATCGTCATCGCCGTCGTGGTCGCCATCCCGGTCTCGTTCTGGGCATTGCTCGACGCGGGCTACACTCACGGCGGCGTTGCCATCAACACCTACCGCTTCGTCAGCCTCGCGCGGCAGCCGGGCCAGTTCGTCGAACGATTGGCCGCCAATCCGCTCAAGAGCCCCGACTGGCTGAGCTTCGCGCTGATCGGCTACGGCGCCACCAAGCTGCTGATATTGACCTTCCTGCGCGTGACCTACCTGTGGTGGCCGCTTCACCCGGTGGGCTACGCGATGGCCCAGTGCGTCTACCTGCCGCGCGAATGGCTGTCAATCCTCATCGGCTGGGCCTGCCAGACCCTCCTCATGCGTTACGGCGGACACCAGGCTTTTCGCCGCTACCGGCCGGTGTTTCTGGGGCTGATCATGGGGGCCATGCTCGCCGGCGGCTTCTGGCTGGTGGTGGACGGCTTCACCGGTCTGCGCGACCACAAAATCCTCTACTGATCCTCTGCGAGCTGACGAGCTATCGCCACGAGATCTTGGCGCGTCGTCATCTGTGGCGCGGCGCGAGCGGTGGAATACCTGTATACGACAGCGCTGTCATGCGGGGCAGCGGTCGGGGCAACCTGGTCGTCCGAGGCAGGCGGACACGCGCTACGGCCTCCGGGCGAGGGCGACTCCACACGGGGCCGCCCTCAGCGCATCTCCATGACTCCCAGCGCGGCGCGATGCACTTCCGCCCGGGCCGGTCGTCCGCCATCGTCGAGGTAGACCGCAACCACGTCGAACCGGCAGCGCACCCTGCCCAGGCGCCGCCGACGCACGTAGTCTGCGCCGCAGCGCCGCACCCGCTTGCGCTTGGCCCAGGTGATGGTGTCCAGCGGGCGCCACGCCGACTCCTCCTGGCGCGATCGCACTTCGATGAAGACGAGCAGCCCATCGTCCTCGGCCACAATATCGATCTCGCCTGGTCCGACGCGCACGTTGCGGCCCAGAATGTGATAGCCTTCACGAATCAGGCGGTTGACCGCGTAGTCCTCCGCACGCCAACCGCGTTGATGACGCTCGTGTCCCCCCCGGCCGAGCCACCCCGGCGATGATCCGCGCCACCAGTCACTGAGGCGTCCCCACAAGTCACGCAGCAGCGGGTCACGACTCACCGACAGTCCCCCTCGACGCCGGTGGGCGTACCTCTCACCGCAGTACGACCTCCAACCCGTCGATCGCGATCTCGGCCCTGACGTCGCGCTCGGTGGCCCAGGCGGCGACCTTGCGCGCAGCTTCCTCCGGCGCCTCCACGATCTGGTTGCCGCAGTGGCTGACGATCATGCGCGGGACGGCCAGCGTCCGGCACCAGCCGAGTTGAGTGCGCACCGGCGTATGTCCGATGAGCGCGCCGCTATCCCTCTGCCGGCGCACGAAGCTGCGGTCAAGCGTGGCGCCGTCACCGACGTAGGCCGTGCAGCCGGTCAGCGCGGCCTCGCGGTCATGAATGTAGACGAGGTCAGGCGCATAGAAGATGATGGCCACGCCCGCGCTGATGCGGAAGCCGACCGTCGGGCAGGAAGTCGAGTGTTCAACCGGGAAGGCCTCCAGCGTGATGCCGGCGACGGTGAGCGGCTCGCGCGCATGGATGGTGCACCGCTCCGCGATCGGCCAGTCGGCCATCTCCCGCCATGACTCCGCGGTTGCGTAGACCGGACAGGGGGAGCCCCGCTTGAGGCCAAAGGCGTGGTCGGGATGGCAGTGGGTGATGAAGATTGCGCACGGGCGCACCTCACTGCAACGCTCGAGCCAATCCTCGCCACAGTCGATGCGGACCGAGCTGCCGCGGTAGGTGACGAGCAGCGAGGCGTGCATGTAGTGCTCAGGCGGACGCAGATCAGTGCACCCCCGCGTGCCGAGGAAGGTCAGTTTCATGGACGATTCCTCCGTGCCTTGGTGCGGCCCCCGCCGCCGCCAGGACGATGAGCTGCCGTCCACGCGACGGATCGCCGCGCAAGGTTGCTCATGCGATGAGGACGGTTGGCGGGGTACGTCGGGCTAACCATATTGCTGATTCCCGGCTCGCACAGCTCGCCAGCGCCTCCGGGTCCGAGCGCACCAGCTTGCCTCAGCGCGCCGTCTCCCACCGCTCGCAACGGTATTGACACCCCAGGCGCTTTGTGTTATCGTTCGCATCCGTATGCGGTCAACAGGTTCGGGCGGGGCTGTAGCTCAGCGGTTCAGAG
>CAZTZN010000006.1:0-60277 GCA_964617715.1 uncultured Armatimonadia bacterium | reverse complement strand
CCTTCGGTTGCCGGTTCCCGGCTCCCGATTCCCGCCTCAATCCGCCCGGAACACCACCACGTCATCCCACCAGATCACGTCGTCCTCCGAGCGCTGGCCGCTCGCCTGCAGCAGCACAATGAGCTTGCCCGCGCCGTCGGGCACCGTGACCAGCCCGGCCATGCGGCCCCATTCCTCCGCGGGCGTGGAAGTCCCGAGCATTTTGTCGAGCTGCTCGGCATGCCACCTGCCCTCGGGCGTCTGCCAGCGCACGCGGATGGTTGCGCTGCCTTCGCCCTGGATGCGCCGCCACGCGCAGATGCCGTAGGTCTCGCCCGGCCGCACTTCGATCGACTGGATGAGACACCCCTCCCCGACCGCGGTCAGGGTCCCCGAGCCCGGCGCGTCATGCCCGACCTCACGGTCCCAGCCGGGTCGGCCTTCGGAGATGCCCGCCTGCCAGAAGCTCCAGCCCGGTGGCGCCGCGCCCTGTTCCCAGTCGGGCGCGGTCGCCGCTCCCGGCGCAGGCGGACCCGCCTGGCCGGAGAAGTCCCCGTTGATGAACAGGTTGGCCAGCGCGTCGCCGCGCTGGTTCATGAGCCGCTCGACGTAGCCCGCCGGGTTCGCCGCCGCCCACAGCGCCGCGTCGATGCCCGGGAGCAGCTCCGGCCAGCGGTGCTCGCCCGCGCGCCGGTGCGGCGTCGGCCACCAGCACGCCTGCTCACCGTAAACCCACACGTACTCGTCGGCGACCGCGAGGGCGGTCGAGACGTTCGCCTGCAGACGCTGGGTCGGGGTCAGCTCTCCCGGGTCTATGTACCAGCGCGAGTCCGGCGGGTTGGCGTAGGCATCGAGGTAGACGCCGAAGCTCACCTGCACCTGCGCGCGGTACTTGTAACGGTTCTCGGGCGACACCAACCGCCGGCAGGTATTGCGGATGAGGTTGGCCGCACCCAGGTACTCGAGCTGGCTGTTGAAGTGGTAGGCGCGCTCGCAACCGTCCACGAAGGTCACGGTCTCGGGCGCCACGTCCAGCCAGCCGTCGATGAAGGGCGGGTAGAGGCCGTAGCTGTCCCCGACCAGCCCGTCGATGGGGTTGTCGAGATGGGCGGCGGTGGCTGTGACCGAGAGCATGAAGTAGCAGAAGAGGGTTATGTCGGGGAACTCCTCGGCGACCACGGTCATGACCTCGCGCCCGCGCTGGCGGGCCCTGGCGTAGTACTCGGCGAAGGAGTGCTCGTCGGCCTGCGGTTGAGAGGCGTAGGCGAACTGCCGCCAGGGATCGCGGTAGGGCTCGGGGTCGAAGAGAATGCCGGTCAGTCCGCCCTGCTTCGCCACGCGCGCCGCGATGCGCCAGTGGTGCACGATCTGCTCCCAGCCGGCGTCGTCGAACCAGTCCACGTCGCCGGGGTTGGCGTTGACCTGCAGGAAGCGGTCCCTGAGCTGCTCGGGCTGCACGGCCCGCAGGTCCTCGATGATGGCGGGGATGGCCGACTCGTCCCATACCTCGCCGGAGTGCACGTAGCGGTAGCCGGGTTGCCCGCCGGGGCCGCTGAACTCGATGACGAGGCCCTGGAAGGGAGTCTGCTCCATGACCTCCAGGTTCTGGCGCATACGCTCGGGGTTGGCGTGGTCCCACCCGGTCTCGATGAGCTTGCCGGCGTGAGCCAGAGGCAGACAGAGGCAGAGCGTGACGAGGGCAGTGGTGACGCGCCTCATGGGTGATCGCTCCCGCTGACGGGGATTGTCGCTCAGCGGGGCATTCGGCACGGGAGGCGGGCAGTCCTGCTCGGGCAGTGGGGGCGACGGCCGCAGGTTGGAGGACTGCGCCACGGATCTGATCGATGACCTCGGCCGCCGCCCGCCGTCGCCTTACGCCGTTCCCGGTTGCCGGTTCCTCGTTCCCGGCTACCCGTCCGTCAGTCCTGCTCGCGGACCAGCCGCTGTTCCTCGCGCAGGTCCTCGATCTCGACGTCATCGGCCTCCTGGATGGCGCGAAGGGCGTGCACCTCCTTGGGGGTGAGGCCGAGCGCGGTGGCAATACCATGCAGGATCGCCTCAGGGCGCGGCGGGCAGCCGGGTACGTAGAAGTCCACCGGCAGCACCTGGTCGGCGCCGCCCAGCACGTTGTAGGTGTCGTGCCAGAGCCCGCCGCCGGTGGCGCACGAGCCGATGGCGAAGACCACCTTGGGGTCGGGGACGGCCTCGTAGACCCGGCGCACCGCGGGCGCGGTCTGTCGAGTCATGGGCCCGGACACCAGCAGCGCGTCGGCGTGGCGCGGTGACCCCACGAGCCTGATGCCGAAACGCTCGGCGTCGTAGTAGGGCGTCAGGACATCGAGCACCTCGATGTCGCAGCCGTTGCAGGCCCCGCAGTTGGTATGGTAGACCCACAGCGAGCGGGGCAGAACCTTCCTGATGAGCCAGTCGCGAATCACATCGTCACCTCAAAGCAGGCGGGAGATCACGCCACCTCACTGTTCGTCTGCGGTTCGCCGGGCCGCGGGACACTTGCGGTCGATCGGGTCATCGCGCATGCCCGGCTTCATGAGCTTATCAAGCGCCGTGGGCGGCCGGTAGCAACGACCACAGCGCTCGCACGGGCCCATGAAGATGTGGTACTCACCGATCATGTCGTCGTGCACATCGTCCGTGGACAGCTCGAACTCACGCGTCATCTCGATGGCGCCCTCGGGGCACACCTCGGCGCAACGCCCGCAGTAGGTGCACCGCTCGTAGAGAAAGACCAGCACGCGCGTGAACTGGTCCTTGTCGATGATGCGAATCAGCCGCGCCGGGCAGACGTTCGCGCAGCCGCCGCAGCCGATACATTTGTTGACATCAACCCTGGGCAGGCCGCGGAAGCCCTCATCCGGGTCATGTGGCTCGAAGGGATAGGGCAGGGTCACGCGACCGGCCTTCATGCACAGCAGCGCCTCTTTGAGCTTGCTCGCGATGGTCATTTCTCTCACGCCCACGATGCGACGTTATGCCTCACACGATAGCCGCGTAGATCAGCGCCGCGGCCGCGACGGCCGCCAGGGTCATGCCGTAGCGCAGCGCCTGGTCGAGACGCAGGCGCGGGTTGACCGAGGCCACGATGCCCACCACGACCAGGTTGACCACGAACACCCACGCCACATTCGCCAGCACCGCCAGCGGCGCCCACGGGATGAAGCTGAGCGTCCACGGGATGAAGAGCTGCACGAACAGCGAGCTGTAGATGAACTGCTTGGCGTAGATGCCCCAGTAGACCATCGCCAGGCGCGGGCCGCTCAGCTCGCTCAGCGGCCCGCCGATCAGCTCGGTCTCCGCCTCGGTGATGTCGAAGGGGATCTTGGCCACGTACATCTGCAGCGCCAGCAGGTAGGTCACCGCCGCAGCGATGGTTGCGATGCCCACGGGCGCCTGCAGCATCCCCGCGAAGGTCAGCGAGTGGCCCTGCAGCGTCAACACCAGCAGCGACAGGAACAGCACCGGCTCGGCCGCGAGCATCAGCATGACCTCGCGGCTGGCCCCCAGCGACGAGAACGCCGAACCGGTGGCGAAGCCCAGGCCGGCGAGCGTGATGTTCGCCAGCGCCAGCAGGCCGATGAAGACCACGATGTCGGCGGCGGCCAGCTCGGGCGTAATGCCCCCCAGCGGCATGATGCCCGCCGCGACCAGGATGGCCGCCAGGAATACCGGTGGCCCCCACGCCACCACCAGGCCGGCGGAGACACGCAGATCCTCCTTGGCCAGCAGCTTGAGCAGGTCCAGGTAGGGCTGGGTCACCGGCGGGCCCTGGCGCGACTGGATGACCGCGCGCAGCTTGCGCACCATGCCCTCCAGCAGCGGCGCCGCCAGCAGCGCCAGCAGCATCCCCGCGACCGCGGTCCCGATTGTCGGCAGATACTGCGTCAACGTCATGTGGTCATATGCCCGGACGCGTTCTGGCGCCGCCCGGCCATCTCCTCTCGTGTCATTACGCGCATCTGCCCGCTGCGGCGATCAATGACCGTCATGCGGTCGGTGCACGAGTAGCACGGATCGATGCTGCCGATGTCGATGGGCACGTCGGCCAGCACGTCGCCCTTGATCATGGCGTCGATCGCCTGCAGGTTGGCGTAGGTCGGAGCGCGCACGCGCCAGCGCGCCGGCCGGTTGTCCTCGCCGGTCAGCACCCAGTGGAACGACTCCCCGCGCGGGGCCTCGACGGCGGCGATGCCCTCGAGCCCGGCCGGAATCTCCTCGTCGATCTCCGCGCGCACCGGCCCGGCGGGCATATGCGCCAATGCCTGGCGGATGATGGAGATGGCGATGGGCGTCTCGGCCAGGCGCACCAGGGTGCGCGCCAGCGTGTCGCCCCCGTCCTCGATCGGTGCGGTCAGCTCCAGTTCATCGTAGGCCGCGTAGGGGTGATCGACGCGCACGTCAATGCGCTTGCCCGAACCGCGCGCGGTCGGGCCCAGCGCGCATATACTGCGCGCCTGCTCCGGCGACAGATAGCCCACATCGCGCAGGCGCGCCATCAGTGTGCGGTCACCGGGCACGGCCTCCGCCAGCGCGGTCCACTCGCGCTCGATGTCGGCCAGCACCCGCTCGATGTCAACGTGCGCGTCCTCGGGGATGTCGCGGCGCACGCCGCCGATGATGTTCATCCCGTAGGTCTTGCGGTTGCCGGTCAGCTTCTCGCACAGCCACATGACCGGCTCGCGCATGCGCCAGGTCTGCATGAAGAGCGTGTCGAAGCCGATGATGTGCGCCGCCACGCCGGTCCACAGCAGGTGGCTGTGCAGGCGCTCAAGCTCCAGGAAGATGGTGCGGATGTAGTCCGCACGCCGCGGCACCTCGATACCCGCGGCCTCCTCCACGGCCATGCAGTAGGCGCAGGAGTGCACGAAACCGCAGATGCCGCAGATACGCTCGGCGACGAACGGAATCTGGTTGTAGGTCAGGTCGCTGCAGCCCAACTTCTCGATGCCCCGGTGGTTGTAAAAGCCCCGGTAGTCCGAGCCCACCACGGTCTCGCCCTCGACGAACACCGCGAAGCTCTCGGGCTCGTGCTGGGTCGGGAAGTAGGGCCCGACCGGCACCATCACGGCGCCCTCAGGAATGTCCTTCATGGGCATCTCCATGCCCTCGGCCGGCGCCGGGCTGTCATCGAGGGAGAAGTCGCAGCGCAACGGGTGCAGATCCTCCGGCCAGTCGTCGGGCAGCACCAGCCGCCGCGGATCGGGATGACCGACCGGCTCGACCCCGATCATGTCGCGCATCTCGCGCTCGGCCCAGCCCGCGCCGGGGATCGTCGGCGTGATCGAGTCGATGCGCGGGTCGTCCTCAGGCACGCGCGCATGCACCGCTACGTAGATGTCGTCCTGGTCGAAGGAGAAGAAGTGCGTAACCAGGTAGGCTCCGTGATCCCGGCGCTGGTCGGTCGCGGCGGTAATCACATAGCGCGCCTGCATCTGGTTGAACAACTCGTCCGCGGTGTCCACCACCGCGGCCGGGTCGATCGTCAGATACAGCCGTGTGGCCTTACGCTCGCGCGTCTCGAGCAGGGCTTCTCCGATGCGCTGCCCCACCCGTTGGGCAATCATCTCGGCCGTCACAATCCCGTCCTCCATCCCTCAGTGCGTCCACAACGCCAGCAGCAGGAGCAGGACGAGCGCTGCTCCCGCGGTCGGCCAGATGATGCGATGTCTTACCTCTCCCCGCACGAACTCCGCCAGCCACACGCCGGCGCCACGCCCGAACGGGGAGGCCGGCGATCCGTCCGCCGAGTTCTCGGCCGCATGCACCGGCACGGGCGCGGGCACGCCCGGGAACGGGACTTCGCGATAGGCGCGACGCAGCGCCGGGGTGAACGGCCAGTACCAGCCACTCGCGGGCAGCCGGGTGTGCGCCGGCGGCAGCGAGAGGCCGCTCTGCCAGCTCGGGACCTCGCGCGTCGGCGCGCTTCCCAGCCGCGACAGGCCCAGCGCGATCAGACCCGCGACGACCAGCAGCGCCAGCACCGCCGGGGGGACGAAACCGCCCATCATTCCCGACGGGCCAGGCCCCACCAGAAGCTCTCCCGCCCCGACATCGGCCAGCGGCGGGATGGACGCGCTCATGTGCTGCCACGCCGCCAGCGCGGGGCGCACAATCAGCGCCGGCCACAAGCCCGCCGCCAGCGTGCCGAGCGCGAGCACGAGCTGAGGCACACGCATCCCCAGGGGTACCTCCTTCGCCTCCTCGGCGATGCGACCCGCCGGCGCGCCCAGATAGGCCGCGCCGACGTACTTGAGCGCATAGGCCAGCGACAGGATGCTGCCCACCACGATAACCAGCAGATAGACCGCCGCCAGCGGGGTCACCGCCGCGCCCAGCACGACCGTCTGGAAGAGCAGCCACTTGCCGATGAACCCGGCACTGAGCGGCACGCCCCCCACCGACAGCGCGCCTGCGATGGCCGCGCCGGTGGTCGTGGGCATGCGCTCGCCCAGTCCGCCAAGCTGCACCAGATCACGGGTCCCGGTCGCGTGCAGCACCGACCCGGCGGTGAGGAAGAGCAGGCTCTTGTGCACGCCATCGGCCATGATGAAGGCCATCGCCGCCACGAACGCCAGCCCCCCCAGCCCGGGGCTGATCCGCACAAAGGCCATGCTCAGCCCCAGGCACATGAGGATGTAGCCCGACTGCCCCACCGAGCTGTAGGCCAGCAGGCGCTTGGCGTCATTGTTCGCCGCCGCGGCCGCGCCGCCCATGAGCACGCTCAGCCCGCCCAGCGCCGCCAGGCTCAGCCCCCACACCATCAGCGCGTCCGTGCCGGCGCCCCGGTCGGCCATCATCGACATCGACATGTAGGCGAGGTCGTAGGCGCCCAGCTTGATCATCACGCCCGACAGCAGCGCGCTCACCGGTGAGGGCGCCGCCGGGTGGGCATCGGGCAGCCAGTCACCCATCGGCCAGATGCCCAGCTTGGTCAGAAAGCCCAGCGCCAGCAGGCCGAAGGCGAGATGCGCCAGCCATGGCCGACTCGCCAGCAGTGCGCTCATCGTGGCGGTCGCGGTCGCGAAGCTGAAGTCGCCGCCCGCGTGGTAGAGGATCAGGACCGCGCCGAGAATGCCGAGATTGCCGACGATGGAGAACGCCAGGAACTTGAGCCCGGCGCGCAGCACCTCGGGCTTGCGCGCATCATGGACGATGAGCGCGAACGCGGGCAGCAGCATGAAGCTCCATGCCAGGAAGAAGAACAGCATGTCCGCGACGCACACCGCCGCGATCATCGAGGCGAGGAAGAGCAGCATCGCCGGCCAGTAGCGCACCACCGCACTGGTGGCGCCGCGCTCGTCCGTGGCGGCGACGTGCTCGACGTAGCGCACGCTGTACACGCTGGCGAGCAGCCCCAGGCCCAGAATCAACCACACGAAGATCATGTTCAGGGGCGCGAAGTGCAAGGTCAGGCTCGACCGCAGCGAGCCCAGCGTGCCCAAGGTCAGCTCTACCTCGCCGGCGCCGAAGACCGTGGCGCCGAGCCAGCCGGAGGCGCCGGCCGCCGCCGCCACGAAGGCCGCGCACACCCAACCGCACAGCCGTGGCCAGCGCGCCAGCAGCACGGCCACAACCGTGCCCGCCGCCAGCGTCCCGAAGATCAGCTCGACGCCTGTTGTCGCCTGTGCAATCATGCTTTGCTCACCACTCGGTTCACGTCACCTGCGTCCGCGTGCGCCGCGTCCCACGTGCCGGCTATTCCTCGCCGAACTCCTTGAACTGAGCCAGCGTGAACACCGGCCCTTCGATGCAGACGTAATGCCCCTTGATCGCACAGTGCCCGCACTTGCCCACACCGCAGGACATACGCCGTTCCAGCGATACCAGGATGTCCTCGTCGGCGACGCCCAGCTTCTCGCACTCCTTCGCCACGAACGGATACATCACCGGTGGCCCCACGATGGTCACCGTCAGCCGCTCCGGATCGGCCTCGAAATCCTCAAACAGCGTGGTGATCAGGCCCACGTGCCCGTCCCAGTCCGGGTGCGGACGGTCGATGGTCAGGCGCAGGTCGAGGTCGTCGCGCTCCAGCCACTGCGCCATCAGGCCCTTGTAGAGCATCTGCTCGGGATTGGCCATTCCGTAGAAGACGGTCAGCTTCCCGAAGGCATCGCGCTCGTTCAGGATCGCCTCGATCAGCCCGCGCTGGGGCGCCATGCCGATCCCACCGGCGACCACCAGCACGTCCCGCCCGCGTAGCCTGTCCATCGGAAAGCCGTTCCCGAACGGTCCACGAACGCCCGCGTGCGCGCCCGGCTTCATGCCATGCAGCAGCTCGGTCACACGCCCGCCGGGGTAGCGCCGCACGGTGAGCTGCACCCGCGGCGCCTCGCCGGGCATGCTGCACAGTGTGAACGGCGCCTCGCCTGCTCCGAACACCGTCAGCAGCACGAACTGCCCCGGGTTGTAGGCCATCGGCGTGCCGTCGAGCAGGTCGAACACGAAGGTCTTCTCGAGCGCGTTCTCCTCGATCGCCTCGGCCAGCTCGACCGACCGCGGCACATAGAGCCCCGGTTCCTGTGCCGATGCCATCAGGTCTCACCCGCCCCTTCGTGCGCGGTCGCGTGCGCCGGACAGTCGCGGCACTGCCAGCCGCGCTCGCGCACCATCTGCGCAATCTGTGGCAGGTCGATCTGGGCCGAACACACCCGGACACACCGGCCGCAGCCCACGCACCCGGGCCGGCCGTACTTGGTGAAGGTGTCGCGGCACAGCTTGTGATGCGCGTAGTGGAACATGCGCTCGGCCGCGGTCTCACGCGGATTGAAGCCGCTCGCCTCGAGCGAATAGCCCGGGAAGTGGCACGAGTCCCAGCAGCGGATGCGCGCGCCGACTCCGTCCTCAACGTATTCGTAGGTGTCGAAGCAGGTGCATACCGGACACACCAGAGAGCAGCTCCCGCAGCCGAAGCATTTCGCGCCCAGTTCCTGCCACAGGTCCTTCGGCGCATCGTCGCCGCTGATCCAGCGCATGGCCTGCGCGATATTGCCCTGGCGGCCGAACTTGTGCCAGGAGGCCTCGACCAGCCGCTCGCGCTCCGCGAGCAGCTCCGGGGCGCCCTCGCCGGTGAGCAGGTCATCCGCCCGCTCGACCAGCTCCGCGCCGCGCTCGCTGCCGACCTCGACCAGGTAGTCGTCGCCGATCGGCGTGAGCTGCAGGTCGTAGCCGCCGGACGCCACCGGTCCGGCATGGGAGCAGGTGCACCAGCAGGCGTCGTGCTGCGGCTCGGTGCAGCCCATGGCCACGATCGTCTTGTTCTCGCGCCGACGGGCGTAGACGTCGTCCCTGAACTCGCCTCCCAGGAAGAAGCGGTCGAGATATTCAATGGCCGCGACATCGCACGGCCGCACACCGAAGAGGATGTGCGATTCGGGCGCCGCGGCCGCCCGCACCGCCGGCGGTGCGCCCTCGGCCATCGCGTAGGTGAGTATCGCCTCGCGCTGAGGCAGCACGTAGCACGCCGGCGAGATCAGCGAGTTGGTATAATCGAGCTGCACGTCCTCAGCGGAGCGCGCCTCGGCGAAGATCAAGTCGTCGTGCAGGCCCAGGATGGGCGCGATGAAGTGATCTGTGGCGCCCATCAGCACCTTGATGAAGCGCCGGATGTTCGCGCCGGCCAGCACCCGCAACGCTTGCGTCTGCTGATCCTTGTGACACACTGCACAATCACCGGTTCGGGAGTTCGTGAAATTGTGCACGGTTTGTGCCTCATTTTTCCGGCCCTCACGGGCCGGTGGAGTGGGTGGTTCTTACGCGATCGTCATGTTCTCCGTCGTCCCCCGCGAAAGGGCTCTCATCTGCACCCTGAATCTCAGCGTGTTTCAGCCGGCTCGACAGCTCCGGCCATCGGGTCGGTGGGCAGCCTCCCGCCCTCGCCGTCACGGGCCAGCCTGCGAACCGTGTCGGGATGCTCCGTGGGCAGTACCGCCACCTGGGGAGGAATGCCCGAGTCAGTGCGTACACGGACCACCGCGACACCGTGGTGCGTCGAAACCTTGACTCTGCCCCCCTGACGTACATTCATCGCCCGTGCGTCATCCTGCGACATTATCACATAGGGCTCGCGATACATGGTCGCTTCGCGCCGGAGCAGATGCGCGCCCTGGCAGCGTGGGTCGGTGATCCATCCGCCGCGCCCCGATCTCGGGACGAGTACAAACGGGTGTGCCGCGTCGGTCTGGGCCCAGCCGGCCAGAGATTGAGTCAAGATGCGCGAATCGACCACCGTGGCGACATCCACCGCGTCCAGGCCCACGACCGGCAGCTCTCCCGCGCGCAGCTCTTGGGGCTCTACGTGCCGGTACCCGGGCACGCGTTCACGGATCGCCGTCCAGATTGCCTCGTAGTCGCTCCAGCACCGACTCTCGCCCAGGGCGGCCGCAAGCGCGTCCAGCACCACCTCGACGCGACGCGCCTTACCCACCGGCTCCAGCATCGCCTGGCCCCACCACAGACGACCATCGGGGCGTCGGATGGTGCCCTCGCGCTCGCCGTTGAGCGTCACCGGCAACGACAGGTCCGCGAGTTCGGTGTTGGGCGAAGAGAACGAGGACAGCACCATCCCGAACCTTAGCCGCTGTCGCAAGGTCGCCAGCGCGGTCGGCCCGTAGAGCCGCCCCATGTCGTCGCCGATGACGATCAGCGCCTGCAGGCCCGACCCGGACGCGACCATGCGCATCCCGCTCATGCCGCCGGGCCCTCGCCCGTCGGTGGCCAGCATGTCCAGCGTGCCGAAGGTATTGGCCCCCGAGGTCAGCAGGTACGTCCCTGCCCAGCGTGCCTCGCCGCGCAGCGCCCGCGCCAGCCGTCCGACCGCCAGCGCCTCCTCGATGCCGCCGATGGCCGACGCCGACACCAGCAGCGCCACGCGCCGGCTGTCGCCGACCATGGTGCACAGCGCCCGCACATCCTCTCGGCTCAGCGGCCCGCCTGCGTCCTCATCTGTCATCGCCGCCGCCACCTGCGACAGTGCGTCGGCGCGCGTCCCGGGCCGGTGACGCGCATACCGTTCACTCCACACGGCGAGGCCCTGGTCCACTTCGTCGATGAGCACCATGCGCGCGGCGCCCTGCTGCACGCGCCGCGCCATGGCGCCCGCCGCCCGCGGGTTGATATGCTGGAAGTTCGAGTTCACGCAGATGAACAGATCAACGCCGTCAAGCTCCTCGGGCGCGGGGGCCCGGTAGGGCGCGCCCAGGGTCTGCTCGAGCCCGTGGATGGCCGGGGCGTCGATCTCCAGCCCGAGGCACGCCACGTTCGGCGTGCCCAGCATGGCCGCGAACTCCCGGGCCGCGAAGGCCTCCTCGTTGCTCAGGCTGTCGCCGAGCACCACGCCGATCGCCGCCGGATCCTCCTCGCGCAGGCGCTTGAGAGTCCGGGCCGCCTCCGCCAGCGCCTCGTCCCAGCTCACCCGCTGCTGGCCGTCCTCCCGCCACGCCATCGGGTGGCGCAGGCGCCGACGGCTGCGCAGGATCTCGCCGATCTGCCACCCGCGCATGCACAGCCCCGACGCGCCCCACCCCGGCGCCGCGCTGGGCAGCACGGTGACCGACAGAGGCTGGTCGGGCCTGGTGCGCTGAGCGAGCAGGTTGAGCCCACACGCGCAGCCGCACAGGGGACATGTGATGAAACCGAGGCCGTCGGTGCTCACGAACTCATGTCTCCGTACGACGGCGATGGCGGCGGCCACAACATCCGCCCTCGGGGGCCGGGATGCTGCGCCATCCGCACCTGGAAGAAATGCGGGGACCTCCGTCCCGCGCGGGCGCTGCAGCGCCCCACACTTGTCATGCGGCACAGCCGGCACACTCTCAACATCACGGGACCTCAGCCGCCCTCATGCCGGCTTCACCGACTGTCGCGTCATCGTCGCCGCAAGCGACTGCTCCTCGACAGTTGACTTCGTTAATCTTTTCTCAAATGAGCACTTAAGTCAAGAAGAATCTCGGGAAATCCGCCCGCCATTCCCATTACAATCTGCGCATAACTGCACAATGTCCCCTTGGTCAGCCCTCGCCCACCGCCATCCGGCGGCGGTAGATGCACTCACCGGCCCGTAGGGCGCCCAAGTACGCATGTTGAAGGTCTGTGCGCTCGTTCACAAGCTCTGGCTGGTGATGACCGGCGAACGATCCCGCCGCCCACAAGCAGGGGTTATTGCTTCAAGTGCGAATTTCGACCGGCGGAGATCTGTGAGAGGTGATGATCCTGACGAAACAGACGACGGTCCTCGAACTTACGGGAATGCGGTGCGCGGGCTGCGCCGGCAGCATCGAGCGGGCGCTGGGCGATCTCCAGGGCGTGCACCGGGCAGTGGTCAACCTGGCCGCTGAGACCGTCACAGTGGACTACGATCCGGACGACCTCTCGGTCGAAGACCTTGTCGCTGCCGTGCAGGCGGCGGGCTACGGCGCCCAACCGGCGCACGCCGAGGCGACGGTGCGCCTGCTGATCTCGGGCATGCACTGCGCGGGTTGCGTGCGCGCCATCGAGACGGGGCTTCAGGCCCTGGACGGCATCCGCGCGGCCGCCGTCAACCTCGCCGAGGAGAGCGCCGAGGTCACTTACATGCCCGGCGAGGTCGGGCTGGACCGCATTGTCGCGCGCGTGAGCGAACTCGGCTACGAGGCCCGCGAGGCCACTGTGGTCGATGACGCGCAGGCGGAGCGCGAGGACGAGGCTCGTCGCCAGGCCTCACTCGTCGTCCTCGGCGTGGTGCTGTCGCTGCCCATCCTGGTCATCAGCATGTGGCTGCGCTTCCCCGGCCACGAATGGCTGCTGCTGGCGCTGGCAACGCCGGTGCAGGTCGTCCTCGGCCGACAGTACTACGTGGGCTCCGCCAGAGCCCTGCGGGCGGGCGGCGCCACCATGGACGTGCTGATCGCGATGGGCTCGACCGCCGCCTACCTGCTCAGCCTCTACAACCTCGCGCGGGGCTCCGGGCACCTGTACTTCGACGGCGCCGCGATGATCCTCACTCTCATCACCCTCGGCCGCTGGCTGGAGGCGCGCGCCCGCGGCCGCACCTCCGACGCCATCCGCGCGCTCGTGCAGCTTGCGCCCGATGAGGCCACGGTCATCCGCAACGGCGAGGAGCAGGCGGTTTCGGCCTCGCGCCTGGCCGTCGGTGATCTGATCCTTGTGCGCCCGGGGGAGCGTATCCCCGTCGATGGGATGCTGGTCGCGGGCCACTCAACGGTCGATGAGTCGATGATCACCGGCGAGAGCGTGCCGGTCGAGAAGTCCGAGGGCGACGAGGTCATCGGCGGCACGGTGAACCTGGCGGGCGCTTTCCGCTTCGAGGCCACGCGCGTAGGAGCCGACACCGCGCTGCAGCAGATCGTGCGGCTGGTCCGCGAGGCTCAGGGTACCAAGCCACCCATCCAGCGTATCGCCGACACCGTCGCGGCCTACTTCGTCCCGGCGGTCATCCTGATCGCGCTGGGCACGGTCGTCGCCTGGGTAGTCACCGGCCACGGAGCCGAGCCGGCCCTGATTGCCGCGGTCTCGGTGCTGGTTATCGCCTGCCCATGCGCTTTGGGTCTCGCCACGCCCACCGCGGTCACCGTCGGCACGGGGATGGGCGCCGAGCACGGCATCCTTATCCGCGAGGCGGCGGCACTGGAGGTCGCCGGGCGACTCACCGCGGTCGTCTTCGACAAGACCGGCACCCTCACGGAGGGTCATCCGTCGCTCACCGACATCGTCCCCGCCGCGGGCCACGTGGCGGACGAGGTGCTGCGCCTCGCGGCCGCCGCCGAAGTCCCTTCCGAGCACCCCCTCGCACGCGCAATCGTCGAGCACGCACGCCGGGAGCGCCTGGACCTGCCCGAGGCGGCGGACTTCGAGGTGATCGTCGGTCGGGGCGTGACGGCGCGCATCGACGGCCACGCGGTCGCGGTGGGCTCGCCGGCGCTCATGGTCGATCGCGGCATCGACCTGTCGGCGCTCGATGAGACGCTTGCCGGTATCGAAGCCCGAGGACGCACCGCGCTCGTGGTTGCCCTCGACGGTCGCGCCGCGGGTGCGCTGGCGCTCGCGGATGCGGTCAAGCCGACCGCGCGCGAGGCGGTGGCGCGGCTGCGCGCGCAGGGCCTGCGCGTCTACCTGCTCACCGGCGATCACAGGCGCACGGCCCGGGCGGTGGCCGACGAACTCGGCATCGACGACGTGCTCGCGGAGGTCCTGCCCGACCGGAAGACCGAGCGCATCCGGGCATTGCAGGAGGCTGGTGAGTGTGTGGCGATGGTGGGCGATGGCATCAACGACGCGCCCGCGCTGGCGCAGGCGGACGTGGGCATCGCCATCGGCACCGGCACCGACGTGGCCATCGAGGCGGGCGCGGTGACACTCGTGAGCGGCGACCCGCTGGGCGTGCCGCGCGCCATCGCGCTGAGCCGCCGGTCGCTGGCGCACATCCGCCAGAACCTCGTCCTGTCCTTCGTGTACAACGTGGCGGCGATCCCCCTGGCCGCTGCGGGCGTGCTGAGCCCCATGATCGCCGCCGCCGCCATGGCCGCCAGCAGTGTCTCGGTGGTCGGCAACTCCCTGCGCCTGCGTCGGGCGCGCCGCGCGATCTTCGGCTGAGGCGGGTCTCCGGCCCCTCGGGCCGGTCGTCACGTGTCTGCCGAGTCGTTCGTAGGACAGGTCACCTGGCCTGTCCACGGTCACAGGCGGCCGAGGGCGACGGAGTCCGCCTGAAGGGTTCCCCGCCGTGCCCACGAACCTTCCCGCGCTCGACCAGCCAGCCCGTAGGAGGGGCCCGCATGCACGATGCCGCCAGGCTGCGCGACATGCTTCTGCGCATGTACCGCATCCGCTTCTTCGAGGAGCGACTCAGCCAGCTCTATGACTACCGCGGCTTCTACGGCGGCGAACTGACCGACGACCACGCCGCCGGCGGCGAAGACCTGCTCACCTGCATGCTCTACGACTTCGCCTCCGAGGGCATGATCGGTGGCGCGGTCCACCTCTACATCGGCGAGGAGGCGGTCGCAGTCGGCGTGTGCTCCGAGCTGCGTGACACCGACTTCATCACCAGCTACCACCGCGGCCACGGCCACGCCATCGCCAAGGGCCTCGACCTGCGCGGCATGTTCGCCGAGCTGATGGGCCGCGCGACCGGCCACTCGCGCGGGTGCGGCGGCTCGATGCACATCTACCGCCGCGAGCAGGGCATGCTCGGCGGCAACGGCATCATCGGCGGGCAGATCCCGCCGGCGCTGGGTGCGGCCTTCGCGGCCAAGTACCGCGGCGAGGACGGCGTCGCGGTCGCATTCTTCGGCGACGGAGCCGCAAACCAGGGGACCTTCGGCGAGTGCCTGAACCTCGCGTCGCTGTGGCAGCTTCCGGTGCTGTTCGTCTGCGAGAACAACCTCTGGGCCGCCTCGACCGCCGCGGAGGTAGCGCACGCACGTCCCGACCTCGCGCCCCGCGCCGAGCCCTACGGTATCCCCGCGCATATCGTGGACGGCCAGGACGTACTGGCGGTCAACGCGGTCGCGCGCGCGGCGGTCGAGCGGGCGCGCGCGGGCGCCGGGCCGACGATGATCGAGGCAAAGACCTTCCGCTACGTGGGCCACGCGGGCGCCGGCCAGGGCGCGCATCGCGATCCCGAGGCAGTCGAGGAGTGGAGGAAGCGTGATCCGCTGGTGCTCTTCGAGCGGTATCTCTCCGCCGAGAGGATCATGACCGAAGCGGACATGCACGCGCTGCGCGACGAGGTGACCGCCGAGATCGACCGGGCCATCGCGCAGGCCTGCGCCGACCCCTTCCCCACGCCCGAGGGCCTGGAAACGCTCGACGGCCCCCCGATCCGCCCGCCCGCGCCGGCGGTGCGCGACACCAAGGTGGCCATCGAGGAGGCACTCACCGACCCGCGGAACCTGGCGCGGCTGACCGCCATAGTCAACTGGGCGGCGGACGTGCCGGCCCTGGGCGCCCTAAGCCGCGCCGACATGATCCGAGAGGCGCTAATCGGGCTGACGCGGGCGGCCGAGAGCTTCGATCCTCAGAGCCACGGCGACTTCCTCGACTACGCGGGGGAGCGCATGCGCCACGCGCTCTCCACGGCCGCCGACAGCCATCCCGATACGTTCTTCAGCATGCGCCGCGCCCGGTGGGTCAGCCCGAAGCTCAGCGCCGCCGAGCCCACTCGCGAGATGGCGTGGGGGCAGGTGGTGGCCGAGGCGCTGCGCGAGGAGATGGAGCGCGATGAGCGCGTCTTCCTCATCGGCGAGGACCTCGGTCCGGTACGCGAGCGCGACAACCTCTGGGAGCAGCTCCGCGAGCACCGCGTCTTCCAGACGCCCATCTCCGAGGCGGCCTTCGTGGGGCTGAGCACCGGCGCGGCGGCGACCGGCCTGCGCCCGGTGGTCGAGATCATGTACATGGACTTCGTGGCGGTGTGCTTCGACCAGATCGTCAACCAGTGCGCACCGCTCAAGCTCATGTCCGGCGGGCGCATCAGCGTGCCCCTGGTCATCAAGACCCCGGCGGGTTGCGGCTCCCGTGAGGCCGCACATCACTCCGGGCATCACGAAGCCTGGTTCATGCACGCGCCCGGCATCAAGGTCGCGATCCCCTCGAACGCCTACGACGCCAAGGGGCTGCTCAAGACCGCCATCCGCGACGACGATCCGGTGCTGTTCATCGAGCACCGGCTGCTGCGGCGCAGCCAGGCCCGGGTCCCTGAGGGCGAGTGGCTGGTGCCCTTCGGTGAGGCGGCGGTGCGGCGCGAGGGTGACGACATCACGGTGGTCGCCACCAGCTACGCGGCCACCAAGGTCCTGCGCGCCGCTCGGGCGTTGGAGGGAGAGGTCGGCGTCGAGGTCATCGATCCACGCACGCTGGTGCCGCTGGACGTGTACACGATCCTGACCTCGCTGGCGAAGACCGGGCGGCTGCTGGTGGTGCACGAGGCGCCGGCGCGCGCGGGGGCGGGGGCGGAGATCATCCGCCGGGTGTTGGAGGATGGCGGCTTCGATCTGCTGAAGGCTGCCCCGCGGGTGCTGGCGCGCGGCGATACGCCCATGCCCTACAGCCCGCCGCTGGAGGACGCGGTGCTGCCCCAGCCGTCGGACATCGCGGCGACGATCCGCGAGATGGTGCGGGCGTAGTAGGCGGTCGTCAGTCGGCAGTCACAGGGCCGCAGCCGTCGCCTGAGCACGGCCTACCTGTTGGCCCCCGCACACCCGCCGCACACACGCCCGGCCCTGCGGACGCACTACCCCGCCCCGCCGCGCAGATCAACTGCCGCCCTCGCGATCCCATCGTCGCGCGTGAAGCTCGAGCGCTCAACGATGGCGACGCGCACCGGCAGGCCCAGCATGGCGGCCAGCTCGCGCTCGAGGTCGCCGCGCGAACGCGCCAGTGTGACCAGGCCCTGCTCGGTCCCCGCGCGCTGAGCCGGCACGGCAATGCGGATGAGCACGTCGTCGTAGGCCTGCTCGCCTACGACCACCTGGTGCTCGGTCTCGGCGCCCAGCACGCCTCGCACGGTGTTGGTGATGGCGTACGGCTGGATGGTGATGCCGCGCACCACGATGGTGTCGTCGGTGCGCCGCTTCGGCCGCGACATGCGTGCGAAGCTGCGCCCGCACGGGCACGGCTCGACGCTGAGGCTGCATATGTCACCGGTGCGGTAGCGGATGAGCGGCAGCGCCTCCTTCTCCAGCGTGGTGATGACCAGCTCACCCTCGGTGCCGGGCGGTAGCGGCTCAAGGGTGTCGGGGTCTACTACCTCGGCCAGGAAGAAGTCCTCGTTGATGTGCAGCCCCGTCCGCTGCTCGCATTCGGCCGCGAGCCCCGGCCAGGCCACGGCGCGCACGCCGTAGTTGTCCAGCGCTCGCACGCCGAGGCGCTCCTCAATCTCGGCACGGGTGTGTTCCGGCCACGGCTCACCACCCAGAAGCGCGGTGTGCAGCCACAGCCCGCGCGGCCCCAGGTCCATCTGCTCCAGCTCGGCGGCCAGGTGCAGCGCGTCGGAGGGCATCGCCACCAGCACCGTGCTGCGATAGTCATGCATCACCTGGACCTGCTTGCGGTAGTCACCGCCGGGGACCGAGATGACCGAGGCGCCGATAAGATGAGCGCCCCTGACGAAGCCGAAGCCGGCGTCGAACATGCCGGTCTCGAACGGGATCTGCACCACCGAGTCGGCGTTCACGCCGGCCGCGGTCATCACGCGCGCCGACAGCTCCGCCCAGTGTGTCAGGTCATTGCGGGTGTACGCGGCGACCGCCGGGCCGTAGGTGAGCCCCGGGGCGGTGTCAATGCGTACCACCTCGCGCAACGGCACGGCGAAGAAGCCGTACGGGTAGCCCTCGGCCATGTCCATGCGGCTGGTCAGTGGCAGACGTGCGAGGTCCTCGAGCGAGCGCACGCCGTCGGGGACGAAGTCCAGCGACGCGAAGCGCTCACGATAGTAGGCGATGTTGCGCATGGCGCGATTGAGCGTCGCCTGAAGGCGCTCAAGCTGAAGCTGCAAGAGTTCGTCGCGCGCCATGGTCTCGGCTTCGGGGTTGAAGATGTGCCGGCCCTCCACGGTACTCGACCTCCCACACCCAGCGGCTACTCCCACACCTCGCGATAGTCCTTGCCCAGGTACGCGCGCTGCACCTCGGGGTTGTCCAGCAGGTCCTGCGCGCTCCCCTCCAGCACGATGCGTCCGGTCTCGATGACGTAGCCGCGGTCGGCGATCCGCAGCGCGGCCCGGGCATTCTGCTCCACCAGCAGCACGGTCAGGCCGTCGTCGCGCAACTTCTGCACTTCGGCCAGGAACTGCTGAGCGATGATCGGCGCGAGCCCCAGCGAGGGCTCGTCGAGCATGAGCAGCCTGGGCCGCGACATCAGCCCGCGCGCGAGCGCCAGCATCTGCTGCTCACCGCCGCTCAGACTGCCGGCAAGCTGGTCTCGGCGCTCGGCCAGCCGCGGAAAGCGCTCGAACTGCTGCGCCATGTCCGCCAGCGCCTGCGCCCGCCCGGCCCCACGCCAGCGCGAATACGCGCCCAGCAACAGGTTGTCGGCCACGGTGAGGGCGCCGAACACCTGCCGACCCTCGGGGACATGACATATGCCCGCGCGCACCAGTCGGTGCGGCGGCCAGTTGGCCACATTTCGTTCCTCGAACTCGATCTCGCCCGAGTGAGCGCGCAGCAGGCCCGAGATGACCGCGAGCGTGGTGCTCTTGCCTGCGCCGTTGGCGCCGATGAGCGTCACAATCTCTCCCCGACCCACGTGCAGAGAGACGCCGCGCAGGGCCTGCACGCGCCCGTAGAAGGCGTCGATGCTCCGCAGCCGCAGCATCAGTCGGCGACCTCCCCCAGGTAGGCTGCCAGCACGCGCTCGTCGTTGCGCACCTGTTCGGGAGTGCCCTCCGCCAGCCGTCGGCCGCCGTCGAGCACCAGGATCTCGTCGGAGATATCCATGACCAGCGACATGTCGTGCTCCACCAGCAGCACGGTTACGCCCCCGGCACGGATCTCCTCGATGGTGTGGCCCATGTGTTCGGTCTCGCGCATGTTCAACCCGGCTGCGGGCTCGTCCATGAGCAGCAGGGTCGGCTCGGCCGCAAGCGCCCGCGCGACTTCCACGAGCCGTCGCTGCCCGATGGGCAGCTCCGCCGCCGAGCGTCCGGCCAGGTCCGCCAGCCCGGCGCGCTCCAGCGCCGCCATCGCCATCTGCCGGTACTCGCGCTCCTCCGCGCTGACGCCGAGGATGCGCAGGGCGGCGCTGAACATGGTGGCGCGCCCCGCCAGGTGATGGCCGACCATGACGTTCTCGAGCACCGTCATCTGATCGAAAAGCAGGCTGGTCTGAAAGGTGCGCCCCAGGCCCAGCGCGGCGATGCGGTGGGTGGGCAGGCCCAGCAGTTGCCGCCCTCTGAACACAACCGACCCGGCATCCGCGGGCAGCACGCCCGTGATGAGGTTGAAGATCGTGGTCTTACCCGCTCCATTCGGGCCGATAAGCGCCTTGATCTGCCCCGCGCGCACCTCAAAGCTCACGTCCTTCACCGCCTCGAGGCCGCCAAAGTCCTTGCACAGGCCGCTGACGGTCAGCAGCGCCTCACTCATCATCGGCCCTCCCTCGCCGCCGCCCCACGCGGTCGACGATGGCGCTCCAGGCCGACGCCAGCGCCCGCGTTACGCCCCCGGGCATCACGATCATCAGAAACATCAGCAGCAGGCCGTAGACCACGATGTCCCAGTTGGTGTACCGGCGCAGCACCTCCTGGATGGCGGTGACGGTGACCGCCCCCAGGGTCGGGCCCCACAGCGTCCCCTGGCCGCCCAGCACCACCATCACCAGCAGGGCGATGGAGGTGTGAAAGCCGAAGGGCGTGGGCGAGAGGAAGCGCATGGACGAGTGCGCGTAGAGCGTCCCGGCGATCGAAGCGTAGGCGGCACTGATGACGAAGGCGCGGACCTTGAAGCCCGCGGTGTCCACGCCCAGAGTCTCCGCCGCCAGCTCGCTGTCGTGCAGCGCACGCAACGCCCGTCCGGGGCGAGACTCGACGAGGTTGGCGAACACCACGGTCAGCAGACACACCCAGGCCCAGACGAAGTAGAAATACTGGACGTCCATGGCGGTGGTGAGTTCGCGGCCGAACACGGTCATCGCCGGAATCCCCGGGAGCCCGGACGATCCGCCTGTGAGCCCCGAGGTCTGGCGGATTACCACCGACACGATGATACCCACGCCCAGTGTCGCCATCGCCAGGTAGTGGCCATGCAGGCGCAATGTCGGCCGCCCCACCAGCCAGGCCACCGCGCAGGTGGCCCCCAGCGCCGCCAACATCGCCAGCCATGGATTCCAGCCGTAGGTCGTGGTCAGGATCCCGGATGTGTAGGCGCCGATGGCGAAGAACGCGGCGTGGCCGAGCGAGACCTGGCCGGCGTAACCCATCAGCAGGTTCAGCCCGCTGGCGAGGATCAGGTTGAGGCCCACGAAGATGAGGACGTGAATGTAGTAGCGGTTGTGCACCGCCAGAGGCACCAGCGCCACGAACAGGAAGAAGCCGAGTATCTGCAGCTTCTGAGCGCGGCGACGCCGTGCGACCGCCGTGGCCTCGTTGGCAGCGGAAGCCTCGCTCGAGGCCTCGCGCACCGCGGCCATCTCAGTCCTCCTCCCCGGAACCGCCGCCCAGGATGCCGCTGGGGCGAATGAGCAGCACAGCGATCAGCACAACGAAGGCGATGGCGTCCTTGTACTGTGAGCTGACCAGGCCCGCCCCCAGAGCCTCGAGCACGCCCAGCACCAGCCCACCCACGATGCCCCCCAGGCCATTGCCCAGTCCACCGAGCATCGCCGCGCAGAAGCCCTTGAGGCCCAGCATGGTGCCCACGTTGTACTGCGTCATGGTAATGGGGGCCAGCACGATGCCGGCGATGGCGCCGATGGCCGCCGCCAGGGCGAACGACCACGAGATCATGCGCGACAGCTCGATCCCGCACAATTGCGCCGCGTGCGGGTTGATCGCGCACGCTCGCATGGCCTTGCCCACCACCGTGTACTCGAAGACCACCCACATGGCGACGGCGGTCACCAGCGTCGCCCCCATCACCCACAGCGATTGCGGGGTGATGTTGGCGCCGAGCACGGCGATGGGGGCACTGCCGCTGAAGGCGGGCACCGGGCGCTCGTCCGGCCCCCAGATGATGCTGGCCAGCCCGCGGAGGAAGATGGAGGCGCCGACGGTGATGATGATGAGGACGACGACCGAGGCGTTACGTGCGGGGCGGATGGCGGCGCGGTCGAGGATGAGGCCCACCACTGTCGTGACGGCGATGCCGACCAGTGCGGCCAGCCACAGCGGCAGCCCCCACGCGGACATGCTGGCGGCCGTGACCATGCCTCCCAGCATCACGAACTCGCCCTGAGCGAAGTTGATCACGCCGGTGGCGTTGTACACCAGCGAGAACCCCAGGGCGATCAGGGCGTAGGTGCCGCCCGTGGTCATCCCCGACAGGACGAACTGCCAGACCTGCTCAAGCAGCGTCATGTCGGCCTGCTCTCCGTGCGGGTCGGTGGAAACGAACAGGCCGCGCCCCTTTGCGGGGGCTCGGCCCGCGACTCGGACATGTGCGGCGGGTCGGCCACGTGCGCACACGTGCGCGGTCGGCAATTCTCCGCCGGACCTGCATGACCTCCCCGCCGGAAGCACGGGCGCGCCGACCGCCGGTCGGCGCGCCCGTGGTCGTCAGATGCGCCGCGACTTACTCCTCGGTAATGAGCTTCCACTCGCCATCCGCGATCTCGACCATCACGAAGGCGTCGGGGGTCAGTCCGTAGTGTGCGTCGGCGGAGAAGCTGAAGACGCCACCGATGCCCATGAAGTCCTGCGTGGCCTCGATGTGGTCGCGGATGGCCGCGGGGGTCGTCGCGCCGTCGCGCAGCGCGTTGACCACCAGCATCACGGCGTCCCACGCATGGCCGCCGAAGGTGTCTGCCGGCCGCCCGTACTTCTCCTCAAACTGCTGCGCGTACTCCAGCAACTGCTCCTTGGCCGGGTCGTCATCCGGGAGCTGACCGGCAACCAGCAGCTTGCCCGCCGGCAGAATCACGCCCTCGGCGGCCTCACCGGCGCCCTCAATGAAGCGCCGATTGGCCACACCGTGGCTCATGATCAGCGGGATGTCCATCTGCAGTTGCTGCACGTTCTTGGCGACCTGCGCCGGGGCCGGACCGACACCCCAG
Source organism: uncultured Armatimonadia bacterium (assembly GCA_964617715.1). Lineage (GTDB taxonomy): Bacteria > Armatimonadota > Zipacnadia > Zipacnadales > UBA5352 > JALGVA01. The sequence continues at coordinate 37,585 of CAZTZN010000006.1, read as the reverse complement.
CACACGATGGCCTGAGCGTCGCTGGCCTTGATCTTGGTGAGCTGCGTGGTCATGTCGGTGTCGCTGTCGGCGAACTGCTCGTCGGCAACGATCTCGATGCCCGCGTCCGGCGCCTGACTCTTGAGCTGCTCCCGCCCGGGCTCCCCGAAACCGGTGCTCGCGGTGAGCAGCGCGATCCTCGTGATGTCCTGCGAGTTGAGGTAGCGGTAGATGCGCGCCACGGCGTCGGCGTCGTTCTGCGGCGTTACGAAAACCCACTTCTTCACCGGGTTGGTGATGACGCTGGCGGCTGCGCAGGCGACCAGTGGGACCTCGGCCTCCTCGACCGCCTCGATGACCCCCATGGTCGTGCCGGACCGGCTCGGGCCGACGATGGCCAACACGCTCTCCCTGTCGATAAGCTCCTTGACGGCGGTCAGTGCCTCCGTCTCCTCGCCCTTGGTGTCGCGGACGATGATCTCCAGCGGTCGTCCATTGATGCCGCCCTCGGCGTTGATCTGCTCCTCAATCATCTTGGCGGTGTCGCGCTCGGGTTCCCCCAACGAGGAGGCCGGGCCGGTCAGGGCAAAGATCGCGCCGATGGTGTACGGCTCCCCGGTGGGGGCCGTTGTTTGTGGCTCCACATCCTCAGGCGGAATTGCTATCTCCGTCGGCGGTTTCGGTGGCGGGCATCCCGTGATCCCCACGACCAGCGCCGCCACACCCAGCAGCAGCAGCGCCAGCCCAAGTCGGCCTGTCAGCTTGCTCATCGATACGCCTCCCTCGTTGTCCTCGATGGCATTGGGCACGCGGTTAAGCGAGGAGTCTACCGCGATGAGGCCGCATTGTCAAAGGCGGCGGCAAGAGAATCCCGCCCCCTGTACACGGCCGCCGGGCCGGGATGCGCCGTGCGGCGACCACTCCCCTACTCCAGCAGAGACCACTGCCCGTCCTCGATGCGCACCATGACGAAGGCATCGGGACTATTGCCGTAGTGGTCCTCGGCCGAGTAGGAGAACACTCCACCAATGCCCACGAAGCCCGCGGTCCTCTCGATCTCGTCACGGATCGCAGCCCGATCGGCGTCCGCGCCCGCGCGCTTGATTGCCTCGACTACGATGTGCAACGCATCCCACGCGTGGCCGCCGTAGTGATCCGGCGCGCGGTTGTACTCGGCCACGAACATATCATGGAACTCGCGCAGCGCCTGATACTGCGGGTCAGCCTCGGCAAGCTGGTCCAGCACGATGAGCTTGGCGGCGGGCATGATCACGCCGTCGGCCGCGTCCCCGGCCGCCTCGATGAAGCGCGCGCTGGCGACCCCGTGGCTCTGGAACAGCGGGATGGCCATCCCGAGCTGCTGCATGTTCTTCGCGATCAGCGCCGGCGCCTTACCAATGCCCCAGCACACGACCGCCTGTGCGTCGGTGCCCTTGATGGTCGTGAGCTGCGCGGTCATGTCGGTGTCGGTGTCGGAGTACTGCTCTTTGGCCACGATCTCGATCCTGTGCTCGGCGGCCTGCGCCTCAAGCTGCTTGAGGCCCTCCTCGCCGAAGCCGCTGCTTTCGATGAGCAGCGCGACCCTGGTGATGCCCTCGCCCTCCATGTAGGTGTAGATGCGGTAGACCGCGTCGCGGTCGCCCGGCGCGACCTGGAAGACGAACTCCTTGACCGGGTCGGTGATCGCCCGCGCGGCCGCGCACGAGATCAGGGGCACGCCCGCCTCCTGCACTCGCTCGACGAGCGCCATGGTGGTTCCGCTCCGGCTGGGCCCGATGATCGCCACCACGTTCTCGCGGTCGATCAGCTCCATGGCCGCACTCAGGGCCTCGCTCTCCTCGCCCCTGGTGTCGCGCACGATAACCTGGATCGGGCGCCATTCGATGCCACCCGCCGCGTTGATTGTCTTCTCCAGCATCACCGCGGTGTCGCGCTCAGGCTCGCCCAGCGGTGACGCCGGACCGGTCACCGAGAACAGCGCGCCGACCTTAATCGGCTCCCCCGACGGTCCGCTCTCGTCGCCCTCCGGCGGCCCCCCCACGGCGGTCGTCTTCTTCTCGGCGGGCGGGCAACCGGCCACCGCCAGCAGCGCGCCGGCCACGGCGATGCCCAGGATAGTCAGTATTAGGGTGTTGCGGGTGCTGCTCATTACGGTATTCGCCTCCTGCCGCGGCGCAGCCGCGGCGCATATGTGGGTACGCATTCTCCCCCGGGTCAGGGTGCGGCGTCGTTCAGCCGGGCGGATCGCCCACCAGTCGCACCGGCAACTCGTCCACCGGCTTGCCGTCGGCGGTCTGCAGGATCACCACGTGGCGCGAGAACGGAATCTCGACGCCCTCGGCGTCGAAAGTCAGCTTGACACGCCGGCGCAGCTCGAAGGCCACGTCCCGGTGCCGTCCGGGCCGGACCGGCACACTCAGCCGCAGTCCCACATCAGACGCATTGAAGCCGGTGACACGCACGTTGGGCGGCCCGGTGATCTCGGGTATCTCCGCGCCCGCCTCCAGCGCCACCCGCTCGAGCACCGCCAGGGCGTGGCTGAGATCTCCCTCGTAGGACACGCCCACATCCACGACTGCGCGCACGAAGCTCTTGGAGAAGTTGATGACCTGTTGCACCTGACCGTTGGGAATGATCGCCAGGCTGCCGTTCGGCCGGCGGACCGAGGTGGTACGCAGGGTGACGGCCTCGACGCTGCCATCGACCCCGCCGATGTCCACGTAGTCGCCGACCATGTACTCGCCCTCAAAGAGGATGAAAAAGCCGCTGATGACGTCCTGCACGAGGCTCTGGGCGCCGAAGCCGATGGCCAGGCCCGCGATCCCCGCCCCGGCCAGGATGGCGGTGACGTTGACGCCCAGCATCTGCAGCGCCATCACGGCCGCGACGAAGTAGACGACGTAGCGCAGGATGCTGCTCACCAGCGGGAGCATGGTCTCGCGGCGCTGGCGCGCCTCATCGCTGTCCTCGCCGCCGGCCGCCAGCCGGGCGATGACGGCCATGCCCAGGGCCAGGGCGAGCTGCGCGGCCACGACGACCGCCGCCGCCTTGACGATGTTGCTCGACAGCTCGTACGCCGAGCTGCCCAGCGGCGCGCTGCGCAGCACGTAGGCGCCTGCTCCCACGTAGACGCTCCAGCGCAGTGCAGTCTTCACCGACGCCACCACGCGCGCCACCCGACGCTCGGTGCGCCCATCGTCGGTATCGACCTCGGGCGTGGGCAGGCTCTCGTGGATCGCATCCACGGCGGCGTCCAGCGAGTCGCTGATCAACCGCACCAGGGCCCACACTACCGCCAGCGAGAGCACGAAGCTGACCCAGTAGACCACGGCCTCGGGCAGATTGAGCGCGCCCGCGATCAGCAGCCCGCCGGCCAGCCACAGCGCCGCGCTCACCAGATGCGCGAGGTGGGCGCCCAGCAGGTCAATGCGCTCGTCGGCGACTCGCACCATCTGCGCCGCCTTCAGATGCTCGACCAGCCACACCCGCGCCCTCGTCCCGAGCCACGCGAGCAGCTTGAGCAGCACCAGGATGGCGACGATCTGGCCCGCCTCGATGGCTACGCTGCGCGGCGTCACCCCCCGGCTTTCGACGACCTGCGTCATCAGCAGGTTTGCGGCATCGTGGCCGGCGGCGGTGAGCCAGCCGTTGTAGGCCACCACGCCGAAGGCCGCCAGCCCGGAAACGAACTTGATGACGCGAGCGGTGTTGTCGCCGAGCGCCTGGCGCTGGTCCTCGGGGATCAGGCGGCGGCCATCCGCCGACGTGGACAGCTCCCCGATCAGGCGCACCAGCGCACGGGCAAGTCGGATCAGCAGCCACGCCAGCGCGCCCAGCACGAGCAGCTCGGCCAGCGTCACGGCTGCGTTGGGCATGAGCAACTGTGTCTTCACAGTCTCCGTGCCTCCCCACCATCCCTCGGTGGGCTATTCGGGCCGGCCCCGCACCATCGACGCGACCCTGGCGGGCAGCCCGAAGATCTCGATGAAGCCGCGTGAACTGGACTGGTCGAACACGTCCTCGTCGCCGTAGGTGGCCAGCGAGAAGTCGTAGAGCGACTCGGGCGACTTGCGCGCGACCGCCTCGGCGCGTCCCTTGAACAGCTTCACCGTGACCTCGCCGGTCACCGGCTGCTGAGTCTGCGCCATGAAGGCATCCAGCGCCACGCGCAGCGGCGTGAACCACAGGCCGTAGTACACCATCTCGGCGTACTTCAGCTCCAGGTGCTGCTTGAAGTGCGCGGTCTCGCGGTCGAGCACCAGGCTCTCGAGGTCGCGGTGCGCCTCCAGGATGATGGTCGCCGCCGGGCACTCGTACAGCTCCCGCGACTTGATGCCCACCAGCCGGTTCTCCATCATGTTGACGCGGCCCACGCCGTGGGCGCCACCGATGGCATTGAGCCGCGCGACCAGGGCGACCCCATCCATGCGCTCGCCGTCCAGCGACACCGGCATCCCACACTCGAAGCCGATGGTCACATACTCGGGTTCGTCCGGCGCCTTCAGCGGGTTGATCGTCCACTCCCAGGCGTCCTCGGGCGCCTCCAGCGCCGGGTCCTCGATGGAACCGCACTCAATCGACCGCCCCCACATATTCGTGTCCGTGGAGTACGGACTCTCCTTGCCCACCGGCACCGGAATGCCGTGCCGGCTCGCGTAGTCGATCTCCTGCTCGCGCGTCATGCCCCACTCGCGCGCAGGCGCGATAACTCTCATCTCCGGCGCCAGTGCCGCGTAGGTGACCTCGAAGCGTACCTGGTCGTTGCCCTTTCCGGTGCACCCGTGGGCCAGCAGGCGGGCGCCGCGCTCGCGCGCCACCCGCACCTGCTCCTTGGCCAGCAGCGGCCGCGCCAGTGCGGTGAAGGCCACGTACTTGCGCTCGTAGGTCAGATTCGCGGCGATCGCGCGCGTGATGTACTGCTCGAAGAACTCCTGCTTCGCGTCCACCACGATCGACTCGACCGCGCCCACCTGCTCGCCCTTAGCGCGAATGCCCTCGTAGTCACGCTCCTCGCCGACGTCGATGGCCACCGCGATCACGTCCACGCCGTAGGTCTCGGCGATCCAGCGAATCGCGACCGACGTATCCAGCCCCCCGGAGTATGCGAGCACGCACTTCTCGGCCATGGTACGCTCTCCTCTCGCGGACGATCTCGTCCCGAGGAGCCGGTCACCCGACCGGCCCGTCGTTGTCTCTGTGGTCCGACAGCTATTCAGGCGTGCCGGAGCATCTCCGCCACGGTCATCTGCCCCACGCTATCGCTCGCCAGGCAGGCCAGCACGTAGGGCCCCTCGGGCATCACAGCAATTCGCGCCTGTGAACCATGCTCCTGCAGTGCCTGCGCAACGGCTTCTTCCACGGCGTCCGCGCGCCCGAAGGGCAGTCGCCGGGCCTCGCCGTCAGGCAGGTCAGAGACGCTGATAACCCGGCAGCGCCGCAGCACCTTCTCGACCACGTGAAGCTGCCAGGTATCGATCCGGGTCGGCGCGCCGGCCAGCGCCTCGCGGATGTACGCGTGCACGTCGCCGCAGGTGATAAGCTCCGCGAAGTCATCGCTGCCGAGGCCCTCGGCGTTCTGCTGCGCGATGATGATGGTCCCGCCATCGCGGCAGATCGGCCCGGCGGCCACGATGCCCTTGGTGCTCTGGTAGAGCGTCAGATCGAGCGGGTAACCGCCGCCGCTGGTCACCACGATATCGGCAGGCTCATCGAGCACTACCTTGGTCTGCGCCTCACAGCGCTCCATGGCCGCGGCGTGGGCCGCGCGCATCTCCCCCGCGAATACGCCGGTGATCGCCCGGCGTTCGTCAATGGTCACGTTGACGATCAGGTCGGCCCCCCCGGCGAGGTCCGCAACCGCGAGGGCCTCCTCATGCACCGGGTTGGCGATCAGATTGCCGGTGCGCGCAGCGGGCGGCTCGAGCAGGGCCGGGCCGTGGAAGGCCATGATCGTGTCGCGACCGGTAATGCCCGGGCAGATCGCCTTGCGCCCGCCTGAGTAGCCGGCCATCAGATGCGGCTCCACCAGCCCGGTCAGTATCTTCAGGTCGGCCTCGACGTAGCGCCGATCCACCAGCGCCGGGGTGCCGCGAGCGGTCCGCCCGAGGTCCACCTGCTCGGCATCGGCGCGTGCGTCATGGTTGACGATCGCGCAGCCCCAGGTCAGCACCTCGTCGCCGAGCATCTCGCGCAGCTCGGTCTCGGTGTTGGGCCGGTGCAGGCCGGTGGCGATCAGGATGGTGATGCGTTCGGACCGCAGGCCCGCATCCGCGAGCGTTTCGAGGATCGGCGGCAGGATGACCGCATTCGGTACCGGCCGCGTGAGATCGGAGACCACGATGCAGGCGTCGCGGCGCCCGCGCGCGATCTCCGCCAGTGGCGCGGCGCCGATGGGCTGCGCCAGCGCCGCGCGCGTGGCCGCCACCGGATCATCGAGCGTGGGCAGTGGCCGCTGCCGGAGCACGTGGCTCACGCGCTCGTCCGGCAGCTCGACCCGCAGCTCCTCACGCCCGTAGCGAAGTGTGGTGGTCATTGCCGTCACCAAGCGCCGAGCCGGAACTGATGGCCTGGGGCTACCTTGGTCTCCTGCTTGTTCCGGTCTACCTGCAGCACTCCCTGTCTCGCTCCCCCTACTCGACCAGCGACGCCACCAGGTCGCCGGCCTCGGTCGTGGAGACGCCCGACCGGGTGGAGAGGTCGCCCAGCTTGCCCGAGGCCAGCGCCGCCATGACCGCGTCCTCGATCGCCCTGCCACACGCCTCCTCGCCCAGGTGCTCCATCATCATCCCGGCGGCCGCGATCGCCGCGATCGGGCAGATCACGTTCTGGCCGGTGTACTTGGGCGCCGAGCCGTGGATCGGCTCGAACATCGATACCCCCTCGGGGTTGATGTTGCCCGACGCCGCCACGCCCATCCCGCCTTGAATCATCGCGCCCAGGTCGGTGATGATGTCGCCGAACATGTTGGTGGTCACGATCACATCGAACCACTCGGGGTTCTTGACCATCCACATGCAGCATGCGTCCACGTAGGCGTGGTCGGTCTCGATGTCCGGGTACTGCGCGCCCACTTCGGCAAAGGTCCGCACCCACAGGTCGTGGCCGAAGGTCAGCACGTTCGACTTGTCCACCATGGTGAGCTTACGCGCCTTCGCCCGGCGCCGCGCCAGCTCAAAGGCGTAGCGCATCACCCGTTCGGTGCCCATGCGCGTGTAGATCGCCGTCTGGGTTGCCACCTCGTGCGGTGTGCCTTCGCGCATCCGTCCGCCGACTCCGACGTACATGTCCTCAGTGTTCTCGCGCACCACCACGAAGTCGATGTCCTCGGGGCCCTTGTTGGCCAGCGGCGTCTCCACGCCCGGATAGAGCTTCACCGGGCGCAGGTTGACGTACTGGTCCAGCTCGAAGCGCAGGCGCAGCAGAATGCCCTTCTCGAGGATCCCGGGCGCCACATCAGGGTGGCCGACCGCACCGAGGTAGATCGCGTCCATCTGTGCCAGCTCGGCCATCACCGAGTCGGTGAGGATCTCGCCGGTGCGCAGGTAGCGGTCGCCGCCGACATCATAGGTCACCGTCTCGTACTGCACCCCGTGAATCTGCGCCGCAGCCTCCAGAACCTTGAGGCCCTCGGCGACCACCTCCGGACCGACCCCGTCGCACGGCAGAACCGCGATCTTGTACATGCTCATATTCTCCTTGCAGAAACGCCGCCGGGAGCACATCCCGGCGGGTCTGAGGGGGGCTCGTGAGTGTCCGGATTATAGCAGAAGCCCGCACCCTGCGCAAAGCCGGGCGGGGTGGCGGTCCGAGTGCAGGTCTTCCGCCCGGGCCCGCGAACCTGTCGCCATCATTCGCCGAGAGGAGTCGCGATATCATGCGCGCCGCCCCGCTGTCCGCCGCACTCCTCGCCTGCTCGCTCGTGTGGGCACAGCACACCAACATCACGCCCGCAGCCGAGATCACAACCACGCCCGCGGTGGCCGAGGGCCGAGTGCCCGGCATCCTCGACGGCCGCGTGGACACCGGCTTCGCCTTCGAGGTGGGCACCGAGGGCGAGGGCAGTGTGACCTTCGATTTCGGCGCGCCCCGCGAGATTACCGGCCTGCGCTTCGTCCAGCACAGTCCGGTCTACTACACCACTCACTACGTCATCGAGGGCGATGCCGCCGGCGATGGCGAGTTCGAACTGACCCTCGCGGAGGGCAGCCGGGCGCCCATCGGCGAGTGGATTGAGCACGGCTGGGAGCCCGCCACCGTGCAGGTCCTGCGTCTGCGCTCGGTTGAGGGCGTCTCCGGAGGCCGCCGCGCGCATCCCTGCCTCGCCGAGGTCGAGATCTTCGGGCCGGCGCTGCCGGGCGACGCCGCGCGCGCGGCGAAGTTCGGCAACCCGGTCTCTACCATCAGCGCCCCGCGCCCGCTACGGCGCACCACGCCCCTGATCGTTGACGGCAATCCGCCCGCGATTGTCGCCGGCGAGGACGCCACCTCGCGGGCGGCTGCCCGGGCGCTGGCGACCGGCCTGTCTGACGCCCTCGGGCACGAGGTGCCGGTGGTGGCGACCATCGCGGACGCAGGCCTTGGCGAGCGCACGGTATTCGCGGTGGGCACCTGCGTGAGTAATCCGCTGATCGCCCGGCTCTTCTACAACTGGTACGCGCAGGAGGACGCGCTCTACCCCGGTCCGGGCGGCTACACCTTGCGCACCGTCACCGATCCCTATCCGTGGCGCGGCGATGTGGACGTGATCGTGGTCGGCGGCGGCGACGAGGCGGGCCTCGCGGCAGGCGTGCGGCGTCTCCTGGCGCTGGCACGCGATGGTGGCGAGCTACCGTGGCTGCTGGAGGTGGTCAGCGACGGTCGCCCTTCTCCCGAACAGGTGCGCGCTGCGACCGCCGACGAGCCCGCGCCGACCTTCGCGGCCTTCCTCGACGCGGTCAGGCAGTGGCAGCGCTGGGGCGACGAGGCCTGGGCGCGCCGGGCGATGCGGGCGCTGGACATCATGGTGCAGACTTATGAGGCCGACCCGGCGCGCGACATCCCCTGGAATGAGGAGACCCGGTCGGGCCCGATCTTCGCGGCGTGGGAGGCCTTCGAGCCCTGCCCGCTGCTGGGTGACGGGCAGCGGCTCGCCTGGTCGCGGGCAATGCTGCAGCTTCTCTACAGCCTCCCCCGGCACGTTTCGGGTTACGCCAACCTCGAGCGCAGCGAGCTGGTCACCTGGAATCACACTACCTTCCCGCTGCTCGGGCTCTACTTCGGTGGCCGCTACTTCAGCCACTACCACCACATCACTGTCTGCGATGAGTACCTCGCCAGGGCCCATGCCTGCTTCCGCGCCCAGGCGCGCTCGTGGAAGCCGCAGGAGGACGCCGACTCGTACATCACCTGTACCATGGACCACACCGTGCGCTATTGCCTCGCCGAGGGCCTCGACGAGTGGGTCACCGGCGGCAACATGGCGCGCTACGCCGACTACATGATCGGCATCTGCGACAGCCGCGGCTGGGCCGGGGGCTTCGGCGACTCGCACTACTCGTCGAACCCCGACCTGCTGCAGAAGGTGCTGCCCCTCGCCTTCCTGACCACCGGTGACCCCGGCTACCGCTGGGTGCTCGAACATGTCGATCCGACGTGGCAGAATCCCTACCACGACACGCCCGGAGAGCGGCCCGACCGCTTCATCGGCCTCAACGTCTTCCCCCTGGACGCGCAGCTCTACGAGTACACGCAGCGCCACCCGTACTACAACGAGCGGCTGGTGCCCTCCGAGGTGCCGCTGGAGCGCGCGTGGGACAAGATCGCCATGCGCGAGAGCTGGGAGCCGGACGCGCAGTACCTGCTCATGGACGGCTTCGGGCGCGGCAAGCACCTGCACTACGACACCAACGCGATCACCGAGTACGTGGCCGACGGTGAGCGCTGGCTGGTCGATCACGACTACCTGGTGCGCAACTCCACCGAGCACTGCATGCTCACCGTGCTGCGCAACGGGCGCGGTGACACGCTGGTGCCGAGCATGGCGAGCCTCGACGCCTCCGCCGACTTCGATGGCTGGAGCGTGGTGCGCACCAGCGTGCCCGGCTACGCCGGCCTGGACTGGGACCGGGCGGTGATCTGGCGCAAGGGCCGCTACTTCGTGGCGCTCGACGGCGTGACCGCGCGTGAGGAGGCCGACTACGACCTGGAGCTGACCTGGAAGACCGAGGACACACAGGCGCAATGGATCGAGGACGGCCGCAGCTTCGTCGCCGACCGCAGCGCCGCGGTGGCGCAGAGCACCGACGTCTTCGTCCAGGATGACGCCGACGCCTCGGGCGGTCAGGCGATGGTCTTCGGCTCCTCCACCTCGCGCCTGGCGATGCGCGTCTCGCTGCCGGGCGGCGAATACTCGCTGCGCGTGCGCGGGCGTGGAGAGGACGGCAGTCATGACTCGGTCTGGCTGCGTATCGACGGGGGCGACCCCATCGCCTTCGGCCTGGGCCAGGGCGCTTACAACGGCCCGGTCGGCGGCGGCCCGGCCCCCGGCGCCTCGCACGCGATAACCCTCCCGCCCGGCGATGTGCACCTGCTGCTCATCACGCTGCGCGAGCTGCCGCCGATCAGCCTCGATCGCCTGACCTTCTTCCGGGGCGAACAGCCGGTACTGACCATCGAGGCCGAGGACGCCGAGCCGCTGCGCCCCGGCGAGAGCATCGCCGCCGAGCCCAAGCGCTTCTTCATCCGCTCCGCCGAGCCCGTGCAGTGCCGCGTGACCACGCATCAGAGCCAGGGCATCTCGGTGCCGCTGGCGGTGCTGCACCAGCGCCGCCGCGCACACCTGGCCGCGGGCGAGGGTGAGCGCTTCGCCTCGATCTTCTACCACGTGAGCGGGCGCCGGGCGGGCGAGTACGACCTCGGGCGCGTCGGCCCGGCACGCTACCTGGTAACCGGCGATGACCGCGCGCTGATCGTGCTCGATGAGCTGCGCGTGGGCGGCATCATCTGTCGCGCGCAGGTGGCTATCCTCGAGCCCGCGCGCATCCTGCTCGCGGGCGCGACGCAGGTTGAGGCCGCCGGCGGGGGATGGTCATCAGACGAACCTGCAAGCGTGATCCTCGACCTCGCCGACGGCCGGCTGGCCGTGGACGGAGCCCCGGTGCAGTCGCTGCCCGTCACCGATGCCGACCGTGCGGCCGTCGAGCGTCTCCTGCAGTCTGAGCCCGAGCGCACCACGGCCGTGGCCACGGGCGCCGCCGCTGAGCCTGCTCAGCCGCGCTGGCGCGCGCGCTTCCCCGAGCCCGGCCAGATCCGCCGCGTGCAGCGCACCGACCTCGACGGCGATGGCACCCCCGAGATCCTGGTGGCGCAGGGCCGCTCGTGTCATTGCCTGAGCCCCTCCGGCGAGCTGCTGTGGAGCTATGCCGCCGAGGGCACGGTGCTCGACGTTGCGGATGTGCAGGCGCGCGAGACGCCCGGTCGCGAGGTCGCCATCGCCTCGGCCGACACGCACCTCTACGTGCTCTCGGCCGAGGGCGAGCTGCTCGACAGCCACCAGCCCCTGGGCCCGCCGCACAGCCAGACTTTCGGCGACCGCCCGTGGGCGCTGTGGGTGGTCGATGGCCTGGACATCGACGCCGACGGGCTCGATGAGTTGTTCACGGTCATGGGTAACTACCAACTCATCGCTCTCGATCAGGACTGGACACGCCTGTGGCAGTACGAGCAGGTGGCGCACGGGGCGATGGACATCGAGTTCGCCGACTATGATGGCGACGGCGCCAACGAGATCTTCGTCTCCGACCGCTACGGCTTCGTCCACGGCGTCACGCAGGACGGGAAGCGCGCCTTCATCGGCTACTCGTCCATCGGTGATGTCCGGTTCGACACCGCGCGCCTCACCGCCGAGGGCCTGAGCGTCATCTACGGCTCGTCCACGGGCGATCTGCTCACCCGCGGCCCGGATGGGCAGATCGCCTGGCGCTTCGACAACTTCGGCTACGCCGTCCGGCGCATTCGCGCCGCCGACATCACCGGCGACGCCACGCCCGAGGTCCTCGTCGCCTCCGACACCGGCTACCTCTACGCGGTAGACGCCGCCGGGCAGGAACTGTGGCGGGCGCACCTGGGCTTCGCGGTCAATGACGTGGCGGTCGGCGACCTCGATGGCGACGGCACGGTCGAGATCGTCGCGGCGGGCCAGGACGGCCTGGTGCGCATCTTCGCGGGCGACGGCACGGTGCTGCGCACCATCGCGACGCCCGAGCCGGTGCGGTTGGTGTGCCTGCCCGGTGGCGGCCTCATCCTGGCGGCGACCGCCTCCGGCGAGCTTGTCGCGTACTGATGCGAGAGCGCTGGCGGGGCAGGCCCGGGCCGGATGGCGCGCGTGGACTACTCGAACCGCCATGGAGGCACGGCAGGCCCGTCAGACAACACCTCCTCGACGTAGCAGCCGGTCCGCGCGCCGGGAGCCGCACCGCGGTGCTCGGCGCTGTCGAGGATTCTGTAGGCGAGCAGTGCGTGCCACTCGCCGTCGCCCAGGCGCACCACCGCCCCCGACGGATGGTCCACCATCCAGCGCGAGCCCGCCGGTGGCGCGCCGAACTCCGCGCGCGCGGCACGTGCGGTGATGGGCTCGAGCAGCTCCGTGCGCGCGGCGTTGAGCGGCCAGATGCACAGCGTCTCGCGGCCGCTGCCCTGGAGGTTCGCGCCGATGTAGGGTGTGCCGTCAAGGGCGCGGTTGATCGAGATCGGTCCCGGGCTGTGGGCGCCCGCGGCGCTGATGACCTGCTCCCACTGCGAGCCACCCTCCTCCAGATGCAGGACCCGGACGTCAGGGGTGCTGAACACGAGCCGCCACTGCGGCCCGCCATCGTATCGCCGCCACACGCTCACCTGCGCCAGCCGATCGCCTCCGGAACCGCGCGCCGTGAACAGCAGTGCGCCATCGCTGTCGCGGACCAGACTGGGCTCAGCCCACGACTCGCCCGGTGGCGTGACCGGCGAGAACTCGACCGGCTCCCAGACCTCACCGACGCGGGCCCACCTCACCACGCCAGACGACGAGACCGAGCCGTCACTGACCAGGGCCGCCAGGAGCAGATCGTCGCCGTCGGGGATGGCGTTGGTGATCCCCGGCGCCGATATCCGCCAGGCGGTGTCCCCGATCAGCGGGTGGGTGCGGTCGGGCGAGGAGCTGCGCACCGCCTCGAAACGCTCGCCGTCGTAGCTGAGTTGGTGCACCTCGCAGCGATGGATGTACCCGCTCTGCCAATTGAAGTGGCCGGTCTCATCCACCGGGAATGAGATGGCCTGGCACAGGCCGAAGCCGGTGCCCGCGTGCGGATGCGGGCTGGCGTCTGCGCGCAGCGCCCCCAGCGGGACGAAGCCGCCGATGACCGGGAACTTCACCACGATGCGCTGCGTGCCATCGGCGTCGGTCGTTCTCTCATTGCGGGAGATGGCGACGGCATTCTCCGCGCTGATGCCGGCCAGACTGTCGAAGATGATCACATCGGTGCCGTTCTCGTAGTCGGAGACGGCGACGCCTTCGATGCGCACATTGCAGAACAGCGCCGCCCGATCCGACGCCACCTGGAAGGGGAAGCCCAACCCGTAGCTGAGCACCTGATCTGCGGTCGAGTCCGGCGGCGCCACCAGGCGCACGGGACCGGCGGTGACTGTGGTAATCTCCGCGCTCACGGTTGACGCCAGGCCGCAAGCCATGAGCGCCACCATCAGGAGCAGGCGGATGACAGCACCTGTCTTCGGTCTCATTCTCTCACTCACCTCGGGGAAACGGCCTGCGCGTGATAGGTGCGCCAGCCAGGCTGTTCGGCTGCGCGCGAAGCGCCTCCGTGTCGGGTTCGCTCAGCGGCAAGCCTTCGCCTGCTGTCGCATCGAGAATCATCTGTGCACGCGTACGTGGCCGGGCCCGCGCAGCGTTGCGCGGGCCCGGTGATGCGCGTCGAGCGCCGAGTGTCAGTCCCAGTGATGGACCACGGGGATGATGCGGTCGGGGTTGTGCATGCCCGGCAGTGGCGGCTCGACCGTCTGGTTCCAGCGCTGCCACTTGCCGTGGCCATCGGCGAAGGCGTAGTTGGCGCCCTCGTTGTGGCGGTCCTTGGCCAGGTGCCCCTCGAACCAGTTGTGGCCGTCGGCGGCGGTGTAGGCGGACATGACGTTCCAGCTCGTGCCATCGCGCGGCCACGGGTGGTAGCCGTCGTAGATGATGTCATCGCCGCGTTCCCCCACCATGATAAACTCGCCCACGTGCTTGATGTCGGCCTGCCCGATGCCGTGGGCGAAGACGCCGTTGATCGAGTAGTCGGTGTAGGGATTGCCGGCGTCCATGCCCATCGACGGGCACTTGAAGATCTGCGCATTCATCGCGTAGGGCTGCACCAGCACGTACCAGGCCCAGTTGTCGCTGGTCCAGATGAAGCGCTCGTCGTAGTCCTGGGCATACATGAGCATGGCGGTGCCGATCTGCTTGAGGTTGTTGAGACAGCTCGTCTGCCGCGCCTTCTCGCGCGCCCGCGCGAAGACCGGGAAGAGGATCGCCGCAAGGATGGCGATGATAGCGATCACCACCAACAGCTCGATAAGCGTGAAGCCGGTGCGTCGATGATCTGACACTCGCATGATCTGTGACCTCCTGCGAACAGGGGATTGCACACACACGGTGAGGCTCTGAGACGTCACCCGGCGGCGGGCGGCCCGCGGGCTACCTCGGCATGGATGTGCGCCGGCAGCACCGGATCGCCGGGCGCGTCGGGGGCGGGCAGGTGCGAGCGCTCGACGCCCTGCACCGGCCCCGGGTCCGCCGGTGTCCACGCGCCGTGCGCCTGCAGCATGCACACCGGGCAGACGGCGGGATTGTGCCCCGGCGCATGCGAGTGCAGCGCCGGCGCCAGCGTAGTGGCGTTGAGCAGCAGCGTGATCGCGGCCACCGCCGCGATTCGCAGTGCGCGATATTCGCGCGCTCCCGGCGACGTCATGGGCCACTCCCTGCGAGAGTACTGCCGTCGGGGGTCATAACGGCGCTCGCGCCTCAGGAGTTCCCGCCGCCAGGTCCAGGCCGCGCAGCCGCAGCGCGGCGGGCCGGCAGCGCACGCCGACGCGCTCGTGCGCGCCCAGCGCCTCACCGTCGAGGTGCACATCGGCCCCACCCTCGACCTCGAGCACGAACTCCGACGCGGTCGCCTCAAACACCAGCTTCGGCTCGGGCGGCGGCTCCTGCCACGAGGTCACCCAGCGCCAGAGCACGTCCACGCCGGGCCGGTCGCGGATGACGATGGTGTGCAGCATCCCGTCGGTGGGGCTCGCCCGCTCGAGCCCCGGCACACGCAGCAACACGCGCATGGGCAGGTTGCTGAAGATGACGGTGAGCATCGGCTCCTCCAGCAGCACCTCATCGCCGGAGATCAGCCGTGCCGGTACCGGCCGGATGTCCCGCGCCGCGCGCAGACCGGCCACCACGTACGCGAAATTGCCCAGGCCGAACTTGTCGTCCTCGACTTCACGGGCGGCCTTCGCCTCGAACCCCACACCGGCGCGCACCGTGAACAGCTCGCCGTTGCACTCCCCCAGGTCCATCCGATACACCGGCTGTCTGAGCATCCACTGAGCCTGTGCGAGTGGATCGGCCCACGCATGGCCCACCACCTCGACCAGCCGGTTGCTGGTGCCGCCGGGGATGGGCCCGAGAATCGCCCCCGCCTCGACGATCGGCCCCAGACACTCGCGGATGGTGCCGTCGCCGCCGATCACCCAGATCTCCTCGAAGCCGGCCCGCAGCGCCGCCTCCACCGCCGGGCGCGCTCCCTCGTGCCGACGGGTCTCGAAGGCGGCGGGCCACACGCCACGGGCGCGCAGCAGGCGCGCGATGTTGAGGAAGAGCTGATCGCTCCCGCCGCCGCCCGACGTCGGGTTCACCACGAAGGCGACCGCCTCGACCTTCCGTTCCTCGACTCCCCGGCTCATCGTGGACTCCCCTCCTCGTCTCGGCAGGCAGTTGTTCCCCCATCGAGGGCCCGCATCCTGCGCCGTCGTCGGCAGGAGTCGCGACCGCGCGGGGCCAACTATCCACGGGAGTCGTGACTCGAACGCACAGAAGAGAGGGGACCGCCATGTCCGCCGCTTCGAACGACACCGTCCTGCACGGCAGCTCCGCGATCGCCAATGCGGTCGAGCGCATCTGCCGCACCGTCACACTGCCGGTCGATGTGCACACCCACCTGTTTTCGGCGCGTTTCGGCGACCTGCTGCTGTGGGGCTTCGACGAGCTGATTACCTACCACTACCTGATCGCCGAGGTGTGTCGCACCAACCGCGCAGTCAGCCCCGCGCAGTTCTTTGCCATGAGCAAGCGCGAGCAGGCCGATCACATCTGGCAGAGCCTGTTCATCAACGAGAGCCCGATCTCCGAGGCGCGCCGCGGCGTACTGACCTGCCTGCAGGCCTACGGGCTGGACGTGGCCGATGGCACCCCGGATGAGTTCCGCGAGTTCTTCGCGGCGGCCACGGTCGAGGAGCATATCGACCGCGTCTTCGCGACCGCCAACGCCGACAAGGTGGTCATGACCAATGACCCCTTCGACGAGAATGAGCGCGCCATCTGGATTGAACAGGGGGCCGAGACCGATGAGCGCTTCCTGCCGGCGTTGCGCATCGACCCGTTGCTGGTGACCTGGCACGAGGCGCAGCCCAGGCTGGCCGCGTGGGGCTACGACGTGGCGCTGGACCTGTCGGGCAGCACCCTCTCCGAGGTACGCCGCTTCCTGATGGACTGGGCCGAGCGCATGAACCCCGTGTACATGGCGGCCTCGCTGGGCTTCAACTTCGCCTACCCCGACGACCACCCGAGCACGCCGATCCTCAATGAGGCGATCATTCCCGCGTGCACGGAGCTGGGAATCCCCTTCGCACCCATGATGGGCGTGAAACGGCAGGTGAACCCGGCGCTGCGACTGGCAGGCGACGCGGTGGGTAAGTGCGACATCGGGACGGTCGAGCGACTGTGTTCGCAGCACCCCGACTGCAACTTCTTCGTGACTTTGCTCTCGCGCGAGAATCAGCATGAACTGTGCGTGGCGGCGCGCAAGTTCCCGAACCTGATGCCCTTCGGCTGCTGGTGGTTCCTGAACGACCCGAGCATCATCGACGAGATGACGCGCGAGCGGGTGGAGCTGCTGGGCCTGAGCTTCGTGGCGCAGCACTCGGACTGCCGGGTGCTCGATCAGCTCGTGTACAAGTGGGCCCACTCGCGCGAGTCGATCCGCAGGGTGCTGACCGACAAGTATCTGGACCTGCACGCGACCGGCTGGCGGCTCACCGCCGAGCAGATCGAAGCGGACGTGCGCGGCCTGCTCGGCCAGAACTTCCTCGACTG
This sequence comes from uncultured Armatimonadia bacterium, assembly GCA_964617715.1. GTDB lineage: Bacteria > Armatimonadota > Zipacnadia > Zipacnadales > UBA5352 > JALGVA01. The sequence goes on along the minus strand of CAZTZN010000006.1, from coordinate 20,238 downwards.
GATCGGGCGGTAGGGGCACGCGGGCAGGCGCGGCAATGTTGGCGATCAACCCGACCGGCGGCGGGGCGCGGCCGTGCACAGGACCGGCCTTCATCAGCGCGCCACCGAGGACTTCCGTCCCGTCACGTCCGGGGAGGTCGGCGGCGGAGGAGGATCCGCTCCGGCCGGTCGCGTGGCCAGATAGACCGCGATGATGATGGTGGCGGCACCGGCGACGAAGGTCCACGACAGCGGCTCCCCCAGCAGCACCCAGCCCAGGAGGGTCGCCAGCGGCGGCGCGACGTACTGCGTCGGGCCGAGCACGTTGGCGTCCACAAGGTGCAGCGCGTGGTACCAGATGAGCATGGCGACGGCGGTCGGGAAGATGCCGAGATAGAGCAGCGCCAGGCCTTCGGAGACGCCGACCGACAGGTTGGCCCCGCGCGCGAGGCTCACCCCGATCAGCATGATCGCGCCCGCGATGAGCGTGATGGTGGCGGACTCGAGACCGCCGTAGAGGCGCACGTAGCGCTTGCCCCAGACCGTGTACGCGGCCCAGCAGATGGCGCCGCCGAGGGCGGCGATGGAGCCGAGCACGTTGCTGGCAACCGGGAGCGGCTGAGGTGGAGTCGCGCCGACGACGATGATGCCACAACCCACCAGGCCCAGCAGCAGCCCCACGAAGTGGATGACGGACACGCGCTCGCCGATGAAGAGCGCGAAGACCGCGATGAAGATGGCGTTGGCATTGAGGATCAGGGCGCCGTTGATGGAGCTGGTCAGGCTGGTGGAGACGAAGACGAGCATGCCCATGCTGAAGATGCCCACGGCGCCCAGGCCCGCCAGCGGCCACAGCCCCTCGGCCGCGCGCAGCAGGCGGGACCAGCGGCCGGTCGCCAGCAGGTAGATCACAGCCCCGGCGGCGCCGACCGAGAAGCGCACGGTCGCAGTCAGGATGGGATCGACGCCGCGCCCGGCGGTGACATAACGTCCCGCGGCGAAGACCGACGCCCACAGAGCGCTGGCGGCAAAGCCCAGCAGGAGCCCCTTCGCCCGATCGCTCACGGCGACACCCCGCGCAGCAGCTCCAACTCATCGCGTGCCTGCTGTGCGGCCGCCGAGTCGGCGTAGTCCTCGACGATCCTGCGCAGGGCCTCCGCCGCGCTCGCCGGGTCATCCAGCTCGTCCCGCAAGGCGCGGGCGGCCCGCAGCAGCGCCTCGGGGGCGAGCAGTCCATCGCCGAAGCGCTCGACCACGCGCAGCCACGTCTCGACCGCACCGGCCGCATCGCCGGCATCGCAGCGGGCGCGTGCCAGCAGCATCAGCGCATCATCGGCCAGCGGCTCATCACGCGTGCCGACGATCTCGCGCAGCAGCCCCTCGGCCTCGTCGAGGGCGCCGCGATCGAGCAGCATCAGCGCGCGCAGGTAGTCGCTCTCCGCGCGGCCCTCGCCGTCGAGGTTCTCCCGTATGAACGAGAGCCACGCGAGCGCGTCGTTGGCCTCGTCGCTGTCGGGCCAGCGCTCCGCTACGCTGCGCAGGCGCTGCTCGGCCAGCTCCAGGTCGCCGTGGCGCAGAGCGATCTCCCCCAGCCGCAGCGCCGCCAGCGTCTCCCCGCCGCCGGTGAAGACGAAGACCGGCTGAGGCACCATCCCCGGCGGCGCCATCATGCTCGGCGGGAAGGGCGGCGGCTCGATGCTCGATGGCGCGCGCTCGTCGCCACCCGCCAGCAGGCCGGTGAAGGCCTCCTCGGCTTCGTCGAGCCGGCCCATCGCGAAGAGCCACTCGGCATGAGCACGACGGGCCGGGCCCGCCCACGCGCGATCCTCGCCCACCAGGGCCTCAAGCCGTTGAAGCGCGAGGCCGGCCTGCTCCGGGCGATGCGCGTGTTCCAGCAGCAGCTCGATGCGCAGCACCAGCACCGCCGGATCGTCGTCGATGGGCGCGAGGTCCAACGCGTCCAGCGCGTCCCGCCAGCGCCCCCGCGCCGCCTCCAGCCTCGCCAGGCTCATCGCCACCTTCCCGGCCTCGGGGTCGGGCAGGCCGCGCTCGAGTGCGAAGATGTAGAGGTCGGCGGCCACCTCGGGCTCGCCGCGCAGCTCGCTCTCGCGGGCGATCTCCGCGACCTCCTGCGCCGCGAACTCGGTCGCGCCCAGCAGCTCCAGCGCGCGCGGGGTGTCCCCTGCGGCCAGCCACGCTCGTCCGAGGGCGACGCGCCCGGCGTCGGTCAGGTCGGCGAGGGGCTGCTCGGCGATCACGGCCAGCACCTCCTGCCCGGCGATCTCATCACTGACCAGCCGCTCCAGCTCGTGACCGATCATGCGCGCGGACACGCCCTCCTCCCCCAGCGCAGCCAGGAGTTCACGCGCGGCGGCGGGGTAGTCGAGCAACGCCATCTGCGCGCGTGCCATCTCCCACGCCAGCGCGTGGTCGTCGCCGAGGGCGGCGCGCGCCTCGCGGTAGGCCGCGACTGCCTCGTGATGGAGCGAATAACGCGCGAGCGCGTACCCCAGCGAGCGCACGGTGGTGATGTCCGCCGGATCGTAGCCCAGCGCCCGCTTGAGCGCAGTCACCGCCTCGTCGGTGCGCCCGCGCCGCACCAGCACCTCGGCCAGCGCCTCGGCCGCCGGCTGCGACTCGGGGGCCAGCTCCAGCGCACGGCGGCAGGCGATCTCCGCTCGGTCCAGGTCGCCGGCGTCGAGGGCCAGGCGGCCGACAGTGCGGTGCGCCTCGGGGTCATCGAGGTGAAGCACGAGCAGGCGCTCCCAGGCATCGAGCGCGGCGCGGGCGTCGCCCTCAAGTGTCGCGATCTGCGCGAGCGTTCGCAGGGCCGGCTCGGGGTCATCGCCCGCGGCGCGCACACGCAGCTCCGCGATGAGTTGATCCACCGCCCCGCGTTCGACCGCGAACGCGTGTACCAGCTCGACCGCCTGCGGATGATCGGGTACCAGCGCGAGCACCTCGCGCGCGATGGCGTCGGCCACGTCGAGGTCGCCGCCGTCACGGGCCCGGAGGGCGATGCGCATGAGCAGGCGCGCGCGGCGATTCTCCTCGGGCGCGGCCCGCGCCGTCGCCAGGGCACGGTCGCGTTCGTCTCTCGCCAGCAGACAGCCCACCAGCAACTCGCGGGCCTGAGCATGCGCGGCGGTGTGCAGACCCGTGCCGAGCATCAACTCCAGGCGCGCGATGGCCGCGTCGAGGTCACCCTCGTCACTTTCGATGCGAGCGAGCGCGAGCATGGCCGGCGCGGCCGGCGCGGAAGTCGGGCCGAAAGCCTCGACCAGGCGCTCGTTGGCGGCACGCGCCAGGTCCGGACGACCGCAGCGGGAGGCCAGGTTCGCGAGCTGCGTCAAGCACGGGGTGAGCCACGCGCCTCCACCCTCCAAGTCGAGCACCCGCGCCAGCGCCTCAACCGCGCCGGCGGTGTCGCCGCGGCCGCGGCGTCCGTTGGCGAGCAGCCACAAGGCCTGCGCGCATTCCTCGTCCGAGGTCGCGGTCGCGATTGCCTGCTCATACGCGCGCTCCGCCGCCTCGACCTGGCCGGTGCGGGCGAGCCCGTCGGCCGCACTCAGCAGCGCGTTGAAGTCGGCCCCTACGTCCTGCGCGAGGCCCGGGGCCGCAGCCATCAGTGTGACGAGCGCGATGCGAGCGATCACCGCCCACCCTCCCCCAGCACCCGGAAGTACTCGCGTACCAGCTCTTCATAGCCGCGCGGCAGCGCCTCAATCCCGGCGCCCGGCCGGACCATCACCGAGGGCGCACGCATCAGGCTGGGGCCGAGCACGGGCGGCGCGGGCGGCGGCTCCCAGGCGGTGGGGCGCTCGGCCTTGCGCTCGGAGCGCTCCTGCTCACGCGTGTAAAGCGAGCGCTGGGCTTCCAGCATCTTCTCAAGAATGCGCTCCTGACGTTCGATGGTCTCGCGTTCGAGCCGCCCCGAGCGCATCTCCTCCTCGACCTGCTCCATCTCGCGGGGGACGCCGCCGAGCTGGTCGGCGATGGGCTGTGTCGCCTCGCCCCCCTGCTGGAGCATCTTCTGCAGCGCCTCGCGGATCATCGCCTGCTCGAGCGCCAGCTCCGACAGGTTCGGCCCCAGCCCCTGTCCCTGCCGACGGCCCGACTGCGCCTGCCCGGTCTGCTGGTTGAGGCCCTGCTGGCGCTGCGCGAGCTGCCGCAGGCGCCGCATATACTCCGACAGCGTGCTCTGCGCCGAGCTGGAGGAGAGCTGGTCATCGACCTCCAGCAACCGGCGCGCAATCTCGTTGAGGCCGGCCATGGCCGCGCGCCCGCGCCAGGTCGCCGCCCCGATGTTCGCCCCCTCGATCTCGCGCGCCGCCTGGGCCATCTCGTCGGCGATGGCCTCCACGCCCGCGGCCAGCCCGGGGTCCATCGCCGGGGTCTGCTTTGCCAGCTCCAGCATGCGCTCCGCGAGCGCGCGGGCCGCCTCGGCGAGCGTGCTCTGTCGGCGCCGCACCGGATCGATGGCGCGCTTGTCGCGCACCAGGTCCATGCTGCGCAGCGCCACCAGCCGACCGACGTCCTCACCGAGATCCTCCTGCTCGGCCGAGAGTGCAAGGGCGTCGCGAATCATGCGCGCGATCTGCCGGCGGGCCTCGGCCGTGAAGTCGCTCGCGAGTTGCTGCGACAACTCAGCCAGCGACGATGACGCTTGCCGGAGCGCGCGCAGCGCCTCATCCTGCGGGCCGCGCGCGTCTGAGGGACTGCCGCGTCGCAGGGCGCTGGCGGCCCGGCGCATTGCCCCCGCCGGGTCATCGCGCAGCAGCCGGTCGGAGATGGCCCCCAGCCGCGCGGCCATCTCCGCGGAGACCTCGCGCGCGACCTCAACCGCCTGCTCAACCTCCGCGGCCAGCGGCTCGGTGTCGCGCGCGAGGATCTGCTGGTCGCGCTCAGCCTGGCCTGCCTCCGAGGAAGGGCCCTCGGGCAGCCCCTCCGTCCGTTCGCCCAGCTCCTCCTGGCGCTGCGCCAGCGCTTCGGCGCGGCGCCGAAGTTGCTCGACCATCGCCTCAAGTCGCGCGCGCCTCAGCAGCGACAGCGTCTGCTCGAGGCGCTGCATGAAGCGCTCCTGCGCCTCACGCGCGCGTTCGAGGCTCATGCGCATCTGCGTCAGATCCTGCGCCTCCAGCGCGCGCTGCAGCTCCTCGAGGGCGCGGCGCATCTCGTCGTCGAGGATCTCGCGCATCAGCTCGTGCAACTCGCGCACCTTCTCGACCAACTCGGGGGTGAGCATCTCGTCGGCGGTGAGTTGCCGCTCGGCCTCGCGCATCGCACTTTCGAGGCGGCCCGCCTGCTCCTGCAGCCGCCGCGCGGCCTCCTGCAACTCGCGCCCGAGGGCCGGCGGCGGCTCGCTGTCGCTCACGGATGCCGACGCGCTCTCCAGCGCCTCGGCGAGCTGCTCGCCGAGCTGTTCGGCGGCGCGACGCAGTTGCTCCAGGGCATCGCCCTCTTCACGCTGCGCCTCCTGCACAGGGGTCTCGGGTGTCGCAGGCGCGGTCGCGTCGGTGCGCAGGCGAATGCGCACGGGTGCGCTGAGCGCGGTCTTCGGGCCGGTGACGGCATCGTTGTCCGTGGCGTATGCCCGCAGCAGCAACTCGCCACCGGGCTTGAGACCGATCGCGCCGAGGTTGAGCCGCGCGCTGGCCGACCCGCCTGAGGCATCCAGCGCCAGCGATTGCCAGCGGTCGTCGTCGCCCAGGCGGTAGCGCAGCCCCAGCGCCGTGATGCCGTAGTCGTCGCCGGCCGCGACCGCGACCTCGACCGGCGCGGCGACATCGAGCGTGAGGTCGCCCGCAGGGCGCAGCAGGCGCACCGTGGGCATCGCGTCGGGCACCGGCTCGATGGCGCACCAGCCGGTCAGCGCGATGCCCGCGGCATCCTCGGCGCGCAGGCGCCAGCGGATGCTCCGCGTGAGCGTGAAGGTGTGCTCGATCCAGCCGCCATCGGCGCGTGACAGCTCACGCGTGCCGCCGGGCTCGCTCACCAGGCAGGTCGCAGCGCCGGTGCGCTCGCACCGGCCCGCGATGGTGATCGCGCTGCCCAGGGGCGCACGCACCGTCTCCGGGATCTCGATGAGTCGGCGCGTGGGCAGGCGCGTGTACCCCGGCGGCGTGATGCTCAGGCTCAGGTCGGTCAGCGCCGGCAGAATCGGCGTCACAGGTGCGGCGCCCTCGGTCATTGCCGGGCTGCGGGATACTGGAGGGGCGGACGGAGTCTCAGCGGGTAGCATGCTCCACGCCAGCGCGGCCAGCCCGACGCCGAGAGTTGCCACCACGGCCGGCGTGCGCAGGACCGCGAGCGGCACGCTGCGGGCGAGCGGCAGATCGCGCAGGGCGGCGATGGCTTCGCGGTTGATACGCGCGGCGACAAGCTCGGAGTACCGCGCGCGGGTCGGGCGGGCGCGCGCGAGGTCTATGGCGGTGGCGACGCGATCCTGCAGCCACGGGAAGCTGCGCTCAACGGCCAGCGCCGCAGCCATGAGATCAGGCCGGCGGACGAGCCGGGCCAGCGCGGGGACGAGCGCGAGGCCGGTCAGCGCCGCCGCAGTGGTGGGCGCCAGCAGGGCCGCGTGTCCCAGCACCAGCACCAGCGCGGCCACGAGCAGCCCCGCCAGCGCCAGCCCCTGCAGCAACCCGACGGCGGCTTCGAGCAGCCGTCGCCTGAGCAGGTAGGGCCGCAGCGCGGCCTCAAGCCGGGCACTGGCGGGCGTCATACATCTGCCCTCCGCGTCTACCGTGCTTCGTCACCCGGGCATACCGCCGCCGAACTCGCCGCCGTTCCCGTACCACACGTCTTCCAGGCGGAACTGCCGGTTGTACATCTCGGCGTAGACGCCGTTGCGCGCCATGAGCCGATCGTGGCTGTCCTGCTCCACGATCTGCCCACCCGCAATGACGATAATCTTGTCGGCGTCGCGCACGGTCGAGAGGCGGTGGGCGATGACGAAGGTCGTACGGTTGTGCCGCAGCTCCTCGAGCGCCCGCTGGATGAGCTGCTCGGCCTCGGTGTCCACCAGCGAAGTGGCCTCGTCGAGGATCAGGATGCGCGGGTCGGCCAGCAGCGCACGGGCGATGGCGATGCGCTGCTTCTGTCCGCCCGAGAGCTTGACGCCCCGCTCACCGATCATGGTCTCGTACTTCTCGGGCAGCTCCTCGATGAACTCGTCGGCGTAGGCGCGGCGGGCGGCGTCCTCGATCTCCTCGTCGGTGGCGTCGAGACGGCCGTAACGGATGTTGTTGCGCACGGTGTCGTTGAACAGGAAGGTGTCCTGCAGCACGATGCCGATCTGCGAGCGCAGGCTGTCGAGGGTGACCTCGCGGATGTCGATGCCGTCGATGAGCACGCGACCCTCGAGCGGATCGTAGAAGCGCGGGATCAGGTTCACCAGGCTGGTCTTGCCCGCACCCGAGCGGCCCACGATGGCGACGGTCTCGCCCGGCTCGGCGGTGACCGAGACATCCTGAAGCACCATCTCGCCGGTCTGGTAGCGGAAGCTCACGTGCTCGATCGCGACCCGGCCGGTCGAGCGGGGTAGCACTCGCGCATCGGGCTTCTCCTGGATCGACGGCTCTTCATCGAGGAGCTGGAAGATGCGCGCGAGCGAGGCCAGGGCACGGTTGAAGACGTCGTACACGCGCACCAGGCCGCCCACCGGCTGGTAGAAGCGCTGCATGTAGGCGAGGAAGGTGACGACCTCGCCGCCGCTCGCCAACCCGCTGGTGGCCAGCGAGGCGCCGTGCCAGATGACGAGAATCAGGCCGACCGAAGTGATGAAGCCCATCGCCGGGAAGAACGAGGTCCACAGCCAGATGGCGCGGATGTTGGCGCGGTAGTAGCCGGTGCTGTCCTCTTCGAAGCGGCTGAACTCGTGCCCTTCGCGGTTGAAGGCCTTCACGACGCGCACGCCTTCGAGGCTCTCCTGCAGGCGCGCGTTGATGTCGCCGAGCTGCTCGCGGATGCGATGGTAGAGCGGGCGGATGATGCGCGAGAAGATGATGATGCCGGCCAGGAATACCGGCAGGGGCGCGAGGCCCACCAGCGCCAGCCGCCAGTTGGTCATGAAGATCAGAACGATGGTGCCGACCACCAGCAGGCCGTCGGAGATCATGGTATCCAGCCCATGCACCACCATGTCCTCGACGGCGTTGACGTCGTTGGAGATGCGCGACATGACGTCGCCGGTGCGCCGCGCTTCGAAGAACGACAGCGACTGGCGCAGCAGATGGCGGTAGGTGCGCAGGCGCACGTCCAGCACGAAGCGCTGACCAAGCTGGTGCATGACGTTCATGCGCAGGGCGTTGAACAGGGCCTGGGCGAGGAAGGTGCCCAGCAGCAGCGCCCCCAGGTGCGGCAGGACCTCAATGTGACCATCGCGGATCACATCGTCCCAGATGGGCGTGAGCAGTTGCGGGTAGTACAGGGCCGCGGCGGTGCCACCGAGCATGCCGACGAACCCGAGCAGCAGCATGTGCCACTGTGGCCCGAGGTAGGTGGCGAACCACGCCAGCATGCGGCGGTCGGTGATCGAGAGTGGCTCGACCTCTTCTTCGTACGGGTCGGCCTCGGTGTGGTGCCGACCGCGGCCCCTCCGTCCGTGTCCTCCTCCGAGCATGTGTGTCCTCTCCCGGCGACTAACGACTGGTCGATGTGATGTCGGGAATCCACGGCGGAAGGGTGACGCCGTCCGGTAGCCGCAGCCCCCCCGCAGGCCGCGCCCCCCGCCAGCACGGGAACTCTATTATACGGCGCCCGCGCGTACCTGACAAGGTTGCCTTTGCAACCTTTCAGCGACGCCACCCCCGAGCCTCAGCGCAGGCGCACCCAGCGGAAGCCGGGCCCGATGTAGGCGGTGCCGCCGCCGAAATCATCGACCAGGCCGAAGCTGTTGTCCACGTCCACGCGCTCGAGCTGCGAGCGCTCGCGCACGCGCGAGAGCAGATTCTGGGCCTCACGCATCCCCGGCTCGATGGACAGCACCGTGCGCAGGTGATCCTCGGCCTGCTCGTAGCGGCTGTGCGAGGCGTAGGCCGAGGCCAGCGCCATGTGCACGGGGATCAGCCCGGGGTCCTCGCGCAGCACTTCCTCCCAGGTGTCGATGGCCTCCTGCACACGCCCCTCCTCGGCGTCGATGGCGCCCAGGTGTATCTGCGCAGACAGCCGCACCTCGTCCCGGTCGGTCAGCTCGACGGCCTTGTGCAGGGCCTCGCGCGCCTCGCGTCGGCGCTGCAGCGCCACCAGCGCCACGCCCAGATCATGCCAGGCATCGTCGTCGCCCGGGTCGAGGCGCACCGCCTCGCGGTAGGCGGCCGTTGCCTCGTCGAAGCGGTTCTGGACCGCCAGCACGTCGCCCAGCTCATCGTGCAGGATGGCCTCGGCGGGGTGTCGCTCGATGGCGCGGCGATAAGCCTTCTCGGCGGCGGCGAAGTCGCGCTTGGCCAACAGGCGGCGGCCGTGTTGGTGGAAGTAGCCAAGGGCCTCGCTCTTGTCGGTCGGCTTGCGCAGCACCAGCCCGCAGGCGAGGCAGACGCGGCCCGCCGGCGAGACCGGGCGCCGGCAGGCCGGGCACACACGCACGCGCGCTCCGGGCGCGGTCGGCGGCTGCGCGACGGCGCCGGTCACGGTCTCGGCACGCGCCAGCCGCGACAGCGTGGAGCGCGTGGGCGCGCCCTTGAGCAGCTCCACGAACTCGTTGACCGAGCCCGGCCGGTCCGACAGCTCCGGGGCCACGGCGGTGGCGATGGCGCTGCGCAGAGCCGGCGGCGTGCCGCCGGGCAGGTGGCTCAGATCGAGGACCTGCGGCACCTCGTCTGCCCGGACTGCTCCGCCGACCTCGAGGAACGAGAAGCGGCTGTCGCCGGTGGCCTCGCGGCGCTGCAGCGGGGTGCCGCCGATGAGCGCGGCATACAGCAGCACGCCCAGGCTGTAGATGTCCGAGGCCGGGTGGATGATGCCCCTGGTGCGGAACTCGGGCGCGAAGTAGACCTCCTGCGCGGCGGTGTAGCGCGGGCGTCTGCGCACCGAATTGCCGTAGAGCGCGGCGATGGCGAAGTCGGTGATGCGGATGCTGCCGTCGTCCATGAGGAAGATGTTCTCCGGGCGCAGGCTGGTGTGATAGACGCAGCGCTGGTGGGCGTGCATGAGCCCGGCGCAGATCTGCCGCGCCAGCGCAACGGTCTCGTAGGGATCGACCGCGCCCTCACTGGCGAGCACGTCGGCGAGCGTGCGGCCCGTGACTACCTCGCCTATGATGGCGACGTGGTCGCCGTGCAGGACGATGTGCCCCACGTCGGCGATGGTCGGGTGGGCGAGGGCGACCACCACGCGGGCGATGCGGTTGAAGGTGCGCCCGAGGGCGTCGCGCACCGGCTCGTGCAGACGCTTGAGCACCAGGCGCTGGCGCTTCTGCTCGTGCAGCACCGCGTAGACGGTGCCGTGTGGCCCCGAGCCCAGCACGTCCTGGACGAGGTAGGGCCCTACGCGGACGACGTCGTCATCTCGAGCTTGCCCGGTCATCGTGATTCGCCACCAAGGTTCGACGAACATGCGGCGGTCGCCTTCCCGCGGAGGAGGGCCATGGGGCGCCGTCGAACCTTTGTGTGTAGCGCCGACCGTGCGATGTCGCTGCGGCCTGGAGGCAAGGCATGCCCCTGTGCTCGATCTGTGGGACCGAGGCGGAAGAGGGCGCGAGATTCTGCTCCGAGTGTGGCGCGAGTCTGGACGATGACGACGCGCACGGCGCGTCGGAGACCATCCGCGACATGGCGGAGGAGTATGCGCAGCAGGTGCGCGACCACCCCGAGGATATGTCGGCGCGCTACGACCTGGCGCTGGCGTACATGTACGACCGCAAGTGGGGGCGCGCGGCGGAACATCTGCGCGTGGTGCTCGACGCCACTCCTACCTACGCCGACGCGCACGCCAACCTGTCGGTGTGCTATGCGCGACTGGGTCAACCGGACGAGGCGCTGAACAGCATCGAGCGCGCCATCGAGCTGGACCCGGACAAGAAGCGCTACCGCAAGATCCGGCGTCAGCTCACCGGCCACAAGCACTGAGCGGAGCACGGACTCAGTAGTTGGGCGCCTCGGGGCGGCCGCCGTTGGCGGCGGAGCGGTCGGCGGCGAGGCACACGCGGCTGGTGCGGATGCCGTCGGCGATGTTGGGGACGCAGTCGCTCCCGGCCCGGATGCATTCGACCAGGTGGTCGATCTCCTGTTGGAACGGATGGTGCGCCACGTCGCCGGAGTTGGGCGTGATGCACGGGATCTCGAAGTAGTCCGTCTGCTCGGGCGCGAGCACGCGGCTGAACACCCGGTTGCCCTGTGCGGTCCCTTCGCTGCCCATCACGGTCACGTTGAACTGGTACGGCCCGACCAGCTCGAGGATGGCCGAGATCTTGCCGATCGCGCCACTCTCGTACTGCACCGAGCACACGGTCGCGGTATCGTACTCGAAGCCCAGCGCCGGGTTGTTGTGTGAGTGGGCGCTGACGGTGGCGACCTCACCCATGAAGTTGCGGGCCATGTCCACGGCGTGGCATCCCCCCGTGAGCATGGCGCTGCCCGCCTCGGCCTTCTTCGCGATCCAGCGATCGGCGCGGATGACCTCCCCCACGCCGTGCCAGTAGTCGGCCTCGCAGTAGAACAGCTCCCCCAGCGCTCCGCGCTCGACCAGCCCCTTGATATTGACCACCTGCTGGTTCCAGCGCAGCACGTAACTCATGACCGAAGTCACGCCCGCGGCATTCACGGCCGCGCCCAACTCGTCCAGCTCGTCCTCGGTAATGCCCGCCGGTTTCTCGAGGCAGATATGCTTGCCCGCCTGCGCGGCGGCGATGGCGTCGCGCGCGTGCAGGAAGTTGGGCGTGGTGACCGAGACGATGTCCACCTCATCATCCGCCAGCAGCTCGTCGTAGTCGGCGTAGATGCGGCAGTCGAGGCCCAACTCGGCGACCAGACGCTCGGCGCTGGCGCGGGTGCGGCTGGTCACCCCGACGAGGCGCGTGTGCGGATTGTGCAGGTACGCCCGCGCATGCTCAGTCGCCACCCACCCGCAAGCGTTGATGGCCGCGCCCAGGGTCCTGCTCATACCCACTTCCTCCCTGTGCCGTCAGTCATGATCCATCAGCACGGTTACGATGGCCGCCTTCTCGACGTCGTCATCATCGCCGCCAAGCAGCAACAGCACAAGGGCGATGAGGACCAACAGACAACCGCAGCCGCAGCCGGTAGAGCAGCAATTCGCCATGGGCCGCCCGACCCCCTTGTTCACCGGCCCGCGGCGCCACGGCGTTGTCGCCGAGCGCAGGCGCGCGGGCCGCAGTCACAGCGCGATGCGCCGCACGTCAATGATGAAGCGGGTCTGCTCGACGGTCACGAGCAGGTAGTGATAGAAGCCGCCGCGCTCGGGTGCGGCGTAAAGCGGCGCGCCCGCCCCGCCGGTGATGAAGTAGTGGACGCCGTCGCGTTCCTGATGGTTGTAGAGATGCTCATGGCCGGCGAAAACCACATCCACGCCCTGCTGCACGAACAGTGCGTGCAGCGCATCGCGGTCGGTGGGGTACTCGTCGAGCGACGAGCCGATATGGCCGTCTACGGGGAAGAGCGGACGATGCAGGGCGACGAAGGTGAACTTGGCGTCGCGGTGGGCGGCGAGGTCCTGTTTCAGCCACTGCAGTTGCGTGCCTGCGATGCGCCCCTCCTGGCCCAGGCCCTCGCTGTCGAGGATGATGAAGTGGCAGCTTTCGTAGTCAAAGGAGAAGTAGAGGCGCTCGAAGTATTCGAGGAATATCTCGGCATTGCGGCGCACGCCCATGATGTCGTGATTGCCCGGCGCCAGCGCGACCGGGACGGCGCGGCTCGCCTGCAGCGGTGCCAGCGCGGTGAAGAAGCCATCCCACTGCCGGCGCACGGTGGTCTGGTTGCTGGAGCCCTCGATGTAGTCACCGGTGCCCAGCACGAAGGGCACGTCCAGGCCTCCGATCTCGGTCGCGATGGCGTGCAGCACCGGGCTCCATGCCCGGGTGCCGGGACGCGAATCACCGAACACCGCGAACCGGAACGGATCGGCGGTGGTGTCACCCTCGTCGGCGAGCAGGACGCCGAGGCTCAGGACCGCCGCCAGCGCGATGATCGTCAATCTCAGCGGGCGCATCAGCAGTCACCGATGGTGCAGACGGTCGCACTCACTGACGCGAAAGCCGCGCGCGGACGACACCGTCGCGTCTGCCCGCGCTTCGCAGCTCAGAACAGCTTAGCGATCTCATCCTGGTCGTAGCGCAGCAGGTCGGACCAGGTGAGGCCGCGCCGAATCTTGACGCCCAGCTCGGGGGCCACCACCTCGCCGATGTCCGCGCAGTCGATGCCGGCTTCGCGGCAGGCCAGGACGATGGCGTCGGCGTCCTCGGGCGGCGCTGCAATCAGCAGCGACCCGGAGGCGATCAGCCCCAGCGGTTCGAGGCCCAGCAGATCGCAGAACGCGCGGGTCTCGGGCAGGATCGGGATGGCCTCGAAGCTGATGGCGAGGCCGACGCCCGCGGCCATGGCCAGCTCATGCAGACCGGTGGCCACGCCGCCCTCGGTCGGGTCGTGCATAGCGTGCACTTCGCCCGCGGCCATCGCCGCCCGCGCCTCGGCGACCACGCTGATGCCGGGCTCGTGCAGGAAGTTCGCGGCGCGGCGCACGCTCCCCTGGTCGATGCCGCGTGAGGTCAGCTCGTGGGCCAGCTCGCGGGCGATGATCGAGGTGCCCTCGACCGCCACGCCCTTGGTGAGCAGCACGCGGTCACCGACCTGCGCGCCGTCGCTGGTGACCAGCCGATCGCGCTCGACCTCGCCGAGCATCATGCCCACCAGGATCGGGCGGCTCAGGTCGTAGGTGACCTCGGTGTGACCTCCGACCAGCGCGATCCCCAGCTCGGCGCAGGCGGCATTGATCTGGGCGAAGATGGCGCGCGCGAGGTCCTCATCGGCGCCGTCATCGGGCAGCAGCAGCGTGGCCAGGAACCAGCGCGGCACCCCGCCGCTGGTGGCCACATCGTTGGCGTTGACGCTCACCGCGTAGTGGCCGATCTCGTCGGTGGCGAAGGTGATGGGGTCGGTCTTGGCGATGAGGTAGCGCGCGCCCTCGTCCCACGCGAGCACCGCGACATCGCGGCCCACGCCCGGCCCCACGATGACCGACGGGTCGTCGCTGTGCAGATCGCCCAGCAGCTCAGCCAGGAACTCGGGCTCGAGCTTGCCGACGGGCAGGCGCATCCACCGTCACTCCTCAGGGCGGAACAGGTTGACCAGGTCGGCGACCGAGTCGAGCACCAGGTCGGCGCCGATCTCCTCGAACTGCTCGCGTGTGGTGCCGGCGGTGAGCACGCCCGCGGTGAAGGCCCCGGCGGCCCGGCCGGTCTCGATGTCGGTGACGTGGTCGCCGACCATCAGCGTCTCGCACGGCCGCACATCGAGGGCCACCAGCGCCCGGTGCAGGTGCTCGGGGTCGGGTTTGACCCGCTGGACGTCATCGCGCGTGAGCAGCACCTCGTGCGCCAGCGGATGGCGGTCGATCACCGATGCCACGCCCACGCGGCAGTTGCGGGTGATGATGCCTACGCGCCGGCCGCAGGCACGCAGGTGCGTCAGCGTCTCGGGCACACCGGGGTAGGGCTCGGCGGTGGAGGTGAAGAGCAGCTCGACCTGCGCCATCGCCTCGGCGGCCTCGGCGCGGAAGCGTGCGGCATCCTCAGGCGTGAGCAGCGCAGCCGCGTCGTCCACGATCTCCAGAATGTAGCGGCGCGGGTTGAGCCGGTCGGTCAGGCCCCAGCGCTCGGCGACCTCCAGCACGCGCCGGCGCATGAGCGCAAAATCGATGTTGGTCTCGGCGAGGGTGCCGTCGAAGTCGAAGATGATGGCCCGGATGGCGGTGGGATCGAACTCGCTCACGGGTGTGGTCCTCGCGTGTTGGTTCAGGTGATGAAGATGGGCGACGCCCAGGCCATCTGACCATCGGCCTGGGTGACGCGCAGGTAGTAGCAGTCGCCGGGCCGGGCGGCCCGCTGGTCGGAGAGCGTGACCGCGAGGCGATCACCGGCAGGCGCGGCACGGTCTACGACCTCGGCGGTGCGCACCAGCTCACAGGCGGTGAGCCGCGCGGTGCCGATGACCTCGACGCGCATCTCCACCGGCCCGGACAGGCTCGCGGCCGGGACCTCGCCACCCATGGGCGTGTCGCCGAGGGTGCAGCGGACGATGATACGCGCGCCGGTGGTGCCGTAGCAGCGCCGGGCGCGGAGGGCGTCGAAGATACCGTCCCGGGTGAAGCGCTCCGCCCACACGCCCGTGATGCCCGGGGGAGCGAGGAAGTCGGTCTCGGCGATGACATAGGGGCCGTGGACCAGGGCGCGCCCCGGGCGGCCGTCGTGCGACTCCGAGCCGGCGGTGAAGCCGAAGCGGTAGCCGCGGGCGAGGCCGTCCTGCAGGTGATGGCTGCGGGCCTCGGCGGTCCGGAAGTAGCCGCCGCCGGGCAGGTACTCGATCGGGTAGGGCGCGCCCATGTGCTCGGAGCTGCCCCAGATCGAGAACACCTCGCACAGGCGCTCCAGTTCGGGGTCGAAGTAGTCCCAGTTCATCCACGTCTGGCCGCCGCCGCGCGCCGTGTGGTGCGGCACCACCAGCACGTCCTCGGTGGGCACCAGCGCGTGCAGGGCCCCGTAGAGGCCGGGGGCGGTGTGGGTGGGCTCCTCGCAACAGCGCAGCAGCGGCACGGGCTCGACGCCGCGCACGCGACTGCGGCGGTAGACCACGTGACGATGGCCATAGTCCATGGGCATGCCCGACGAGTCGCCCCACTCGTAGCCGGGGAAGGCGACGAAGCGGCCGTCATCGGTGAAGCGGCGGGCGTTCTCGATGGTGGCACGCCATTCGGCGTCGGTGAGCTTGAGGTCGTGGTCGGTGACCGAGGCGAAGTGCAGGCTGGCGACGTCGCGCGCCCACGCATACGCGGCCGGGACGGTCGGCGGGCCCATCAGCTCATCGGCGTCACTGATGAGCGCCTGGGCGCGGCGCTCGCGGATGTGCGCGTGGATGTCGCCCCACAACAGCCGCTCGGCCGGCTCATCGGCGGTTACCTCGACCGGGTCGGAGACCGCGCGCAGGCGATCGGAGGCCAACGCCTGCACGCGATGCACGCCCGGCTCGGAGATGGCGATCTCGGCGTGGCCGAGGCCCGCCTCGAGGCGCGCCTCGCCTGCCTTGGACAGGCCTCCCGGGCCCGCGACCACGAGCGGCACCGCGCCTGAGAAGCCGGTGGCGGTGGCGCCTACGGCGTTCTGCGCCTCGACGATCACGCGCACGGACTCCCCGACCGCCACGTTGCTGTCGGCGGTGACCCGGAGGGAGGCGACCTCCGGGTCGATGAGCCGCTGCACCACTTCGGGCAAGTCCGGCCGGTCCGACATGGCCGCGCCTCCCGCTACTGGTTGAGCTGGTCCTCGAGCTGCCGGAGCAGCTCGGACTGCTGCTGGTTCTTGTCGGCGTAGGTGCTGATGTCGCCCCGGGCGCGGGCCTCTTCGGCCTCGCGGTCGAGCTGAAGGATCTGGTCGATGAGCGAGCGCAGGCTCTCGATCACCGCAGGCGCGACCTCGACCGCCGGCGGCTGCACCTCGCCGGAGACCTCGACCGCCGCCGCGCGCCCCTCGATGGTGCCGAAGAGCGCGGCCAACGCGGCCTCGAGGTCGGCGCCCCAGACGATGCTGTCGCGATAGGACAAAATGACGCGGCGCAACTCGGGTAGACCGGTGTCCTCGGCCTCGAGGTAGAGCGGCTCGACGTAGAGCAGTGACTGCTCGAGCGGGATGACCAGCAGGTTGCCGCGGATCACACGCGAGCCGCGCTGGTCCCACAGGGTGATCTGCTCGGAAATCTTCGCGTCCTGGGTGATGCGTGACTCGATCATCCACGGGCCGTAGATCAGCTCGCCCTTGGGGAAGTTGTAGACGATCAGCTCACCGTAATGCTCAGGGTCGCAGCGGGCGGCCATCCACGCCACCATGTTGCGCTCCTCCTGGCCGGAGAGCACCAGCGGCATCATCAGGAGGAACTCGGGCTTGTCCTCGCCCGGGAGCTGCTGGACCACGTAGTAGGCCTCGACCAGGCGCCGGCCGAAGGAGTAGATCTCCGGCGGCATCGCCCAGCGGTCCTCCTTCTGGTAGAAGACGTCCGGGTCGGTCATGTGGTAGTCGGCGTAGACGCCGACCTGAATGGTGAACAGAAGCTGCGGAACGCGCAAATGTCTGCGCATGTGCTCGGACATCTCGCCGCCCGACTTGAACAGGGTCGGGAAGATGCTGCGATAGCACTGGGCCAGCGGGTCGGTCTCATCGACGATGTAGTACTCGGGCGCGCCGTTGTAGGCGTCGCAGACCACCTTGATGGAGTTGCGGAAGTAGTTCCCCAGCGGCCGCAGCGCGTCGGCGTAGGGGTAGCGGTTCGAGACCGTGTACATGTCGGCGATCCACTTGAGGGTGCCGTCCTCATCCACGACCAGGTAGGGGTCGGGGTCGTAGAGCAGGAACGGGGTGATCATCGCCATGCGCTCGGGCAGTGTGCGGTTGAACTGAATGCGGCTGTCGTCGGTGAACAGGTTGGTGAACAGGATGCGCACGTCGCGGAAGCGCGCGAAGAAGGCCAGGCGGCGGAAGAAGCTGTTGATCAGCACCCCGCCGGTGCCCTCGTAGTGGGTGTAGGCGTTGTCGATGGTCTCGTTGCCCTCGCCACCGCGGGAGTAGTCCAGTTCAGGCTCGCGGGTGTTGACGATGACGAAGTCCTGTGCGGTGATGTCCTCGCGGGTGGCGCCGGGCTGGCCGCGCACAGGCTGGTTGGGGCCGGTGCGGGGCGCGCCGCCGCCACCGGGGCCTTCGGGCGCCTCCTCCGGCTGGGCCGCGGGCTGCTGGGTGGTTA
Organism: uncultured Armatimonadia bacterium; assembly: GCA_964617715.1. GTDB lineage: Bacteria > Armatimonadota > Zipacnadia > Zipacnadales > UBA5352 > JALGVA01. Next base: position 2,302 of record CAZTZN010000006.1, on the reverse strand, counting down.
GCGGCTGCTCGGGCGGGCTGATGCGCTCGATCATCCGCGGGTGTATGCTGGCGCCGTAGTAGATGCCCGGGCGGGTGATCTTGATATCCTCGATGCTCTGGGGCGGAATGCCGTGCACCCAGTAGTTGGGCAGGCCCTCGGGCCCGATCTCGTTCACCGGCGAGAGCACCAGGCCGTAGCCGTGAGTGTACTTGAGGTGCCGATTGACCCAGCGCTCGGCCCCGGGGATCTTCTGCGCGTTGAGTTGCCGGGGGGCGAGCATGACCTGGCGCAGGCGGCCATCGACGGTATAGCGGTCCACATCGACGTCGGGGAAGTTGTAGTAGGCGCGCAGCGCCTGCTCCTGGTTGTAGGTACGCTGCAGCGGCCGATGGTCCCACAGGCGGATGTTCTCAATGGTGGTCCAGTTGTCGGAGACCACGTCGGCGTCGAGGTCGTTGGTGATGGCGAAGAGCTGACCATCGACCGCATCGGTCCCGTAGGCGAAGTTGGTGGCCTCGATGTTGCGCGCGATGTAGTCGCGCTCCTTGTCCAGCTCGTTGGGGACCACCACGAGCTTCTGCATCGCCAGCGGGTAGACCGCGCCGCCGAGCACCGAGATCAGAATCAGGGCTGCGACCGCTCCGGCGGGCAGCTTGTAGTTGCGGGTCTTGATGGCGATCAGCGCGATGACCGCGCAGGCCGCCGCCGCCGCCATCAGGATGTAGAGCACCGGCATGCGCGCGTTGATGTCGGTCCAGCCCGCGCCCCCGCTGAAGGCGCCTGAGTTGTTGGAGAACAGCAGGTTGTACTGCATCAGCCGGTAGCCGTAGATCTTCACCAGCAGCGCGGCGGCGAGCAGGCCCAGTGAGTGCGCGCGGGCGCGCTTGATCGCCTGCACCGTGTTGCCTACCAGCCGGATGGCCTCCTGGTAGAGGTGCACCAGCGTGCTGGTGACGAAGGTGACCAGCAACGCATAATACACCGACTTCCAGATGTACTCGATGAAACGCAGTCTGAAGACATAGAAACCGGCGTCGCGCCCGAAGACCGGGTCGGTCTTGCCGAAGGGGACGGCATGGCTGAACTGCAGCCACTCCACCCAGTGGGCGCTGGCCACCACACCGGCCATGATGCCGCCGACGATGGAGAAGATCAGCAGCGCACGGTCGGCGTACTGCTCGATCTGCTCGCGCTCCTCCTCGGGCAGCAGACGCCGGCCGATGAAGGTGACATCGCCGGGGAGGGGCAGGCGGGCGAACCGCAGGTTGGCGAACAGGAAGGCGAAGAACACCACGCCGACGATGCCGCCGAGCAGTACGCGCGCCCAGAACATGGTGCTCCACACCGCCGCCTGGCCGAAGGAATCAAACCAGAGGTAGTCGGTGTAGATGGTCAGGCCCTTGGCGATCAGGATGATCCCGAAGATGACGGCGAACAGATATGCGATCCAGCGATTGGATGTCTCCACCAGATGAGGCCTCCGATTCTCTATACGCGTGTGTGCGTGCCGTCGCGGCTCGACAGACGGGGAGCGCCCGGCCCGGGCGTGCCGATCAGGGGTTCCTTATGCCGGGGGTATCGATCGCGGCCGGTGCTCGCTACTCGGGCAGATCCTCTCCAAGGTCTATGCGGCCCAACAGGTCCCGGAACTTCTGCACGTCCTCCGCCTCCTGCTCAGCCTGCTCGGCCGAGTCATCGATGACCTCAGCGCGGGCGAGCACCTCGTCGGCGACGAAGATGGCGGCGTTGGCGCGCAGGGCCAGGGCGATCGCATCGGATGGACGGGAGTCGATGGCGAGGGTCTCGCCGCCGCGCTCCAGTTGCAGCAGCGCGTAAAACGTCTTGTCGGCCAGCTTGGTCACTTCCACGCGATCCAGACGCCAGCCCAGTTGGGTGATGACCGACAGGAGCAGATCGTGAGTGAGCGGCCGGCCAATGTCCTCCCCGCTGATGGCCATGGCGATCGACTGGGCCTCAAACAGACCGATGAGGATAGGCAGCAGACGGCGTCCATCCTCATCGGCGAGGATCACCAGCGCCTGGCGGCTGGGGTCAATCCCCACTTTCTGCACGGTCATACGAACCATGGCGCGACATGCCTCCTGAGCGTCCATGCCGGCGGGATTGTCCCGGACCTGACGCGACGCCGGTCCATGAGTCGGCGAAGCAAGAGCACAGTTCCGGTGACCCGCCGGTCATCGGCTATCGCAACGTGAAGCCTACCACAGCCCCGATGCGAAGTCAAATGCGTGTGTGGCGCGTGGACGTGCCGCCGGCGGCACGTCGCGCCACGATGCCGGCTCAGCGCACGCGCCGACGG
>CAZTZN010000005.1:60033-62438 GCA_964617715.1 uncultured Armatimonadia bacterium | reverse complement strand
GCATACGCGCAGCAGGAGATCGGTGTCAACCTGTGCCCCAACCCGGGCTTCGAGGAGCAGATGGCGGTGCAGGAGGGCGACGGCCAGCCGGTCGCCTGGGCCACGCACATCGGCAAGGGCGAAGTGGACTTCGCCATCGTCACCGATGAGCCGCACTCGGGCGAGCGCTGTGCCTACATCAACGCCCACGCCCCCGACCCCAGCGGCTACTGGACCTCGCCGCGAATCGAGGTCGAGGGCGGCAGGCGCTACGTCTTCCGCTGCTGGTTCCGATCGCGCGACGTGCAGCCCAGCAGTCGCGGCATCGTCTTCTCCATGAACTTCCGCCGCGCCGACGGCTCCGCCTGCGGCTGGCCCAGCACCTACGCCGAACCGTTCACCCAGCCCTGGACCGAGATCGAGTTCACCGGAACCGCCGCGGGGGACGCGGCCTACGTCAACCTGGTCATGGGCCTGGCCGACTCGCCCGGTGAGCTGTGGCTGGACGACATCTACTTCGCCAACACCGGCGAGACCCGCAGTGACGTGCTGCCCACCGACCAGATCGTCACGCGCCCCTTCCCGCAGACGTGGATGCCGGGCGAGCGCTCGATCGGCCTCATCCAGGGCGAGGTGCAGCCGCTGCTGTTCCTGGTCCAGAACGCCCGGCAGAAGCAGGTGGACAACCCGGCCATCGGCCTGCTGCTGCCGGAGGGCATCGAACCGGTGGGCGGTGATCGCAGTGTACCCCCGCCCGCCGCGGGCGAGCCGGTCGAGCATGAGGGCGAGCGCTACCTGCGCTGGCTGCAGCCGGTTGAGGGCGGGCGGGAGATGGAGGCGACCTTCAACTACTACCGTGGCGTACTGGTGTGCCTGCGCGCCGACGTCGAGCCCGGCGACTACCGCGCCTACAGCTTCTTCCACTGTGATCAGGAGACCGAGGAGCCATACGAGCTGACTCTGCGCGTCCTCGATCCGCTGCCAGAGCCGCCCGAGCTGCAGCGCTTTCACATCGGCGCGCTGCTCACCGACGCCTACCGGGCCGGGGGCGAGGCGCTCGAGGGCCTCGCGGACCTGTACGCGCACACGGGCATGAACGTGGTGACCTGGGGGCTGAGGCCCGACCCGACCGAGCTGGGCGGCTACTTCAAACAGCGCGGGATCCTGCGCCACTTCCTCATGCCCGGCCAGGGCGTGGTCTACAACGTCGCCTACGGCAACCGCGACCCCGCCATCGCCATGACCAACGCCGAGGGCGAGCCCAACCTGAGCGGCCTGTGCCCCACCTACATCGCCCAGCGTGGCGAGCACTTCGAGCAGGCCTGCCTTGAGGACATCGTGGCGCAGTGGATCCGCGCGGATGTGATGGACGGCTTCGCTATCAACTGGGAGCCGCCGGGCGCCTTCAAGCTCGACGACTACTGCTGGGATGAGCGCTGCCTGGCGGCCTTCGCGGAGCACTCGGGCATCCCGCTGGCGACGCTGCGGGAGCTGGGGCCGGCGGGCATCCTCGACCGGCACAGGGTCGAGTGGGCCCGCTTCCGCGCGGAGACGGAGGGGCGCATCGCCAGGGCCTACTTCGACAAGACCCGCGAGCTGGAGGCCGAGGTCGGGCGCAAGCTGATGTGGTATCCCTGGACCGGCCCGCGGCACTTCGACATCCCGAACCCGACCCAGGAGCAGATCGATGAGCTGATCGTGTCGGGCGACGTCGAGCACCCCTACTACTACCGCGAGTGGATCGACGCCTACGGCCCCTTCACCTACGCCTACTACGACGTGCTGGCCGAGCAGTGGCGCGGGCGGCACAGCGTCACGCTGCAGCACGCCCGCGAGGTGGTCGAGTTCGCGCGCGCCAACCCGACCGAGGACGGCGTGGTCCCGGTGTGGCTGGGCATCGAGGGCATCCAGAAGGGTTCGATGAACACGCTATGCTGGGCCACCACACCCGAGCAGATGGAGGTCGAGATCATCGGCGGGCTGGCTCAGGGCTGTGAGGGCATCTACGTCTACACCGCACGGGGCATGGACGGACACTTCTATACGGCGCTGGCACGAGCGGTGCGGCGCGCGGCGCTGCTCGAGCAGTTCTCCGACCCGGTCGAGGGCCGCCTGGCGCTGACCGACCCCTACGGGAACATGACGCCCGAGTATCTGGACCACATCGCTCACTCATGGCTGTTCGCCGATGGCGACCGGCTGCTGCTGGTGCTCGTGGGACTGGACTTCACCCGCGAGTTCGCGCTCACGTGCGCTCTGCGGGAGATCCCGGCGGGCGAATATCGCATCGTCGATCCGGTCGGCGGCGAGACGCTGGGGGACGGGAGCTTCACCGCCGACGAGCTGGCCGCGGGAGTTGAGGTGCGCCTGGGCCCCGGCGACGTGCGCACGTACGTGATCGAACGCCGGTGAGGCGCGATGGCGGA
>CAZTZN010000005.1:38929-59933 GCA_964617715.1 uncultured Armatimonadia bacterium | reverse complement strand
TCCGGCGCGGCGCCGAAACACGCGCCATTCTGACGCGATATCGCGGAGAGGGAGATGGACCTGATGGCAGTTCGACTGGGATTCGTGGGGACCGGCGGGATCGCCAACCGCCACCTGAGCTGCGCACACAAGAGCGAGGACATGGAGATCGTCGCCACCTGCGACGTGCTGCTCGATCGCGCGCAGGAAGCGGCCGGGAAGTACGGGGGCAACGCCTACGCCGACTTCGTCGAGATGTACGACGCCGAGAAGCCGGACGCGATCGTGGTGTGCACGCCGCCGTTCGCCCACGGTGACATCGAGGAGGAGGCCGCCAGGCGCGGCATCCACATCTTCGTGGAGAAGCCGGTCGCGATCAGCATGGAGATGGCGAAGCGCGTGCTCGACGCGGTGCGCGAGTACGACGTCATCACCCAGGTGGGCTACATGTTCCGGCTCTCCGAGCCCATCCGCAGGGCTCAGGAGATGCTGTCGGAGCGCGCCGTCGCGATGGTGCAGGCGCACTACTACATGCCCGGGCTGCCCAACAAGGGCTGGTGGACCAGGCTGGACATGGGCGGCGGGCAGCTCGTCGAGCAGGCCACGCACATGCTCGATCTGGGGCGCTTCCTGGCGGGCGAGGTGCGCAGTGTCATCGGCAAGGTCTCGACCGTCCACGACTGGACGCCGCCGGCCGACTACGAGGAGCCGGCCGGGCTGGTCGCATACAAGGAGGGCTTCGAGATCCCCGACACCACCGCGCTGATCCTGGAGTACGAGAGCGGGGCGATGGGCACGCTGTCATGCTCGCTGGTCCCGCAGGTCAAGTGGGACAACGGCTTCAAGGTCGTGGCCGAGGGCGCGCTGGTAACCATCGACGGCCCCAACGCGAGCTGGGAGAACGAAGACGGCGAGTTCGAGGAGGCCGCGCCCGGCGACTGGGCCGACGCGGTGCTCACGCAGTTCGTGGAGGCGGTTCAGGGCAAGGGCGAGGCGACCATCCCCTACGAGGAGGGGGTCCGGTCGCTGGCGATCTCGCTGGCCGGCTACGAGTCGGTGGCCCGGGGCAACGCCCCGGTCGAGCTGGCGGAGATCCTGCCCGCGGACCTGTAGAGCGAGTCAGGCGGCGAGTAAGCAGGGGCGCGGCCATCGTGGCCGCGCCCCTGTCGGTTCGTGTGCTCGACGGCGGCGGTGTGCGCCGCGTCACGCCGGAACGCTCGCCGCTAGCCGGCAGGCGGCTCGGGCGGCGGCGGCGGCGCATTGTCGGTCGCCTCGTTGGTCGGCGCGGGCGCGGCGGGCTCGGGCGCCGGAGCCGGCGCACCGCCCACACCCGGTTCCGGACCCGGCATGATGGTCTCCGGCTGTGGCTCGGGCTGCGGGACATCCTCTGGCTTGGGCTTGGGGCAGCCGGCCAGGACGGCCACGACCAGTGCTACCAGCGCAAGCACCATGGCTAGCCGAAACACAACTATCATCTCCTTTGCTCGATCTCTGCCTCCCAGCTCGTGCTGGATCGGCCTGCGGCCACTGGGTTCGCCGTCAATCCGGCTATCCCTCCATTTAGCTTAGGCGACTAGGGCGCAACAGTCAAGTCATACTGTTGATCGGCGTGGCCCTCAAACTGATTCGTAACCGCTATTGTGACCGTGACCGTGCCCGCGTCGCCTGCTGCCGGCGTGCCCGTGAGCACCCCGGTCTCGGCGTCGATCGACAGCCACTGAGGGCCTTCCGCGAGCGCCCAGGTGTTCTGTTCGATGTCCCAGAACTGGTTGCCGGGCGGCTCATAGCGGTGCTGCACATCGTTGAGTGAGCGCAGGCTGCGCGCCTCGTAGCGGTAGTCCTGCCCCACCTGCGCGGTCGTGACCGGGTCGCTCCAGATGAACGGGTGTGGCGCCTCGGCGTAGTCGGAGTTGCCGCTCTCGGTGCCCGCAGCATCGATGGCGACCACGCGGTAGTAGACCGTATTCATGTTCGGCCGGTCCGCGTCCGGGCCGATAACCAGCATGGAGGTCTCCTCGGTCTCGCCGATCAGGTTGCCGGGCACCTCGCCGCGCGTGTATGAGTTGTAGGGCTCGCGGTGGGCGGTGAAGCCCTTCTCGTCGGAACCGAAGACCGCGTATCGCACCGGCCGCTCGCCGCGTGGGTTGGGCTCCCAGCGCAGCGTGAAGCTGCGGCCGTCCTGCTCCAGCCGCACATTGACCGGAACGCACGGGCCCTTCCAGGTGAAGGTCTGCGGCTCGCTCCACGGGCCGAAGCTCCCCCAGCGATCCTGCGTGCGCACGCGCCAGTAGTAGGTGACGCCCGGGCTGTAGATGCCCGTGAACGGCACCGTCCAGGTCGTGGTCGGGATGATCACGTCCAGGCTGGTGCGGTAGGGCCAGGCGAAGTCGGGGCGGCGCGAGACCTGCAGGTAATACCTGCTCGCATCTTCCACCGGCTCCCACGAATAGGTCAGGATCGAGTCGCTCACCTCGGCGCCGTCTGCCGGGTAGGTCAGCACCGGCGGGTCAAGCGGGGTGATGGCGTCGGTCTCGCGCCACTGATGGGTGATGCGCACCTGATGCGGGCCCTCGGTGGCGTCGGTGTAGACCACGTGATTGCTGCCCAGTCTCAGCCGCGGCAGCGACTGTGGCGCGGCCATCACATCGGTCTCGATGGCCAGCGAACGCAGCACCGCGCTCCCCGCGGCCGTCGCGGCCGGTGTGACGCGCACGAGATAGGTGTACTTCGCCGGCAGGTTCTGCACGTCCAGCGCCTGGTCGAGCGACACCTCGGCCTCATGCTCGCCCGCGCCCTGGGCGCTCCACAGCTCCTGCCAGTTCTCCCCGTCGAGCGACAGCGCGATGGCGAAGCGGTCGCCGGCTTCGGCCCCGGTCATGCGCGCCCGCACCGTGCCGCCACAGATCAGGTACGGGAGCCGCACCCGATAGACCAGCGCGGCCTCGGGCGACTGCCCGGCCACGCCCGCCCCGTCGGCGGCAGGCGCCAGCGCGACGGCGTCCTCGGCGTCGGCGGCGATGCGTTCGGGGGTCAGGCGCGGCTCGAAGACGAACCGCGAGTTGCCGTAGTACTTGGGCCGGTGTGCCCACTCCTCGCTCTGCGCGGCGAACTTGCCGATGTTGTCCCAGCGGAACTCAGCCCGCTCGCCGGGGCGCAGCGTGTAGGCGATCTCGTGGCCGCGCAGCGTGGGGAACGCCTCCCCATCGTCCGGGCCGAACAGCGCCGCCGGACTCTCGCTCGGGACGAACTTGCCCACCACCGGCCCGTAGTTGAGTTCGCGGCGCACCAGGTCGTGGTCGCGGGCGCAGGCATCACCGGAGACCGGGATCTCGTTCTCACGGTCGAGGTAGAACGCGTCCATGTCGATGTCCATGAACTGGAACTCGCCGTTGACCAGCGCCTCGCACTGCACGTGCCCGTGCAGCGCCCGGTTCTTCGAGCCGGGGAAGCCGCCGTGGTGGTAGAGCGAGCAGCCGGCGTTGCCGGCGTCATCGCAGAGGTTGAAGCCGAAGATGTTCATCAGCCGCACCGGGTCGTGGGGCTCATTGTCGGCGAAGACCGGGCTCTCGTGGTAGAGGTTGCGGCGCATGTTCTGCCAGATCAGGTAGACCCGGTCCTGCGGGCTCTCGGCCCCGCGGGTGAACTCCTCGAGCAGGCTGTCGAAGGTGTACCAGTTGCCCCGATCGTTGATGACCAGTCGCGGATTGACCACCGGCGTGTCGCCGATGTTCTCGATGGTAAGCTGAATGTTGGGCTGGAAGGCGACGTAGTAGTTGCTCGAGGCGACGGTGAGCGTGTTCTCCATGTCCAGCGTGCCGCCCATGTCGATGCGATACTCGGCACTGCCGGACGTAATCTCCTCGACGTGCGAGTGCTCGGTCTGGGGCAGGTCGCCGATACCGCCGAGCATGTTGTCCGGGTTGGTCGAGGCGACCTCGTAGGTGCGGCCGTTGGTGCGCGGGTCGGAGTTGTCGGAGGCGGAGAAGTAGAGGGTCTCCCGCGTCCAGTGCGAGTAGCGGCCTCCACCCTTCTCGCGAATATCGGCGTGCGGAGAGTGGGGCGGCCCCAGCGGCCTGCCGTCCTCGAAAAGGAGGAGCTGCGAGCCGTTGGAGGTGGACTTGTCGCCCTCCTCGCCGAAGTCCATACTTGCGATGTAGCAGAAGCCATGCTCGGCGTGCATGACCTCGACGGGAAGGGGATAGCGCTTGGGTTCATCCGCGCGCGCGGACATGAGCAACACTCCTGCGAAAGTAACACATGTCAGCACGGAGACGGCGGCCGCACGGATCATGGTGGCGTGCTCCTGTCGATCGGCGATGGCAGCGCATGGAAATGGAAGTTGTCCGGAGGACAGGTGGTTTCCTTCCTCGCAAACTGCCGGAGGCCTTCGTGCAGCCACGGCGAAGATAGCCGCACAGCTCGCCCGGAGGTGACGCGTGATGAAGGTCCTGATCGCATACGAGACCGCGCACGGCAGCACCACCGCAACCGCCGAGGCGGTGGCGAACGCCCTGCGTGAGCGGGGAGCCGGGGTCGAGGTGCGCCGCTGCCGCGAGTGCAGGGACATCGAGGGCTTCGACGCCTACATCATCGGAGCGCCGGTCTGGGGCGGCAACTGGCTGGGCCCGGCAAAGAAGTTTGTGCGCCGGCATCAGGCGGCGCTGGCACAGCATCCGACGGCCTACTTCCACGCCAGCGGCGCCGCGGGCGTGGAAGAGTCTCGCGCCGATGTCATCGCGCTCATGGAGCCGCGCCTGCGTAAGTATGCGCCCCGGGTCGAGCCGGTCGCCATCGGCGCCTTCGGCGGCGTAATCGACTTCGACCTCTACAATCTGCCCATCCGGCTGATCATGAAGGCCATCGTCGGGCGCGGCGGCCACCGGACCTACGGCCGCCATGACCTGCGCGACTGGGAGCAGATCAGTGCCTGGGCGAATGAGGTCTACGACCTGTTCGCGGCGCGCCTGGCGGCAGATTAGGCCGTCGGGAGCTTACTGCGCGAAGTGCACCTGCGCCTCGGCGATCCACATCAGATCCCGGCGCTCGGCCTGTCCCCCCATGGGCGCCTGCAACACGCGCAGCGCGGTCGTGGTCACGGGCGCGAAGCGGTGCTCGCTGTGCCGGCACTCCTCCTGATCGCGAACCGGCACCTGGGTCACCCACCGCACGCCGTCCCAGGTCTGCACGTCGTAGTTGCGCGAGGTGCGCCAGGTCTGATAGAAGGGCCACCACAGGTCTATGCCGTCCACGGTGCGCGCGTCCGGAAACTCGAAGCGCAGCCAGTGCTCGTCCTCGCGGTTATCCGACAGCCATGTGCGGCCCGCGGTAGTGCCGTCGCCCTCGTTCATCACCACGCCATCGACCACCACCGACCAGTCGGCCCAGCCCTCCGCGGAGGTGAGGCTATCGATGCCCACCACCGTGCCGTCGTCGGTGGTCAGGCTGGGGGCCAGCGCCCACGAGACGCTGCGGCGCGTATCCTCCTGATCAACCGCGTAGTCATCGATGACCAGCTCAATGCGAGCGCGCATGCCCCCGGCCAGCGCCTCAATCTCGCCGGGCGTGACCCGCAGCGTGCCCGCCATCTCGCCGTGTGGATCGTAGCGCACGCCCGAATCGCCCGGGCGCAGCACAACGCCGCCCACACTCACGCGCGCCGATCCCCGGTCGATGCGGTTATGCTCGTCCTGCACGGCCAGGGCGATCTCGCGGGGCAGCCTGCCGATCCAACCCAGGTTCGCGCTCGCCTCCCCCGCGTAGTCGATGCCGTCGATGACGAAGCGCACGACCGCCGGCGGCCGGGCGTCGTCGAGGTCGAGCCACTCGGGCGGGTTGATGATCACCAGCGCGGAACCGCCGCGAAGCTCCTCGGCGCCGAGCGTCAGGCCGATGCGGCCATCCTCGGCGATGGTCTCGAGTTCATGCCAGGCGCCATCGGCGCTGCGCGCCCAGGCGCCGGTGACCGCACCGCCGGCTTCCATGGTCAGGGTGACCGGAGCGGTCGCCTGCACCCGCCAGCGTTCGACGCCGGGGCTCTCCTGCGCCGGGGCGAGACCCGCGATGAGCGCGAGGGGGAGAACGATGCCGATGAAACGGCCGATGGCGCCCATGGTGCACCTCCACGACCTTCTGGCCGACAACGCGGTTCATTTCGCCCCACGGGCCGCACACTCCTCCGGGGAGTTGACCGGGCCGGGATGTGGCACGGCGATTGCGGCACCGGGTGCGCATGAACGCTGCCTGTGTACTCCATGTGGCATCGGACGAGGCAAAGCGTTGTCCGGGCCTGCCCCGTGTTGCATTCGTTTGTTGTATCGTGTACAATTCACACGATCGCCTGGCTGAAGCCTCACTGGCAGGGGGAGGGTGAGTCGTACGAACACGGTCGGCCGCGGGAGGCGGCGGGCGCTATCGGGCGGCCGCAGCCGTCACGCATGCAGCAGTGATCGAAGCAACCATCGAAGCAACAGGAGGTAGCACCATGATGTCGCAGCGGCTGTCGGATTCGTACGGACCGACCATGTCGATGCGGGATGCCCCGGCCGCACGTCGCTCCCTCCAACCCCACCGTCTTGTACTTGCCGCGATGGCTCTGCTCCTGTGCCTGCCCGCCTGGGCCCAGGGGCCGGAGGGCTATGCCGTACCCCATCTGTTCGCACTTCCGACCGCGACCACGACCCGGCAGTTCGGTATGGGCGGGACCAGCTCGTGTCTTCCCGACATCGGCTTCCCCAACCCCGCGTTCGCCGGCATGCTCACCGGCACCCGGGCGGGCCTGCGTGCGTCGTGGACCGACTTCGACGGTGGCCTGGACCTCACCGGCACACAGGCCTGGTACGCCACACCGGTGGGCGAGGGGCAGGGCATCCAGGTGTTGGGGTTCTGGCTCGACTCGAACCGGGGCGGCGTGATGACCCCGATGGGCACGGTGCCGGGCGAGATCGAGGAGCACGACGTGGCCTTCCACTACGGTCGGCGCATGTCCGACACCTGGCTGCTGGGCATCGGCGTCTCGCCGATCCTGGAGACCGAGATGAACCTCTACCATCCGGTGGATGGGTCGCTGGTGCAGCACTCCGACAGCGAGGCCAGGCTGGGCGGCCGTCTGGGGACGGTCTACCAGTTTGCGCCCGAGGGCTTCGCCGGCTTCGTGTTCGACTGGTACACCGAGGACGTGAACTTCCAGGGCCCGGGGATGCCCGCGCCGATGAGCTTCGACTTCACCTCCACCGAGTGGGCGCTGGGCGTCTCAATGCGGCTGAGCCCCGAGATGCTGGCGGCGGCGGAGTGGATGGAACTCGAGTCGAAGGACGGCGCACTCGTCTCGAGGACCGATGGGCTGCATGTGGGCGTGGAGTATCGGGCCAGCGACCGGGTGCTTGTGCGCCTGGGCAGCTCGGACGCGGCGCTGACCGCCGGCGCCGGGATGGCCATCGGTAGCTGGGTGATCAACTACGCATACATCGCCGACTGGAACGGCGCGTCGGTGGGCGCGGCGTTCGGCGGGTCGGATACCCACCAGGTGGAGATAGGCGGATACTGGTAGCAACGCACCGGGGGATCATGATGTCGCGAGGCAGAGGCAATCTCAAGACGCGTGTGGTCATCACCGGGCTGGGCGTGGTATCCTCTACGGGGATGGGGCGCGATGCGTTCTGGGACGCCGTGGTGCACGGCCGTTCGGGTATCCGCCATATCACCGGCTTCGACGTCAAAGATCTCTACTGTCGCATCGCCGGCCAGATCACCGACTTCGACCCCACCGACTACATGTCGTACCCCGACGCACGCCGCTCTGGGGCGTTCGTGCACTTCGCCGTGGGCGCGGCGCACATGGCGGTGGCCGACGCCGCACTCGACGTAAGTGCCCTTGACCCGTTTCGCATGGGCGCGGTGTTCGGCAACTCGGTCGCAGCCAACGGCAACATCGCTGACGAGATCTACGCGCGCTGGGCGCGGGAGCGGGCCACGGCGTGCGGGCCCACCGACTGCGTACAGCTCGCGGCGCACGCCGCCACCAGCCACGTGTTCATCGGCCTGGGCATGCGTGGCCCGAACACCACGGTCGGCTCGGGTTGCTGCGCGGGCCTCGAGGCGATCGCGCAGGGCGGTGAGGTGCTACGCAAGGGCCAGGCCGACGTGATGGTAGTGGGCGCGAGCGAGGCGTGTGTGAGCGAGTTCGGCATGTCGCTGTTGTGCCGGACCGGCGTGCTCACCCACTACAACGAGGAGCCGGAGAAGGCCTCGCGTCCCTACGACGCCACGCGCGATGGCCTCGTGCTCAGCGAGGGCGCGGGTGCGGTGGTGCTCGAGACCGCCGAGCACGCGCTCAGCCGTGGCGCGCCCATCTACGCGGAAGTGGTCGGCTACGGCACCGCGACTGAGGGCAAGGACCTGGTGGTCCCCGATCCCAGCGGCGTCGAGCTGGCGCAGGCTCTGCGCAGTGCGCTGGCCGGCGCGCGGCTGGCGCCCGACGACATCGACTACGTGTGCGCCCACGGCATCGGCAACGTGGATTACGACAAGGCCGACACGCGCGCGCTCAAGATGGTGCTGGGCAAACGGGCGTACAACATTCCGGTCAGCTCGATCAAATCAACCGCGGGGCAGCCCTTCGCGGCGGGGGGAGTCTGGCAGACGGTTGCCGCATGCATGGCGATCCGTGAGCGCCTGGTGCCGCCGACCATCAACTACCGACACCCTGACCCTGAATGCGATCTTGACTATGTCCCCGGCCGGGCGCGCCCGGCCAGGGTTGACACGGTGATCATGAACTCGCACAGCTTCGGAGGCACGCACGCCGCATTGATCATCCGGGCCTTCGACGAGCACGAGTGACCCGAGCGGCTCAGGTGGGGACATGCCGCCGCAGGGCCTGAGGACGTAGTACACACGGAGGGAGCCGTGTGAACCTCAACCTGATCGCGCTGGGTGTGACGGCAGTCGCGGCGATCTGTCTCGGGCTCGCCGTGTACCAGCGCAACCCCGACCGCGTGTGGAACCGGCTGTTCGCCATTCACGCCACCGGCGGCGGTGTCTGGACTCTCCTCAACTACCTGATCATGGCCTCACATACCCCCGACCAGGCGGGCATCTGGTTGCGGTTGACCCACCCGGTCGTCGCCATGGTCATCTGCACCGTAGTCGATTTCGCCTGGGTTTTCCCCGATCGCATCGACTACGTCGAAACCGGCAGGCGTGTGGTGCTCTACGCCATCGGCGCCGGCTTCGGCATGGTGGCCTTCGCCCCCGACCTCTACACACGAATCGTCATCCACCCCGACATGGTTGACGTGACCTACGGCTGGCCCTTCGCGCCGTTCGGCATCTTCACCGTCGTTGCGCTGGGCTACGCCGACGTGGTCCTGCTGCGCAAGGCCATCCGCCTGGAGGGCGTGCAGCGCGTCCAGGTCATCTGGGTGCTGATCGGGCTCGCGGGCAGCCACATCGTGGCCAGCCTGGTCATCATCGTCATCCCGCTGATCTGGGGGACCACCGCCTACAGCGGCTGGGGCGCGGGCGGCTACATCATCACCCTGATGGGGATGAGCTACGCCATCGCCAAGCACAAGCTCATGCGCCCGGAGATGGCCCTGCGACGTGTGGCCAGCGCGATGGCATCCGCCGCCGTGGTCCTGTCGGTCGGGGTCTTCAGTGTCCGGATGCTCCAGCCGACGCTGACGGCCCACGGCGTGCCCATGAACCTGGCGTATCTCACCAGCGGCCTCTTCATGGGCATGTTGATCATCCTAGTGCACGAGCGCGTCAGCGCACTGGGGAACCGCTTGTTTTCGCCCGGGCAGGACCCCGCATCGGTGCAGGAAGAGGCCTCGTCGCACATCCTGCGCAGCCTCGACGCCGAGCAGCTTCTGCGCTACCTCGCGCGGGCCCTCTACACGGCGCTGAAGCCGACCGGCGTCACCGTGTACGTCAGAGCGCGCGATAGCACCGAATTGGCGCCCCGCGCCATCACCCACCACAACGATGAAGCAACGCGCCCACGGCCCCAGGTCATCGACCTGAACAACCGGCTGGTCGAGGTGGTCTCTGAGAAGAGCGCCCCGGTCACCAGGGACCAGGTGTTCCGCTTCGGGGCGCTCGAGGACGCGCGCCGGCTGGCGCTGATCATGGACGAACTGGACGCCCAGATCGCCGCCCCCATGGTCTGGGAGGACGGACTCGTCGGCCTGGTGACGGTGGGCCCCAAACTCTCAGGCGACATGTACACCCACGAGGATCTGCGCTTCGTGGCCGACATGACGCTGCAGGCGTCGCTGGCGCTGCGCAATGCGGACCTCTACGCCGAGACGGTGGCGCTCAAGGATTTCAACGAGCGCATCCTGCGCCAGATGGACAACGCAGTGGTGGTCACCGATCACGACGAGCGCATCGTGGTGTTCAACGAGGCGGCCGAACGGCTGCTGGGCGTGCCCATGCAGCAGGCACTGGGGCGGCAGATCGACGTGATCCCGCCGGGCATCGCCAACTGCATCCGCGCCAGCCTGGGGAGCGGCCGGGCGTTGCCCAGCCAACACCTGACGATCCGACGGGACGGAGACGAGGTGCCGCTGGCGTGCAGCACCTCGCCGCTGTCGGGCGAGGCTGATGGGCGTCAGGGCGTGGTGGCGGTCATCAGCGACCTGACACTGATCCAGGAGCTGGAGCACGAGCGACAGGAGGCGGAGCGCCTGGCCCTGATCCGCATGATCTCGGCGGGGATGGCCCACGAGATCCGCAACCCGCTGGTGGCCATCCGCACCTTCGCCGAGCTGGCGCCCAAGCGGCTCGATGACGCCGACTTTCGCTCGAATTTCCTGACCGTGGCCCAGCAGGAGATCAGTCGCATCGACAAGCTGGTAGGCGACCTGCTGACCCTCTCCAAGCCCGCGGACGCCGTGGTCGAGCCGATCGACGTCAACGAGGTCAGCCGCCAGGTGGTGCAGGCCGCGGCCGGGCTGGCCGAGACCAGGGGCGTGGAGTTGGAGCTGGTGACCGCAGACCTGACGGGCTTCGTGCAGGGCGACGGCGCCCGGCTCCACCAGGCGTTGATGAACCTGGTGCGTAACGCCATCGATGCCGAACCGGCGGGAGGGTTGGTGCGACTGACCACCGAATTACGCGGTCGGGACGATGACTCCACGCCGGTGGTGGGCATCCGGGTGCACAACGCGGGCAGCTACATCCCGCCGGAGGAGCACGAGGAGATCTTCAGGCCCTTCGTGAGTCGCAAGACCACCGGCACGGGCCTCGGCCTGGCTATCTGCCAGACCGTTGTCGAGGAACTCGACGGGACCATCTCGGTGGAGTCAAGTGTGGACGGGGGTACTGAGTTCGTAGTGGAGCTGCCGCTATCGAACTCGAAAGCGCCGGCTGGTACGGTTGGTGATCTGTGACCATGATTGTGGCTGTGCTCGTGGATCTAAGTCAGGACTGGGCGCGGCACGTACGTGCCGCTGCGGGCGAGGGCGCAACGATTCTGCAAACGCGCAGCGCGGAGGCGACGGTGGAGCTGCTGCAGTCGGTGCCGGTTGACCTGGTGGTGGTGGAGCTGCCGCAGTTCACCGCTCGGGGCCTCGATGCGCTGTCGCGCATCCGCGCGCAGGCGGGGGAAGCGGTGTACGTGTGCATCGCCCCCGAAGATGTCATCGCCCACGTGCGGCGCGAGGGCGGCGACGAGCCGACGTTGTGGCTGCGGGCCGACGCGGGCATCGATGACCGCGACGATGTGCTCACGCAGGCGCTCGAGATGGCCGGCCTGCGGGCGGAGATGGAGGCGGTGCACGCAGGCCCGCCGCGGGGCGAGGCACACCCGGGGCCCGCCACCCAGGTGACCCGGAATCACGAGCCGAGACACTCGGCGGAGCTGGATGTGCTGCATCGCCTCATGGCCGGCTTCACCGGCGGCTTCGACCTCGATCGCCTGCTGGAGGCATGCGTGGATTCGGTGACGCACTCCAGTCAGTGCGCCAGCTACTGCCTGCTGTGGGAGGCCCCGGAGGGAGGGCTGCGGGTACGCGCCCAGCGCGGCATCCCGGCCGAGGTCGTGGAGGGCGCCCGCCTGGCCTCGTGCGATGCGCTGCCCACCTGGTACCGTCGTAACCGTCGGGTGGTGACTCTGAAGGAGCTGGGCTCGTGGCCGGACCGCCAGCTTGCCGCGCAGGTGGCTCGCGAGATGGCTCTGTTCGGCGGGCAGATCGCGCTGCCTCTGATGGTGCGCGGGCGCCTGGCGGGCATCCTGATGCTCGGCGAGAAGGTGCTGGGAGAGAGCTACTCGAGCGGCGAGGTCGAGATCCTCTTCGCGGTGACCAGCTACGTGGCCATGGCGGCCGAGGGCATCGAACTGCACCAGGAACTCAGGCGCTCAAAGGCCTACGCTGATCGCATCGTGGAAAGCATGGGGGCGGGCATGATCACCCTCGGCGCCGACGAGCGTATCGGGGTATGTAACCCCTACGCGGCCCGGGTGTTGGGCCTCGACCGGGCGGCGGTGGAGGGCGCCGACCTGCGCGCGCTGCCTTCCCCGCTGGGCGACATGCTGTTCGCCGCGCTGCGCGCGCCCGAACGCGCCTCATCAGGCGAGGAAGTGACCATCCACGGCGGCGAGGTGGTGTTGCGGGTCACTACCACCGCCCTGCTCGATGACCGGGGGGAGCCCCTGGGCAGCGTGCTGATGCTCACCGATATCACCGCCGAGAAGCAGCTCGCACGCGAGCGCAGTCGCATCGAGCGATTGGACGTGCTCAACCGCATCGTGGGGCGCATCGCCCACGAGGTGAAGAACCCGCTGACGGCCGTGAAGACCTACGCCGAGCTTATCAGCGGGCGCGGCCCGGACGAGCGCCTGGCACAATTCTGGTCCCAGACCGTGCTGCCGGAGATCGACCATCTCGATGAGCTGCTCAAGAACCTGCTGCGCATGGTCGAGCAGCCGGAACCGCACACGGAGCAGGCCCGACCTGAGGATCTGATCGAGCAGGCACTGAGCGTGCTGCCCATGAGCGAGGAGATCAAGCGGCAGTCGTTCGACCTGCAATTCGAAAATGACCTGCCGCCGGTGATGGTGGACCCGGCGCCGACGCGCGACGCCCTCTCGTACCTGATGGCCTACCTCGCGGGCTCACGGCCCTTTGCGGTGCAGGTGGATGTCACCCGCGACCGGGATGATCCCTCGCAGGTGGTGGTGACCATGGTGCGGCGCGCGCGCACCAACGGCACCTTCGACCCCGACACCGTGTTCGATCCGCTGTACGCGATGCAGAACCCTGAGACCGACCTGGGGCCGGTGATCAGCCAGAAGATCATCACCAGCCAGAATGGCTGGGTGCAGGCACTGAACCACGACGGCCGTGTTACGATGCGCATTGCGCTTCCCGGCTTGCAGGGCGGCGCACAGAGCGCTCCGGAGGTGTACGCGGGTGGGAGCGAAGATACTGGTAGTTGACGACGAGCCGGGACCACGCGAGGCGTTGCGCATGATCCTCAACCTCGAGCATGATGTGGACACGGCCTCCAGCGGGCGGCAGGCCCTGGCCATGATAGAGCAGGACAAGCCCGACCTGGTCTTCCTCGACATCCGCATGCCCGAGATGGACGGCACCGAGGTGCTGCGGCGCATCAAGGAGATGGCACCTGACGTCGAGGTGGCGATGATCACCGCGTATGCGGCGCTGCAGAGCGCGCAGCGGGCGATGCGGCTGGGAGCGCTGGACTACATCACCAAGCCCTTCGGGGTCGCGGAGGTAGAGGCGGTCGTTGAGCGCGCGTTGGCCAAGCGGCGCAAGGAGCGCGAGGGACGCCTGCTGCTCGAGCAGCTCAGCAGCACCATCTCGCAGCTCTCTGAGGAGCTGTCGGGCATTCGCCGGTCCGGCGAGGCCGGCGACGACTCGCTGGCCCGCGGCCTGGAGTCGGCACACAGCTCCATCGAAGACCAGCTCAACGAAGTCCTGCGGCTCAGCTCCATCGGCGAGGTCGCGGCGGAGGTGGCGCACGACCTCAACAACTTCCTCTCCACCATCCTCTTCCGCATCGAGATCATGCTGCTCGACATCGATCAGACCCAGCGCATGGAGCCGCAGGCGCTGGTGGACGGGCTGCGGCAGATCGCGCTGGCGGCACGCGACGGCGGCGAGGCGCTGGAGCGGCTGTCGGCGCTGTCCGGCTCCAACCCCTACGAGCCGGTCGAGAAGGTCGATCTCAACGAGATGCTGCGTGCCGCCGGCGAACTCAGCGAGGGGCGCGTCGATCACCCCGAGCGCCATGAACTGACCTTCGACCTCGGGGAGCTGCCCCGCATAGACGGCAGCCCCGCGGGTCTGCGCACCGTATTCACCAACCTCATCATCAACGCCTACCACGCAGTCCAGGACCGCGACGGAGGGGGCGCCATCCTGGTGCGCACCTACCGCGAGAACGACGAGGTGGTCGCGGAGGTAACCGACAACGGCTGCGGGATGACCCCCGATGTGATGGCCCGCCTGTCCGAACCGTTCTTCACCACCAAGGGCGAGGGCGGCACCGGCCTGGGCCTGACCGTCGCGCACAAGGTCATCGCTCAGCACCACGGTGCTCTCACCTTCGACAGCACTCCGCAGGCGGGCACGACCGTGACCGTGCGCCTGCCCATCAGCCAGGCGCAGGCTGATGGCGAGCGGACTCCGGCGCTGCCGAGTGTGCTGGTGGTGGACGATCAGGAGGGAATGCTGGTCGTCACTCGCGAGGTGCTGCGGGCGCATGGTTTCGAGGTGCTCACGGCGCTCAGCGCCGAGGAGGCGCTGCCGCTGTTCAGGGCACTGGTGGACGACCCCGAACGCGCCGCGCCGCGCGTGGTAATCACCGATCTGCGCATGCCGGGCCGCTCGGGGATCGAGCTGGCGCGTGACATCAAGCAGATCGCGCCCGAGACGCGGGTTATCCTGCTCAGCGCCTTCCTGGAGGAGGCTGACGCCGAGGGCCTGAAGTTCACCGAGATGGCGCTGGAGAAGCCCTTCGACCTGCAGAAGCTCAGCGGCATCGTGCGCGAGATCATCGCCGAGGACGCCGCCTCCCGGTAGGTCGCGTCGCCACTCAGGGGCGGATGATGGCGCGGTTGGCGGACGTCACCATCTCCCCCATCGCCTCGGCATCACCGATCGCGCACCACAGGCGGGTCAAGTCCCGGAAGCGCCGCGCGGACATCCCGGCGCAGTGCGCCAGCAGCGCGTTGTCATCGGGCACCGCCGTCAGGATACCCGACGCCTCCAATGCCGCGGCGAACTGCATCGTCAACTTCGTGAACTCGCTGAAGTCCATGCCGTTGACCCGGTAGGGCAGCGACTGCCACATCGAGGGCGGGAAGAGCAGCTTGATCTTGTAGTCCAGTCCCGTCCGCGTGTACTCCTCGGCGTCGAACTCAAGGCCGTAGCGGGCGGCGTCGGTCCACCACGGCGTGCCCGGGATCAGCCCCGGGAACTGCACCGGCACCGAATCGGGCCGCACCTCGCGCACGAACTCCAGGCTCTCGGCGATCGTCTCCTCGGTGTCGAAGGGCAGCGGCACGATCATGCTGGCGACGACGAAGATCCCCGCCTCCTGAGCCTGCCGGACCGTCTCTTTCACGCGCGCAAGATCAATCCCCTTGCGCACCGCGCGCTCGAGCACTTCCGCACAGCCCGACTCAATGCCGAAGAAGATCGCCCGCAGCCCCGCCTGCGCCATGCGTTCGAAGTGATCGGGGCGCGCCGACGCGAAGTGGCCGAAGCTGGTGAAGTCCACCTCGAGCCCGCGCTCGATGATCTCCTCGGCCACGTCGGCCATCAGCCGACCGGGGGTGGATGAGCCCGAGAACCGGAAGGCTGTGATGCCGTGACGGTCGCGGATGCGCTGCATACGGTCCACCAGCATCGACGCCGAGGTGCAGCGCAGACGGTGACCGCTCTCGACGGGGTGGGCGCAGAAGCCACAGCGCTGGGGACAGCCGCGGCTGTCGTCGATCACGATCACCTTGACCTTCTCATCGCCCATCATCGCCGGGTAGGCGGCCTCGTCGTAGATCGGCTCAGGCAGGTCGTCCATCTCCACCCACTCTTCACGCGGCACCGTGCGGGTGGTCTCCCCATCGAGGAATATCGCGCCCGGAATTGCGCTCAACTGCGCGCGCCCCAGGGCGTGCTCGGCCATCAGGCGAATCGCGATCTCGCCCTCGCCCGCAAGCAGGGCGGTGAAGGCGCGGCTGCGCCGGAAGATCGCGGCGCCCCACCACGAGGCCTGCGGGCCGCCCCCGTAGATGGGCAGGTCGGGGAACTGCTCGCGCAGTCGCTCGGCGATGATGACGCTTCCCGTGAAGCCGTCACCGTTCCACAGTTTCAGGCCCACGAAGTCGGGCCGCTCCCGGCGCACCCGGTCGGCCACCTCGTCGGCGATGGCGTGCATCTGCGCCTCCTGGTGCCGGGTGAGGGCAGCGTCGATCTCCTGAAGCCGGCGCACCGCCTCCTCAGAGAGGACGCCTCCCCCGCCCCCCATCAGCGCCTGCGCCTGTGGTCGCAGGGCTTCGGTCAGCTCCGCCGGGAACAGCCGGCGCATGGTGGACACGGTGCCGAAGTCGAGGATGTGCGCCTCCCAGCCCTCCTCGACCAGCGCGCCGGCGAGGTTGGCGAGGCCGTTGTCGGGGGTGAGACTGCTTGGAGTGTACGGGTAGCCGCCGAAACTGATGAGCAGTGCGCCGGGCATGAGTGTCAGGCTCCTGTGTGGCTGGAGATCCCCCGCAGGGGCATCTGCTGACGAGGCATAATTCGTCACATGTCACCGCACGACCTTCCGGCCGGAGTTCACAGGCTGTCTGCTCACAGGAGCGCGCGCCCTGCGCGGAGAAATGCATCTCGGATCGGGCACCGCGCAGGGACCGGAGGATGGACGATGACCGCCGCGGCTGCCATGACGCGGGGCTCGAGCACCTGCAGGGGCGGTCGCCGCTCGCCCGCACCGGCCCGAACAGGCCGTGCGCGGTGACCGGGCCGGGCTCGGAGACCAGCATGGGCCGGACGCCCGCGTTCGGCGCCAACTGCGGCGGCGGCTTTGCCTGCGCCGACACGCTGCTGTGGACGCAGGCGGGCCCGTTCACCGAGCACACCAACCTGGAGGATGATCCCGATGCCCCGAACGCGAGCGGCACTGCTCGTCATCTGCGCACTGGCGACCGTCTCTGCCCGGTCGCAGGAGCTGCAGAACCCCGGCTTCGAGCAGGTCGCCGATGGGCGGCCCGAGGGCTGGGCGCTGGGGGGCGACGCGCGGCTCATCACCGACGCGGCCATCGCGCACTCCGGCGAGCGCTGCGTCATGGGCCGCTTCGATGACGGCATCGCCCAGCGCCTCCCGGTCCAGGGCGGCTCGGCCTACCGCATCAGCGGCTGGATCCGCCGCGTTGATCCGGCGGGCGTCGAGGTCCCCAAGATCAAGGTCTACTTCCTTGGCCCTGAGGGCGATCGGCTGGACGTGCAGGCGGCCGCATTCCCCGACGTGACCGCCGAGTGGTCGCCCTGGGAGGCGGTGATGCAGGCCCCCTTCAACGCCGCCGAGATGAACCTGACGCTGCG
The DNA here is from genome assembly GCA_964617715.1 of uncultured Armatimonadia bacterium. Lineage (GTDB taxonomy): Bacteria > Armatimonadota > Zipacnadia > Zipacnadales > UBA5352 > JALGVA01. Next base: position 42,387 of record CAZTZN010000005.1, on the reverse strand, counting down.
CGGCTTTTTCACCGGCACCGAGTGGTTCTACTGGGACGACCTCGCCATCCAGCAGGTCGAGGCGCCCGACTGGCCCGCGTGGGACGCGACTCCGAACCTCGATGGCATCACCGTGGTTGTGCCCGACATCGCGGACGTGTGGACCGACGCGCTGCTGCGCTGGCCCAGCCAGGCGCAGATCCCCATCGACGGGCGGCTCGATACGTCCGTCCTGCTGCGCGGCGAGGCCGTGCGCGTGGAGCTGGCGCGGCCCATCGCCGCAAGTTGGGCGCTCATCCACACCATGCGCCCGACCATGAGCCTGGGCGCGGCGACGCTGAGCGCGCTGTCACCGCAGGAGGCGCCGCTGGCCGAGAGCATGCCCAGGGACGAGTTGGTCACCTCTCTGCGATTCGGTGACCGCGAGGTGGACCGGGCGCTGCTTGACCTTCCCCCTGATGCGCAGGTCTACCTCAACGAGATCCAGCTCTTCGGGCTGAGCGAGGGCGGCGAGCTTCCGGGCGAGCGCGTCGAAACCGCACTGGGGCAGGGCGCGCCGGAGAGCATGGCCGACGACCTTGCGGCGGCGTGGGCGGCCGAGAGCCAGCGCACCTCGCTCATGGCGACCGACGCCCCGGGCGAGGGCGCGGTGACGCTGGTGCCCGGGCGGTACATGAACGTCTTCCTGCCCCCGCGCGACGTCGAGTACGGGGTGACCGGCGTGAGCCTCGACCTCGCATTCCCCGACGCGAGTGAGGGCGACATGATCGAGGTGACGCTCAAACGTCCGGCGGAGCTGGACGCGAACGTGAGCTACGTCACGCGCATGGACCGCGGCATCGGCCCGGGCAACGATCCGCCGCGCAACTATGCCACGGTCTTCCGCGCGGTCAGTCGCGTCGAGGGCGAGCGGGTGGCGACCGGCTTCGATGTGCCGGACCTGATCTATTCCGCCGACGAGCCGGTGTGGCTGACGCTGCGGGCCCGGCGGGAGATGACGCTCGACCTCGGCGCCACGCGCATCGGCATGTACGTGGTCGCGCCGCAGGCCGCCACAGCCGAGTATGTGCCGCAACTCGAGCGCCTGACCCGACGGCTCTACTCCGAAGCCAGCGAGGCCCACGCCTACGATGGTCGCGACTGGTCGAAGATGATTCTCGGAGCGTACGTGCGCCGCGTGCTGGAACTCGATCCGGGCAACATGCCGGCGACGTACATCTACCGGCGCATCGCGCGCGTACGCGAGGAGATCAAGCTGACCCGACCCGGCCCGGCCGAGGCCCCTGACTGGGCGGTGTGGGCGCGCGCGGCGCTGCGCGGACGCCACGAGATCATCACCTGGTGGCTCGATCACCGCCAGCAGGCCAACGGGGAGCTGGGCGGGCACATCAACGACGACGGCGAGTTCTCGTGCAACTGGCCGAGCCAGTACCTGATAACCGGCGACGAGCGCATCGCCGACGGCCTGCGCAGGCTCGCGGACGTGGCGTGGGAGATGAGCGCCGGGACCGGCTACACGGTGGGCTCGCGCGATGTCGAACACGCCGCCGAGGACCAGTCATGCACGCAGCCGCAGGTGCTGCTGGTGGACTACGGCAGCCCGCGGGCGGTCGAGCGCTTCATGGTCATGAGCCGCTACTTCGACCTGTGGACGCACATCAACGAGGCCGGCCGACGGCAGTTCCGCAGCTACATGTTCAACACCACGCAGGTCTGGGACGACCCGCCCTTCGACATCGATCAGCCCTACTGCCCGCTGGCGATGGTCGGTGCCGGCCACCTGATCTGGTACACGCACAGCCCGCAGGTGGCCGAGATCTTCCTGCAGGAGGCCGAAAGCTGGGCACTGGCGTGTCTGAGCACCGACAGGGGCAAGCCCGCGGGGAAGATCCCGTTCGAGATCAGCGCGCGGACCTCGGAGATCGACCCCTACGCGCCCTACCCGAGTAACCCGATTCTGCAGCAACGCAACTCGTTGTACCGCGGGGGCGCGGGCGCCTACATCGTACGCTACTTCCTCCGCGGCGCCTTCGCCCTGACCAACGCCGACCCGTTCGCGCGCCTGATGGACCTGTGGGAGCCGAGCGACGAGGAGAAGCTGGCGCGCGCGCAGGCGACCCTGGCGCGCTTTACCGCAACCGAGGAGCGCTGGAGCCCTTCGCAGGGCGAGATCGCGCTCTACGACGCCTGGCGCGTTACCGGCGACCGCACCTGGCTGGTCGAGGAACTGAAGGAGGTCGTCCGCCAGCAGATGCGCAACCGCTGGCTGCTGACCGAGGCCGAGCCCTTCACCGACCGCATCCCGGTGCCCGGCCGCGACCTGCTCTCGCGGCTCTACCTCGGCGACTGGACCTCGGGCAAATCGCACGTGCCGGGGCACTGGGTGAGCTGGGAGGGCGGCGGGCTCGACTACGCCGCTGCGGTGCTGGACGCGCGCCCGGACCACCTCAAGGCGCTGGTCTACAGCTTCCACGACGAGCCGACGCCCATGACCATGCGCGTCTGGCGGCTGCCGCACGGGCGCTACCAGGTGACCGTGGGCGTGGACACCGACGGCGACGATGAGCCCGACGCGCGGGTCACCACCGACGAGCAGGAGCTGTGGCGCTACGACGGGGCGCTGCCCTTCAGCGCGCGGCCCGGACAAACGGTGGTTATCGAGCTGACGCTGCTCGAAGAGCTGGATGACATCCGCGAGCGCCCGGACCTGGCCATCGGCCCGGGCGACGTCGTGCGCGAGGACGACACGCTGAGCGTGACCGTGCACAATATCGGTGGCTCGACGGCGCCGGCGAGCGTGCTGCAGGTGCTGGGCGAGGCGGGCGAGATCGCCACGGCACAGGTCCCGGCGCTCGACGCGCCGCACGACCTGCAGCCGAAGACCGCGACGGTGCGCATCGACCTGCCGGAGGGCGCGGAGCCGACGATGGTGCTGCTCGACCCGGCGGGCGCCATCGACGAGATCACGGAGGCCAACAACCGCGTGGGCAGGTGGGACTGACCGGCGGCGGGGGCGCTTGCATGGCGTGATGGTGGGTCGGTGCCGCAGCCGTTGTCGTGTGGAGAGTCCGGCCCTCCCGCCCATGGGCGGGACCTGTGCCGTGGTCGTCGTCGTGCCGTTTGGAGGGGCGCGACTACGCTCGCGCCCGGTCGTTGTCGTCGGGCGTTGCTGTTGCGCGAACGGCGCACGGGGAACGCGCCCGCGCCACGGGACGGTGGGCGAACCCGACCGGCGCATCTGAAGATGCGCCCTCCGGACGGCAACGGCGGACGGCAGTCCCCGCCGGTCGCGCAGGGGATGGCATCATGCATCGCAGCACTGACATCGCGGTCGTGGGGGCGGGCTCGGGCGGCATCGGCGCGGCGCTCGCAGTCTCAGGGTGGCCCTCAGAGCCACTGCCGTGAGGCCGTGCGGGCAAGGGCACGCGAACGGCGCACGGGGAACGCGCCCGCGCCACGGGACGGTGGGCGAACCCGAC
>CAZTZN010000005.1:34600-38829 GCA_964617715.1 uncultured Armatimonadia bacterium | reverse complement strand
GCACTGACATCGCGGTCGTGGGGGCGGGCTCGGGCGGCATCGGCGCGGCGCTCGCGGCGGCGCGGATGGGCGCGCGAGTGCTGCTCGCCGAGCGCGCACCGACCATCGGCGGCACCGTGGTCCGCGCGGGCGTCTCCACCTGGGAGCCGGTGGCGGGCGCAACCGGCCTGCCCTTCGAGATCTACCTGCGCCTGTGTGATCTCGGTGGCGGGCGAGGACGCCCGCCGTCCAAGGGTGCTGAGGAACGCGGGTGCAGCGGGAACGAACGCTCAGTGTCCGCCCTATCTTGGCGCGCGGGCGCTCTCGCCCACGGTGGCCGTTCCCGCCCCACCTCGCGCGGTGACGCCGTCGCGCTCTACTCCTACGGCCGGCACATGGCCTGGCAGCGCCCCGGGGACCCGCCCTTCCCCGGTGGCGAGCACATCATCGACCCGTCCCTGAGCTACCTCGACACGCTGCAGCGCCACGGAATGCGCTCGCTGCGCGAGGACGCGGCGTGGGCGCGCGCGACGCTGCACGGCGTGGTCTTCGAGCCGGATGCATACGCGGCGGTCGTGGGCGAGATGCTGCGCGAAGCGGGCGTCGAGGTACTCACCGGCGTCGGGGTGATCGATGCCGAGGTGCGCGATGGCCGCGTGCAGAGCGTCCGGCTGAGTGACGGCAGCGAGATGCGCGCGCGGGCGTTCATCGATTGCACCGGTGACGGGGCGCTGTGCGCGATGTGCGGCTGCGAGATGATGGCAGGGTGCGATGCACGCGAGCGCTTCGGCGAGCCGCACGCGCCTGACGCGCCCTCGCCCGCCACGAACGCCGCCACGCTGATCTATCGCGTCATGCCCACGGACGAGGAGGGCACCGAGCCGCTGCCGACCGGCATTCCCGAGCAGTGCTGGTGGCGCGAGCGCTTCCCGGCGGTGAGCGCGGTGCAGGCGCCGCGCGGTGGCTACATCATGAATATGCTGCCGACGATCGAGTGGCGGGAGCTCGCGGCGCCTGGTGGCGGGCTCTACGAGGAATGCCGCCGGCGCGTGCTCGCGCACTGGCACCATGTGCAGCGCGAATTCCCGGAGTTCCGGCGCTACCGGCTGGCGCGGATCGCGCCCGAGGTGGGCCTGCGCGAGCAGCGGCGCGTCGTGGGCGATTACGTCCTGACAGAGCGCGACCTGCTGGCGGGCCTGTCGGGGCAGGACCACCCTGACATCATCGCCATCGCCGACCATGCCATGGACCTGCACGGCGAGGGCGGAGGTTGCCGGGAGCTGGCCGAGCCCTACGGCATCCCGCTGCGCTGCCTGATCCCGCGAGGGCTCGGGAACCTGCTGGTCGCATCGCGCGCAGCGAGCTTCTCCTCCATCGCGGCCTCAAGCTGCCGGCTGTCGCGCACGATGCTGCAGCTCGGCCAGGCGGCCGGGACGGCGGCGGGCCTCGCGCTTGCGGGCGGCTGCGGCGTGCGCGACCTTGCCCCGGACGATCTGCGGCAGGCCCTGCGCGCACGGCGCGTGCAGCTTGAGTGGCCGATCCCGCAGGCGCTGCGCGCGGAGATGCAGCGAGCTGAGGCCGGTGGCCTCAGGGCTGAACCTCGCGCGGGCACGCGTTCGAGACGGTCACCTGCATGACCACCTCGTACTCGGCGCAGGCCGCCTCAAAGCCCCGCCGCAGGGCCGAGAAGAGCACGTCGGCCTCGCCGACAACGAGCGTGCTCATCGGGCCGGGCGTCACATGCAGCCCCGCGGTCGTCAGCTCCTCCGCCAGCGCATCGATCGCGGGCCCGAGGTGGGGGGTGCGCAGCGGGTAGAGCGAGACCTGCGCGCTGATTACGTCCATCGTACTCACTCCCGCACGAAGTGGAAGACCAGCCCTGCGCAGTCATCGCGGAACCCGGCGGCCTCGGCCATCTCCCCGACCGCGACGGCTCGGTCGGCCCGCCACGGCTTGTGCTCACCTCGAGTGTCCCGCAGTTGCACGATCGTCGGACATCTCCGCCAGCACCGCGATGAACGCCCCCGAGCGTCGGTGGTCCGCGCCGGGCTCGGTATCACGTCTCCGCTGTTCGGCGAGCTGCGCGGCGTCGTCGGTGCGGGGGCCGAGCAGGGCGGTGCGCCAGGTGGCGCTGCGCGGTGTGACGCACCGGCGGATCAGTGACACCAGCTCATCAACGCCGAACAGCCGCGCACGCGACAGCGTCGCTCCCATCTCGCCGCGCGCGATCTGCCTCCCGTAGGCCGAGTCGCGATTGAGCGCGCCGATGAACACCCGCCCGCGGCACACGCGCGCCATCTCGCGCAGCACATCGCCCGGCCGGTCCACGAACTCCAGCACCGTGACCGCCGTTACCAGGTCGAAACTCCGGTCGGCGAAGGGCAGCGCCTCGCCACGCGCGGCGACTACCCGCGCCGGCTCGTGGCCCGCCTGCTCCAGCCGCCACTGCGCGGCGCCGCGCATGTCCGGCGCGGGCTCGACGCCCCACGCGTCCAGGCCCATCGCCAGCAGCCGGCTCAGCAACCTACCGGTGCCGGCGCCCACGTCGAGTGCGCGCTCACCTGCCCGGGGGCGCGCCAGGTCGATGAGCATCTGCCGCTCGCGCTCGTCGGCCCAGGCGCCCCAGGGCGTCTGATACCAGGCGTCGTAGCGGGCGATCTCGGTGGCGAAATCGGCGGTGCCGCACATGGTTCCTGCTCTGCCGGGCAGGGCATTCACGTCGAGCACAGAATATGGCGCGGCGAGAGCGAAGTCAAGCGGACGGGAGCGATGGTCATGGGACAGCTCATGGTCGGCGCCGTGCGACGCAACATCACTCCGCCCATCGGCGCGTGGATGGCGGGCTACGCCGGCCGCGACCATGGCGCCGAGGGCGTGCATGACGAGCTGTTCGTGCGCGCGCTCTTCCTGTGCGACAGCGACGACTGCGCGGCGCTGGTGATCCGCGACCTGTGCGACATCGAAGACGCCGAGTTCGACCTGCTCGCGGGGATGTTCGAGCAGCGCCTCGGCCTCGGGCGCGACCGGCTCTTCATCGCCAACACGCACACGCACTCAGGCCCGAGCACGCACTACGACGAGGACGCACGCAACGACGACTACGTCGAGAACCTCGCGGCGGTGTGCGTCGGTGCGGTCGAGCAGGCGCGCTCACTCGCCCGGCCCGCCACCGTTGCGTGCGCGCGCCGGCCCGTGCAGTGCGGCGTCAATCGCCGCGAGCGCCGCCCTGATGGCACCATCGTCCTCGGCGTAAACCCGCAGGGACCGTGCGACCGCGCGGTCGATGTGCTGGTCTTCCGCGAGGCGGCGACCGCTGAGCCCATGGCGACGATCTTCCGCCACGGGGTGCATGGCGTGGTGATGGGCGCCGACAACTACCACCTCTCCGGGGACGCCCCGGGCGCGGCCGAGGCCTTCGTCGAGGCGAACCTTCCGGGCGTTGCGGGCTTCCTGGCGGGCTGCTCGGGCGACATCAACGCCCACCCGCGCCTGAGCTTCGACCACGCGGCGATGCTGGGGCGCAGGCTCGGTGGCGCGGTCGCGCAGGGCACCACGGAGACCGATGAGCAGCGCGCCGAGGTGAAGCTGGTGAGCCTGCGGCACGAGTTCGGGCTGCCCGTCGAACCGCTCCCGCCGGCAGAGGAGGCGAAGGCGGCGCTGGAGGATGCCGAGGCGAAGCTGACCGCCATCGAGGCGGGCGAGGCGATCCCCGGCCTGAGCGAGTGGCACGCGCGCCGCAACCTGCGCCACGCCCAGGCGCGCCTGGACGCCATCACCGGCGGTGAGGACGCCGGCGCACGCCCGACCTTCGTGCAGGTGCTGGCACTGGGAGACATCGCGCTCTTCGGCTGGCCGTCCGAGGCGTTCTTTGAGATCGGCCGGCAGGTCATCGAACGCTCCCCCTTCGCGATCACGCTCGACGTCACCCACGTGAACGGATCCATCGGCTACGTGCCCGCCGCGTCGGCGTATCCGGACGGGGGCTATGAGGTCATGGCGCGCGCGCATCACCGGGGCCTCGGCATCGTGCCCGAGGCCGAGAAGGTGCTCGTCGCCGAGACGCTGGAGGCGCTGGCGAGGGCGCGGGAACTGGTGGGTTGAACGATCGCTGGGGCCGTGCCCATCGCACTGACGGCGCCTCCCTCGTTCGGAAGGCGTTCCTCAGAGCCGCCGCCGTTGTCGTTGCGTGGAGCTGCGATGCCGCAGGCGACGGCGGCGCATCTGAAGATGCGCCCTCCGCACGGCACCGG
>CAZTZN010000005.1:0-34500 GCA_964617715.1 uncultured Armatimonadia bacterium | reverse complement strand
CCGCGACAGCCGAGACTCCGACAGACGGCCGTGCCCCAGGGTCGTTCGGAGGGCGACTCTTCAGAGCCGCCGCCGTTGTCGCCTCCGTTGACAGCGCACGACAGCGCGCCTGTGCCACGCCCCCGACGAGGGCGTCGGGGGCACAACGGCAACGGCCCACGGCGTCGCCGCCGCGGCCATCCATCCCGTCACTGCAGATTCGCCGACTGCCGGCTGCTCGGGCCGGTGACGATCAGGCCGTCGCCGAGGTTGCCGCGACACAGGTTGCCGGTGAACAGGTTGAGGTCGCTCCCCTCGCTCTCGACGATTCCCGCGGCCTGCGTCGGCCTCTCCTGGTCGTCGAGGCAGCGGTTACCCGAGATCACCGTGTCGGTAGTCCTGACCACGCCGATGCCCGGATACTGGCCCGGATGCCGTCGCGAGTTGTTCAGACACAGGTTCCCGGTGATGACGTTGTCACTGCCGTCGTAGACCTGGATCCCCCACCGGCCGTTGCCCACGCAGGTGTTGCCTGAGACCACGTTGTACTTGTCGCCGCCGCCACCGACATGGCCGATGCCCGCACCATCGTTGTCGGCCAGCACGTTGTCGCTGACCACGCTGTGACGCACGCGCATGCAGAAGAAGAGCCCGTCGCCGGTGTTCTCGCGCGAGATGTTGCCCGACCAAACGCTGTCGGCGAGGCCGGTGCCCGGGTGCATGCCGTGGCCGCGACAGTTCTCGATTATGTTGCGCGAGATGGTCGCCCCGCGCCCGGCCTGCACCGAGATGCCATCGCAGGGCCAGTTGCGCACCTGGCACCCCTCGATGCGCACGTCGCGGCAGTCGTAGAGGTGGATGGCCGCCCAGGTGAAATCCATGACACCCTGGTTGGGCCGGCCCTCTCTGCCGTCGATGCACAGGTCGCGGACGACCAGGTTGCGCTGATGCTCGGCGGTGATCATCGGGAAGTAGTTGATCAACGCCGCGCCCTGCGCCGGATCGACCGGCTTGTTCAGGCCGCGGCTGAGAGTGATGGTGGTGCCCTCGATCACCTCGATGTGCGCGGTGGTCGAGTGCCAACCGTGCACGCCGTCGGCGTAGACACTCACGTCCGCACCCACCTCGAAGCCCGACGCGTCCTCGACCTGGATGACGCAATCGCCCGTGTCCGCGGCAGCCGTGATGGGCGTCATGCGCGTCGCCGGTCGCGTGAGCACGGTTGCGCCCCCGGCTCCGCGCAGCATCACGTTGTCGGGGACCCGGATGGAGCGCCGCACGAGGTACGTGCCGGGCGGCACGTACACCTCGCCACCGCCCTGCGGCAGTGCATCGATGGCCTCCTGGATGCCGCCGGTGAAGCCGGCCTCGCTCGCGAAGTCGGCGGCACTGAGCACCGCGCCCTCAGCCGCGCCGAAGTGCACCTCGCGGTCGGCGGGGGCGGCGGGCGTGGCCACGTACGCGGCGTCCGCGAAATGCGCCCGCACGACCTCCGCCGACAGCGGGTCGGCGTAGATGCGCACCTCATCGATCACCGCGCCGAAGGTGCGCCCCCAGGAGCTGGCGCCCAGGAAGACCGCCGCATGCTCGGGAAGGTCCAGGCGCACGTCTTCGTCGGCAACAAGCCGACCGTCCACGTAGACCTGGATGCCCAGGCGCCCCCAGTTGGCCACGAGATGGTGCCACGCACCCACCGACGGCGGCGCCTCGGCGCGCGCGCCCGACCACGTGCCGGGGCAGATGCCGAAGCCGAACCGCGCCGGAGCACCCGGCTCAGACCCGGGGAAGAGGCCCAGCAGCGCCCGATCGTTGTTCCCGCCGAACTCGTGGCCGAAGCCGATGAAGCCGAACTGATAGTCGGCATACTCCTGGGTCGGCTTGACCCACAACTCAACCGCGCCGGAGGACATGCGGCCGAGCCCCGTGCCCTGCGCGTAGCCGCCCTCGCCGGTGGCGATGGCCCCACCGAAGCGGCCCTCGACACGGGGCGCGCCGCCCATGAGCTTGAGGTCCACGAAGTCGTCCGCGGCATCGAGGAGACCGTCGCCCTCGGGCTCGTCGAAGTGCCAGACGTGGATGGGCTCGGGCTCGTCGGCGCGAACCTGGCAGGCGAAGACCGCCAGCACCATCAGAGAGATCGCCAGGTGTTCGGACATGGCGCACTCTCCTTTCACGCGACGAACCACCCGGGCGGCCGGCGCCCTCGCCCGCTACGCCCGGGCACTGTCCGCGGTCTGCATGACGGGTGCTACTCGATGAGGTCGAAGTCGGCGAAGACGCCCTCGGCGACGGTGTTCGGGTCGGGGTCGGGGGATTCCTCCGCGAAGCGCACGGCGTCGGCGATCATGTCGGCCACCTCGGCCTCGATGCGCTGAAGCTGCGGAGGCGTGGCAAGGCCGCGTTCGACCAGCCTCGTCGCCAGGCGCGTGATCGGGTCCCGCTCGAGCCAGCGCGCCTCCTCGTCATCGGTGCGGTAGAGGCACTCGTCACTGCGCGAGTGTCCGCACTGCCGGTAGGTGAGCGTCTCGACGAGCGTGGGCCCTCCCCCACTCCGCGCCCGGCCGGCGGCTTCGCCGACGGCCTGGTTGACGGCCTCGACGTCGTTGCCATCGCAGCACACGCCCGGGATGCCGTAGGCGCGGGCGCGCTCGGCGGCCGAGCGGACCCGGAACGACTCCTCCACCGACGTGCTCATGGCGTAGAGGTTGTTCTCGCACAGGTAGATGATCGGCAGCTCCCACGCCGCGCCGATGTTGACCGCCTCGTGGAAGGCGCCCTGGCCGGTGGCGCCGTCGCCGAAGAAGGCCAGCACGACGCGCCCGGTCCCCAGCAGCTTCTGCGACAGCGCCGCGCCGGTCGCCACCGGGATCATCCCCGCGGTGATGCCGTGCGATCCCAGGAAGCCGAGGGCGAAGTCGGCGACGTGCTGCGAGCCGCCGCGCCCGCCCGCGTAGCCCGTGACCTTGCCGAACAGCTCGGCCATCAGACGCTTCGGATCGGCGCCCTTGGCGAGGAAGTGACCGTGGCCCCGGTGGTTCGAGGTGACCAGGTCGTCGGGCGCGAGGGCGCCGACCGCGCCCACCGCCGACGCCTCCTGGCCGATGCAGAAGTGTGCGGTGCCGACCACCAGGCCGCGCGCGAACGCCTCCTCGACCGCCTCCTCGAAGCGGCGGATCAGCACCATCGTGCGGTACGCCTCCAGCAGGCCCGTCGGCGTCATGCGCGCCACTCCTCGAAGATCGCCGCGCCCGAGCCATCCGCCGACACCGCCGCCAGCGGCTCCTCGGCGCCCTCGCCCAGCAGCCCGACGCAGGCCGCCGCCGACAGCGCCACCGACGCGCCGAAGGCGTGGCCGCAGACGATCGCGGCGTCGATGACCCGCGCTCGCGGCGCGCCGGCGGCGATGAGCGCGGCCTCCCCCACCCCCTCAGCGCACGGGGCCAGGCAGCTCGCGCCGGTCAGCTCGGCCATCGGCTGCGCGCCGCGGGCGGTCGCATGCTCCTCGGTCTCGAGCACGAGGACCGCGGCGCCCTCGCCCAGCGCTCCCTCGAAGCCGCGCTCATCCATGGCGGCGACCAGCGGCTCGGAGAGGGCCTCAGCACCCCCGACCAACATCAGGTCGGCGCGGTCCGCGCGCATCATGGTCAGCGCGTAGGTCAGCGCGGCGGCGGACGAGGCATCACCCCGCGAGTGAGTCATGTTCGGCCCCTGCAACTCGTACTCGATGGCGATGAGCGCCGCGGGCGTGTTCATGAACGCGTGCGTGAAGATCATCGGCGAGCCGAAGCGCAGGCCCTTCTGCTGCACGCGCCCGGTCATGTTCAGCATCGACTCGAGCGGGCCCCAGGCGGTGCCCAGCGACACACCCAGGCGCTCGGGGTCGCAGTCCGGGTGCTCGGGGCCCTGCCACCCGAGGCCCGCGTGGCGCACCGCCAGCCAGCAGGCCGCGAGCGCGAGGTCCGAGCACCGGTCCATGTATGTCTTCGGGGTCTCCCGGTACTGCTCGAGGTCGATCCGCACCTCGAGCAGATCATCCTCGGGCCCGTGGCCCTCGCGCAGCGCGCTCAGCAGTGCGTCGAGGCCCGTCCCCAGGCCGCTCACTACGCCCACGCCGGTGACGGCAACACGCGGCGGCATCAGCTCACCGCTCCCAGCACCACGCAGGAGTTGTTGCCGCCGATGCCCGCGGAGATCGAGATCGCGCGACGCACCTCGCCCGGGCGCGACGCGTTGGGCACATGGTCGAGATCGCACTCCGGGTCGGGTTCGCGGTAGTTGAGCGTCGGCGGGATGGCGCCTTCGGTGATGGTCATGCACGTGGCGATCGCCTCCGCCGCGCCCGCCGCACCCATCATGTGCCCGACCGCGCCTTTGATGGAGGACATCGGAATCTCCCGCGCTCGCTCCCCCAGGACGGCCTTCACCGCCTGCACCTCGGCCGGATCGTGGGGCGCGGTCCCGGTCCCGTGGGCGTTCACGTAGTCGATGGTGCGCGCGTCAATGCCCGCGTCGGCGATGGCATCGCGCACCACACGCGTCATCCCCGCCCCGCCCTGGTCGGGCGCGGTCACGTGGTAGGCGTTGTTGTTCTCGGCCCAGCCCAGTACTTCGGCGATGGGCTGCGCGCCACGCGCGCGCGCGTGCTCCAGCTCCTCCACCACCAGCGCCGCTCCGCCCTCTCCGAAGATGGTGCCCGAACGGTCGGCGCTGAACGGGCGGATCATTTCATCCGTCATGGTGCGCAGCACGCTCAGCCCCGACAGCGGCGTGGGCGCGAGCGCGTCGTAGCCCGCGGCCAGCACCACCTCCGCGGCGCCGGTGCGGATCATGTCCAGCGCCGCCCCCAGCGCCGCTCCCCCCGATGCGCAGGCCACCGACAGCACCAGGCACGGGCCGCCGATGCCGAAGGCGGCGCAGGTGTGCTCGGCGGCGCGGTGGAAGCCGAACTCCGCGAAGGCCTCCGCGCGCACCTCGCCTGCCAGCAGGCCCTCCACGTAGTCCTCCCAGGCGTTGCCGCCGCCGAAGTTGGTGGCGTAGACTGCGCCGAAGCGCACAGCGCGCTGCTCGGTGGGAAGGATGGCGGCGCGCACGATGGCCTCGCGCGCGGCCAGCAGCAGAAACTGCGTGGCGAGATCGGGTGGGTGGTCGAGGCCGAAGCTCTCGGGGGAAAACTGCACATCGCGGACCTGGCCGGCGTTCTCGTTGCGCAGTCCGGAGGGGTCGAAGCGGTCGATGGGCGCGATGCCCGAGCGGTTGCCCGCGAGCCCCTGCCAGAAGGCGTCAAGGTCGCGCCCGAGCGCGGAGACCACGCCCATCCCGGTTATCACGGCGCGGCGGTTCATGTGCTGCGCGTCAGCTCCCCGACGGGAGAGGTGGTTGCCTCATGTAAGGACGCCTGGAGGGCCTCCTGCGTTCCGTGGATGGGGCCAACGGCGCCTCCCCCGGCCCGAGCTTCGCTCGGTCCACCCCCTCCCTTTCGCCACAGACGACGTGGCGAGGGCGGGAGGGGGTAACGGCACGACCCCGGACTGTCCATCGCCCCCGGCCGCCCTCCTCTCCCGCCCTCGCGCCGCAGGCGCGACAGGGGGAGGGGGGGGAGGGGCCCGTCACATCCGCAGCCCGCCGTCCACGGAGATGACCTGCCCGGTGACGTAGGCGGCGGCGTCGGAGCACAGCCAGGCGACCAGCGGCGCGACCTCCTCGGGGCGGCCGAAGCGCCCCAGCGGAATCAGCCTCAGCATCGCCTCGGCGCGCTCGGCATCAAGGTCTGCGGTCATGTCAGTCTCGATGATCCCCGGCGCGACCGCGTTGCAGGTGATGCCCTGCCCCGCAAGCTCGCGCGCGGTGGTCTTCGTGAGGCCCAGCAGTCCGGCCTTGGCGGCGGCGTAGTGCGCGCGCATCAGGTCGCCCATGAGCCCTGCGTCGGAGGAGATGTTGACGATGCGGCCCCACTTCCCGCGCATCATCGGGCGGATCGCGGCCTTCGTGCAGTGGAAGGCGCCGTCGAGCGAGACCGCGATGACCTCGCGCCAGCGCTCGGGCTTGAGCATCATGAGGTAGGCGTCGTCGATGATGCCCGCGTTATTCACCAGGATGTCGAGGCCGCCCAGCTCCTCGACCACGCGCCTGACCATCGCGGTGACGGCCTCGGAGTCCGTGACGTCGGCCTGGACCGCAAGGGCCCGACCACCCGTGCCGGCGATGGCCGCGACGACCTCCTCCGCGGCGTCGGCGCGCTCGCGGTAGTTGACGGCCACGGCCGCGCCGGACTCCGCCAGCGCCAGCGCAATCGCCCGGCCGATGCCGCGCGACGCTCCGGTAACCAGAGCCCGCCTGCCGCTCAGGTCGATCATGGGCGCTCACTCCTCGCCGAGAAAGCGGCGCACGTCCTCTTCGGTGATGACGCCGGTCTTGCCCAGGGCGGTGGCGACCTGTTCGAGCGTCACATCGCGGTCGCGGGCCAGGTGGCGGGCGGCGGGGGTGCCGCGCACCTCGCGGCTCCGGGCGGGAGCCGCCTCGCGCCGCTCACGCCGGGAGCCGCGGGCGGGCAGGTCGATCTCCAGCTCCAGCTCCTCCTCGGCGGCCCGCCGGTGCGCCTCCATGAGGCGGCGGTTGCGCTCCTCGATGTCGGGCGGCGGCTCCTCATCGGGGGCGCCGATGAAGGCGATCACGTAACCGACCGGGACGGTGCTGCGCGGTGGGGCGTAGATGGCCTTGACCACGCCCGCACGCTCGACCTCGTACTCGAAGGTGGCCTTGTCGGTGATAATCTCACACAGACCGTCGCCCGACTCAACGGCGTCGCCGACTTCGACCAGCCAGCGGCTCACCGTGACTTCGTCGAGATTCTCCGCCCATTTCTCGATTATGATCAGGTCGGCCATCGGCGCTGATCGCTCCGGCGACGGCAATCATTGACGCCTCGTGATGCGTCACAGACCGGACGGGGGGCTACCCGCGGGCCACGCGCCCCCGGGCGCAGCGTCAGGATAGCACGGGCATCTGAGAGTGTCAATTCAGGGCCGAAAGCCGATCGGCGACTTGTGCCGAGCGTTCCACGTGAAACATCTGTTCGACGACAGGACGTCCGGAGGCGCCTTCGCCCGCCGGCGTTGGCGACAGATGCGCATGGGCGCGCTCGACGGAACCCTTTCCGCCCGGGCGCGATTGTATTACAATGACGCAAGCTCCGCGAGCGCGCCATGTGTTGAGGGCGGGCCCGTCGCCCGGTCTTCCAGAGGAGAGCGCAATGCAGCAGTTGCTCAGGGCCGTCATCGCATGTGTCGTCGCCACAGCCATCGCCGGCAGCGTCGCGGCGGAGGACATTACCATCGGGTTCGACCGCATCGGCGAGGACTGGGTGCCCAGCCCGATCGACGCCAACACCGGTGCGCTCGCGCGCATCAGCAACGAAGGTCCGCACGGCGGCGCGCTCAAGATCGAGGGGAGCACGCCGAAGTCATTCGGGGTGACCTACTACCCATGGCGCGACTGGACCGGGTACACGACGCTCAGCTTTGAGATGTTCTTCCCCCCGGAGATGCCCACTACCGCTGATGTGCAGGTGTACATCAAGGATCGGCACTACTGGTGGTATCAGAGCTTCCCGCTGCATCGGGAGGACGACAAGCGCGCGCCCATCCGGCCGGGCG
The DNA here is from genome assembly GCA_964617715.1 of uncultured Armatimonadia bacterium. Classification (GTDB taxonomy): domain Bacteria; phylum Armatimonadota; class Zipacnadia; order Zipacnadales; family UBA5352; genus JALGVA01. The sequence continues at coordinate 26,869 of CAZTZN010000005.1, read as the reverse complement.
AGTGGATGAGCTTCAGCATCGATATCTCCGACGACAGTGAGGCGTGGGAGCCCGGCGGGCATCGCAAGGCGTGGTTCGGCGTGCTGCACGAACCGCGTGAGTTCGGCATCCGCATCTTCTGCAACGGGAAGTGGCAGGGCTGGGTGCTGCTCGACAGGGTGCGGCTGAGCGGTTCGGAGCCGCCGCTGGGGCGCTTCGACCCGAGCGCGACGCCGCAACAGACGCGGGGTCTCGAGCTGGACCTGAGTGCGACGCAGGTGCCGGTGCACGAGAGGCTCGAGGTGACCTTTGATCCCGGACGGGTGTACGAGAACCCGTTCGACCCCGAGGTTGTGGACGTGCAGGGGCGTTTCCGGTCGCCGAGCGGCAGGCAGATGACCGTCCCGGGCTTCTTCTACCAGGGCTACGAGCGTTCGCAGACCGCGGAGGGCTTCGAGAGGCTGATCCCGGTGGGGCGGCCGTGCTGGAAGGTGCGCTTCTCCCCCACCGAGGAGGGCGAGTGGAAGTTCTACGTGAGCGTACGCGATGCGCTGGGTGAGCTGCGCTCGGCCGAGCACAAGTTCACCGCCACGGCTCCGCTCGATCCGCGCGGCCTGGTGCGGGTGAGCGAGAGCGACCCGATGTACTTCGAGTTCGAGAACGGCGATCTGTTCGTGCCCAACGGCATCAACATGCGCGACGGCGGCGACCAGGCCGAGGCGCAGAAAGGCACCTATGCCTTCGACTACTTCTTCCGGCGCTTCCGGCAGGAGGGCCTGAACTTCGTGCGCACCTGGATGTGCGCGTGGTGGGGCGGGATTGAGTGGGACGACGACTACCACTCCCGCTACGACGGCATCGGGCGCTACGCGATGTACAACGCGTGGCGACTCGACTACCTTTTCGATCTGGCCAACAAACACGACCTGTTCATCGAGCTGACCTTCAACTCGCACGGGCAGCTCCGGCGCGACAAGTACGACGCCGAGTGGCGCTACAACCCCTACGCGGCGCGCAACGGAGGCTACCTGCCCAGCCCCTCGATGCTGTTCACCAGCGAGCGGGTCAAGCGCGACTTCAAGAAGCGCTACCGCTACATCGTGGCCCGCTGGGGGTACAGCCAGCAGCTCATGTCCTACGACCTGTGGAACGAGATTGACCTGTCGGAGGGCTCCAACGCCGGGCAGATCGCGGCGTGGCACGCGGAGATGGCCGACTACATCAGGAGCATCGACCCGTGGGGCCATCTGGTGTGCACGCACGTGTGCCTGTACGGCGGCTTCGGCAACGCGCTGTGGGACCTGCCGCAGATCGAATACATCCAGGGCGACGCCTACTGGCAGCCCTGGCACAAGAAGCTCAATCAGTTCTACGACGAGCGCGCGCGCTATCGCAACAAGCCGATGTTCTTTGTCGAGTACGGGCCGCAGACCGCCGACGTCGCCAACTACGAGGCCGCGCACAATGAGCCCTATCCGTATGCCATCTGGCAGCGCGAGTTCCGCGTCGTAGGTTGGACGGGGAACATGATGCCCATGGCCTGCCCGCCCGTGTGGTGGTATCATGAGCAGTGGGACGAGCTGAAGCTTTACAAGCTGCAGCAGGCGATAGTGCGCTTCAACGCCGGCCTCGACCCGCGTGGCCTGGGCTTCCGCAAGCTCCCGGCGATGACCAGCGATGCTGAGCACCTGTTCGCCCAGGCGAAGAGCGGGATCGGTCTGACCACGTTCTACGTCTACCACTGGGACAACATGAGCTTCGCCTCGCCTGAGGAAGTGCCGGAGACGTCCCGGGTGAAGGGCGCGTGGGTGGCGCTGAGCGGGGTGCCGGAGGGGCGCTACACACTGCAGTGGTGGGATCCGTACCGGGGTGAGGTGCTCTCGGAGCAGCAGATCGAGGTGACTGCGGAGCGTCTGCAGCTCGACCTGCCGGAGTTCGCCCAGGACATCGCGGCAAAGCTGATCGCGCTCGACCAGTAGCCGGTGGGAGGGTGGTGCCGTGGACGAATACAACGTCGTGGTGGGGCTGGCGAACCCGGAGCATATGCCGGCGCTGATGCGCCTGGCGTGCATACTGACGAATGAGTACGGAGGCACGGTGACGGCGGCGACGGTGGTCAGCACGGAACATCCGGAACCCGAGGGCGACGCGGAATCCCATGACCGCATGAGCCGGGGCTACGAACTGCTGGACGCGGCGGAGGAAGTGGCTCGCGACTGTGGGGCATCCTTTCAGGGGCGCATCGCGGTGGGACGCAGTGTCGCCGAGGTGCTGGACGAGGTGGCCGAGGCGGAGGAGGCCCGGCTGATCATCGTCGGATTCTCCGAGCGGGCCCACCCCGAGGGCGAAGCGGTGGAGTTCGACCGGCTGATCGACGAGATCGCGGAACACGCGTCATGCGACCTGTTGGTGGCTCGCCTGCGCGGCCCCGAGCGGTTTCACCGGGTGCTGGTGCCGGTGCGTGAGCAACTGAACCTCGAGATTCGCCGGGAGTTCCTGACGGCGCTGCACAACCGGTTCGGGACGGAGGTGGATGTGATCCATTTCGCGAGCAGCGACGAAGAGGCGGCGGCGAAGCGCGATGAGCTGCTGACCTGGCTCCGCGCGCGCGGGGTGGCCGACTGGGTGAGGCTGCGCGTGGACGTGCGCCCGGACGCGGCCGAGGCCATCGTGGAGCGCTCGGAGGAATATGACGCGGTGGTGCTGGGGACGGCGCCGCTGCATGAAGTGCGCCGCAGATACTTCAGTGACGTGCCGGAGCATGTGGCCAGCCACGCCGCCTGCTCGACCTTCCTGCTGCGCACCCACGACGTGGTGCCCCTGCACTGAGGGCGGGAGGACACGACAGAGCGGCCGGCGAGATGCCGGCCGCTCCGCTGCCGCGAAGCCGCCTCGTCCGGCGCGTCGTCAGGCGGCGTGAAGGATCCGGCCCAGCGCCGAACTGATTACCTCGAGGAAGTTGCCGGTCTTCTCGACGAAGAAGCCGTCGAACTCGCTGACCCGGGCCACGTCGTGCGCATCCTTGACGTAGCCGCTGACCACGACGACCGGCAGGTCCTCCCACAGCGGATTGCTCTTGATCGCCTCAAGCACCCGCCAGCCGTTTATCTCCGGCATGATAATATCAAGTACTATTGCGTCGTAGAACTTGCCGCCGGCGGTCGCGCGACAGAGCGCTTCCAGGGCGGCGCGCCCACTCGCTGCGGCCTCCACCTCGAATCCGGCATCCTCGAGGGTCTGAGAGAGCAGCTCGCGCATGGTTACGTCGTCATCGACAACCAGCACACTGGCCATTGTCTCACCTCCTGTCCGACAGACCGGCAGGCACAGCGCCTTACCGCCCCCTGCGGTAGTCGGCGATCGCCTGGTCCGTGCGCCGCTGCTCGTCGCGACGCTTGATGCTCTCGCGCTTCTCATACTCTCTCTTACCCCGACAGACCCCCAACTCAACCTTAGCATACCCGCGCGGTGAGAAATACATGCGCAGCGGGACCAGCGTGTGACCCTTCTGCTGCACGTCACGCGCAAGACGCTTGATTTCGCGCCGATGCAGCAGCAACCGGCGCGGGCGCGTCGGATTCTGCGCGGCGTAGCCACCGGCCTCGTAGCGGGCGATGTGCACGCCGTGCAGCCAGACCTCGCCATCCTCGACGATGGCGTAGCCTTCAGCCAGGCTGACACGACGAGCCCGGGCCGATTTCACCTCCGGCCCGGTCAACTCAATGCCCGCCTCGATGCGGTCGAGTATCTCATACTCATGGCGGGCTCTACGATTTGTGGCGATGACTTGTATGTCCATCGAGATTCCCTCGCCGCGGGCCTCCGCCCGTCCTCAGATGATACGCGGAGCGACGCCGGCGAGTCAAGGACCCGGGCGCGTACACAGGGAAGGCTACGCAAACCATGCGATAGTTCACGGAGGGGCGTGATGGCGGTGCGAGGGGCGTTGAAGAGAGGCCTCTACTTCGTGGCGGACGCGGGTGTGGTCGCGCCCGAGCGGCTGATTGCGGTGACGCGCGGCGCGCTGGAGGGGGGCGTGGTGTTGGTGCAACTTCGTGCCAAGGAGCTGACGGAGGAGGCGATGTCGGACCTGGCGGGAGAGTTGGTGCCGCTGTGCGAGGAGTTCGGTGTGCCTCTGCTGATGAATGACCGGCCCGAAGTGGCGATCGCGGCGGAGGCGGCGGGCGTCCATCTCGGCCAGGAGGACATGCGCGTGGCGCAGGCGCGCCTCATGCTGGGTGACAGCGCGATCATAGGCGCCACCACGCCGACGCCGGAGACGGTGCGGCGAGCCGAGGCCGAGGGCGCAGACTACGTCTCGGCGGGGCCGATCTTCCGCTCACCGACCAAGCCGGAGAAGCCGGCGGCGGGACCGGAGCTTGCGCGGCGACTGCGGGATGAGACGGAGCTGCCGTTGTGCGTCATCGGCGGCATCACCGCCGAGAACGTGCATGAGCTGCGAGGCTGCGGGGTGGACCTGGTGTGCGTGATCTCGGCCATCGCGACGGCCGTCGATCCGCGGGCGGCGGCGGCGGAGATCATCGCGGCCATGCGAGCGGCACGGGTGGCGACCTGATCAGGGGGCCGCGCGGTGAACGCGATCCGTCCGACGGCAACGGTCGCGCCCGGGGTCAGTCTCCGTAGATATACTCGAGCAGCGTGTCGCCCACCTGCATGAGCGAGTCGGGGCTGCAGTGCTCAGGCGTGTCGTCCTGCGTATGCCACTCCGGGGGCACGAACTCGATGATGTCGATGGCCTCGACGCCGGCCTCGAGGAAGGGCACATGGTCGTCGATCACCGAGGCACCGACTGCGCGTGTGAAGGCATCGTGGCCGAGGCGCCCGGCGATGGTCCAGATCTCATCGACGAGATCCGGTGAGGCCTGGAGCGAGCGGCGTTCCATGGGCAGGCTGAAGACGTCGTCGGACATCGGCGGGGTGCCTACACGCGGGTTGTGCTCGCTGTCGCCGCCCACCAGGTCGAGCAGGATCATCTGCGCCGGCCATGGCAGGTCGGCAGGCCAGTTTTGCGCGAGCTGCCGGGCGCCGATGATCCAACCGGCGTCGGGCAGCGATGACCCGCCCTGCACACCCTGGTCCTCGGCATCGAGGAAGGCGACGATGACCGGACGCGGGGGCGGGGTGGCTGCGAAGCTGCGCATCATCTCCAGCAACACCGCCACGCCGGACGCCCCGTCGTTGGCTCCCAGGATCGGCCGGTCACGCAGGGCCGGGTCAGGGTCGTGGTCCGCCACCGCGCGGCTGTCCCAGTGTGCCGCGAGCAGCAGCACATCTCCCGCTTTGTTCTCGGAGAAGATCCCCAGCAGATTCGTGAAGTCGTACTCGGTCGCGCTCAAGCCGGTACGCGAGGTAAAGGACTGGGTGACCACCCGCGCGCCCGAGGCCTGCAGCCGTTGCAGCAAGAAGGCGCCGCAGTTCTCATGAGCCCGGGTGCCGGGAGCGCGCGGCCCGAAGGCGCATTGCGCCTCAAGGTCCGCGAACGCGCGTGCTGCGTCGAAGGCCGGGCGCTGCACGGGTGGCGGGGGTGGGAGCGGCGCGATCCCGCCGCCAGAGCTGCAACTTGAAGCGAGGGCCGCGTAGACGCACAGGCCTGCGATGGCCCTCATTCTTGTCACCGTCATCGGGGAGACACCGTCCGGTAGTGTGCGCACCGCCGACCCGCGGGCCGGTGCCGATGCGATGCTCGCACGGGCATCTGCTATCTCAGCTCGATGCCGGTGCGCGGATCGTCCCAGCCGGGCGACTGCCCGTCCCTGACGCGCTCGGCGGCGCGCTCGATGGCCGCCGAGGGTTCCGGCGCCGCCCGATAGAGGGTGCGAGAGCCCCGCTGCTGGGGTACGACGGCGATGCGCATGGGTTCATCCACGCTCCGCTCGACGGTCACAGGCGCCGGCTCGGGCGACGCCGCAGCGGCGGCGTGCGTGTCGGGCCCGGTGGTGCGCGGAGCAGCAGCGAGCACGGGCTCCGCCGGCGCGGCCAGTTCCGGTGTCGGCGCGGGGCTCGCGGTCGGCTCGGGCACGGCCGGGGCCGGCGTAGCGGTGGGCTCAGGCGCCCGTGCCGGCGCGGGCGGCTGCGGCGCAACCGCCGGGCGTGGCTCGGGGGCCGGTGCCAGGGCCGCAGCCGGCGGGGCCGAGGTCACGAGTTCAGTCTCCGACGGCGTTGATGGCGGCTCCACGTCGCTCGTCCGCATGGGTGCGGGCGGGCCGACGTCGGGCACAGCCCGGTGCGCGAGTGTGCTGCGCGGTCGGGAGGAGCGTGGCGCCCGGACCGGCGGCGCCTCCTCAGTGCGAGCAACGGACGCAGGGGGCGCTGCGGCGCTATCGGCGGCACGCTCAACCTGCGCCGGATCAGTCTCAGGTTCGGTCGTCTGCTCGGCCGGCATCCCGGCGGGCGCCTCGGCCACCATCGAGGGCGGGGACATCGGGCCGTCCGGCGCTCGCCCATGCGGCATCAGCAGCGCGGCGAGCACGGCCGCCGCGGCGGCGACCGCGACGCCCGCGGCTGCGACTCGGCGCCAGGTGAAGATCGAAGCCGCCCGCCGCTCGGCCGCGATGGCGGCTGTGATGCGCTCGTGGAGGCCGGCCGGGGCCGCGCGGCGCGGGGTCTCCCGCAGCACCTGGGCGGCGCGCTCCATCTGCTTGAGCGTGGCGTAGCAGGCATCACAGGCGAAGACGTGCGCCTCGAAGCCGTCGCGCTCCGCGCCCTCGAGTTCCCCGTCAATGTACGCCGACGCGAGGGCGGTGCACTCTGCACAGGCCAAGTCATCACACTGCCCGTCGCCGGCTACCGCGGCGAGGATACGCTCGTCGAGAGCGGCAGGGACGGGCGCGCGGCCCACGGCATGGACCGCCGCCGCGACCTCACGGAGGCGGCCGGCCAGCCGCCTGCACCGCTCGCACCGGGCCAGGTGTGCCTCGATGGCCCGGCGTGCGCGAGCGTCGAGTTCGCCGTCAACAAGGCCTTGGATGTCCCCGACATCGGGGTGCCAGGACACGATAGTCCACCGCCGCGTGCCATGATTGCGCGTGGGCTCACGCCCCGCGGGGACGAGCTGTGATGACTGAGGACATGCATCCCCACGCGGAAGGTTAGACACCGCGGCGGCGGCAAAGTTTCGGGGAGTGCAATTGCCGGCTGCGGTCAGACGCGCGGCAGAATGCGCTCGAACCAGCCACGCACACGGGCGAGCAGTCCGGCTTCCGCTTCCTCCGGCGGCGTGGCGTCGGCGCCCTCACGAGCGGCGAGCATGGCGAGGCCGACACCGGTAGCGTAGACCGGCCCGGCCACGGCATCGGCGTGGCCGGAGATCCCGCGGGGCGAGCCGATGCGCACGGGCAGGTCGTCGAGCACGGCGGAGGCCAGCACAGGCGTATCCGGGAGCTGGGAGCCGCCGCCGGAGAGGACGACACCCGCGCTGGCCTGCTCGTAGACGCCCGAGCGCACGACGTTGTTGCGCACGAGCGTAAAGATCTCCTCGAGACGGGGCTCGAGGATTTCGGCCACGAGCTGCAGGGGCACCAGCTCGCAGGCGCTGCCGTCGGCAAGCTCGACCTGCACGCTCTCATCGGGGGCGATGCCCTCGGGCCGGGCACGGGCATAGCGGCACTTGAGCTTCTCGGCCTCCTCGAAGCTCACGCGCAGCAGACGCGCGAGGTCACGAGTGCAGTGATTGCCGCCGACGGGGATGGCCGAAGTGTGCGCGATGGCGCCCTCGATGAAGACCGCGACGTCGCTGGTGCCGCCGCCCACGTCCACAAGGATCACGCCCAGGTCGCGCTCGGCGTCGGTGATGACCGCGGTGCCGGTGGCGATGGGCTCAAGCACGCGCCGGGCCACGGCGATGCCCGCGTCCTCGACGCAGCGCTCGACGTTCTCGACGATGCTGGCGGTGCCGGTGACGGCGTGCAGTTCGACATCAAGGCGGCGGCCGGACATGCCCAGCGGGCGAGTGATGCCGCTCTCGCCGTCGATAGTGAAGCCGCGCACGACCTCGTGGATGATCTGCCGGTCCTGGGGCAGCGGCACGGCGTCACGCGCGCTCTGCACGGCGCGTTGCACGTCCATCGCCGAGACCGCCGGTCCGGGGGCGACGTTGGTGCGGCCGGTGACGTTGACGGAGGAGATGTGCGCGCCGGTGACGCCGACCCACGCGCTGGACAGCTCGACCTCGGCCTGCCGGCAGGCCATCTCCACGGACTCGCGAATCGAGGCGATGGCGTCCTCGCGATCGACGATGACGCCGCGTTTCAGGCCGGCGGAGGGGGTGAGGCCGACGCCGAGGACCTCAAGCCGCCCGTCGGTCTGCGGGCGCCCGATGATGGTGCACACCTTGGTGGTCCCGACGTCAATGCCGGCTACCACGGCGTCATCACGCAACGCTGGCGCCTCCGTGGAAGTGATGGCTGCGCCCGAAACGGCGGCTCAGGCTTCGCGAAGCGCTGTTCGCCGCAGCCGGGGATTCCTCCTCCCCCACCCGGCGGCCGCGCAGCGTGGTGGGGGTCAGTTAACCGGCTGATAGCTCGGTCGGGAGGGTACGCGCAGGTCGATGCACAGCGGCTCACGCCCCTCCGCGCGCAGGGAGGTGAGCAGCTCGCCGAAGAGGAGGGTCTTCTCATGCAGCAGCTCATCGCTGCCCAGCTTGCCCAGCACACCGTCGGCGGTGAATACCGAGATGCGCAGAGGATGGCTCAGGTCGATGCTGGCGCCCGCCTGCAGCTTCTCATCGGTCAGGGCGGTCAGCACCGCGGTGAAACGTCGAAGGTCGTCATCACTCAGTCGCCCGCCGACCTCAAGGCCCGACGGATCCTCCAGACGCACGGTGGGCAGCTCCGAGGCGGGGCTGCCGGTCCAGTGCAGGCACACGCCCTCGTCATCGATGGCCATGAAGCGGTCGTCGGCAATGACGACGGCCGCCGGACGGCGCGCTTCGACGACGATGGTGAGGGTAGAGGGCAGCCGACGCTCGATGGTGACCGAACGGGCGCGTGGAAGGCCCCCGATCTGCCGCTCGATGGCACGAGTGGGTGGCAGCCAGATGGTCGCGAAGGCCAGGCGCCGGGCTCGCTCAGCCGCCTCGGCCTGCAGGCTGGCGTTCTCGCAGCGGACCTCGACCCGACGGATGAGAAAGAGGTCGGAGGCAAGGATACCGAGCACAAGGCCCGCCAGCCCGATGAGAAGCACCAGATAGGCCGCGCGCAGGAAGAGGCGACGCCGCGCCTCGGCGCGCGCCGCTCGGTCGGCGGCGGACTCACGCACCGAGGCGTCGCGTGCCGATGTGCCGGGGCGGGAGATCAAGTGCGGGCCAGCTCCTCTCCCACGATCCGGATGTCCCCTGCGCCCAGGGTGAGGATAAGGTCGCCCGGGCGGGCGATGGCGCGGACCACCTCGGCGATGTCGCTGCGGTCCGCAATGAAGCGCACGTCGTGATCGGGGGCCAGGCTCCGGATCCGCGCGGCCAGGTCCTCGGCACGCACACCCTCGATGGGCTGCTCACGCGCCGCGTAGATGTCGGCGATGATCACCACCTCAGGGGACGAAAGGGCACGAGCGAAGTCGCCCATGAAGTCGCGGGTGCGCGAGTAAAGGTGCGGCTGGAAGATGGCGATGATGCGCCGCTCGGGCCAGCCACGCCGCGCGGTCGCCAGGGTGGCGGTGACCTCGGTCGGATGGTGCGCGTAGTCGTCGATCACCAGGGCGTCATCGAGCGTGCCCAGCAGCTCGAACCGCCGGCCGACCCCGTGAAACTGCCGTAACGCCTCGATGCCGACCTCGATGGGCACCCCCAGGCGCGTCGCTGCCGCGAGGGCCCCAAGCGCATTGCGTACGTTGTGCTCTCCCGGAACGCGCAGCTCGGCCGATCCCACGCAGCGCCCCTCCACCAGCACGCGGAAACACGCTCCGAAGGGCTGCAGCTCGATCTGCTCGGCCCCGAAGGCGACGCCGTCGCACAGGCCGCAGGCGATGCGCTCGCCCCGCGCCCGCAGCGCCATCTGCGCCAGCGCCTCGCACTCGGCGCTGTAGACGAGGAAGCCATCGTCAGGGACCAGATCGATGAACCGCTCGAAGGCGCGACACACCGACGCGAAGTCACCGTGCTGGTCGAGATGGTCGGCCTCCACGTTGGTGATGACCTCCGAGCACGGCCCGTAGCGCAGGAAGCTGGCGTCGCTCTCACAGGCCTCGAAGACCGCCACCGGCTCGGAGCCGGTGTGATAGTTGCCGCCCAGGTTGGCGGCGTCGCCACCGATGATGACCGTGGGGTCGTGCCCGCTGTCAAGCATGATGGTGGCGAGCATCGCCGTGGAGGTGGTCTTGCCGTGCGTGCCGGAGACGGCGACCTTGCGCAGCCCCGCTATCACCGCAGCGAGCAGCTCCGAGCGATGCCGAACGGTGAGCCCGCGCCGCCGCGCGTCGGTCAACTCAGGGTTGTGCGGCGGGATGGCGGTGGAGACGACCACGAGGTCGGCATCGCCCGCGCCCCCGGTAACCTGCGGCACGTGCACCCGCATCCCCAGGGCCCGCAGCCTGTCCAGCCGCGGGCTCTCGGTGCTATCCGAGCCCGACACCTTGAAGCCACGCTCGGCGAGTATCCCCGCCAGCGCGCTCATGCCGATGCCACCAACCCCCATGAGGTGGATGTGCCGGTCGGGATCGAGGCGGATCGGTGTGCTCATGATCATCAGGGCCGACTCCGAAGCTGGTACACAACTGCCCCACGCGGGGTCGCCCTCATTCTACGGCTTCGCGGCCCCCTCCGCAAGCCCCGCGGGCGGTGTCGATGAGCACCTGCGCCACCCTGCGCGCGGCATCGGGATGAGCGTGGGCGCGGGCGGCCGCGGCCATCGCCCCGAGCCGCTCCGGATCGCCCAGCAGATCGCGCACGAGGGCGATGAGTCGCTCGCCCGTGAACTGCGCGTCATCCACGATGACGGCGGCGTCGGCGTCCGCAAGCGGCTGCGCATTCAGGCGCTGGTGGCCCCCCGCGAAGGGGTAGGGCACCACGATCATGGGCACCCCGTGCAGGCAGATCTCGGCGAGGCTGCCGGCGCCCGCACGCGTGATCGCCAGGTCGGCGGCGGCCAGCGCCGGGCCCGGGTTGGGCAGGTGCTCAAGCAGATGGTAGCGCGACGGGGTGGTGCCGAAGTGCCGGGCCACCTCCGCCCGCAACGCTTCGAAGTCGAGGGCGCCGCACAAATGCACGATCTGCGCGCCCAGCTCGTCGAGCAGGACCGGGAGGGCGCTGATGACCGCCGTATTGAGACGCCGCGCGCCCTGGCTCCCGCCGGTGACGATGATCGTGGGCGCGTCCGGGGCGAGAGCCAGTTCACGGATGCCCTGCTCCCGCGTCGCCTGCGCCAGCTCGCGGCGGATGGGGTTCCCGGTCACGGTGGCGCGCCGGCCCAGAGCGCGGGCGGCTTCGGGCGCGACGGCGGTGATAGCGCCCGCCCAGCGGGCCAGCAGCCGGTTGCCGCGGTCGGGCTGGAGGTCGGCGACGTGCAACACCAACGGGATGCGCGCGACGCGCGTGGCGATCCCCACCGACGCACCGACGTAGCCCCCGGTGCTGAAGACGACATGCGGCCGGAAGGCACGCAGGATGGCCCGCGCCTGGCCCGCCGCGCGGGCGAGGGCGGCCAGGCCGGTGACCGCCTCGAGCGACGGACGGTAAGGCAGCGGGCGCGCGGAGATCAGGTCGTGGGGCAGGTTGCGCTCGCGCAGAATCTGCTCGTCAATGCGACCGCGCGCGCCCACGTAGCGGATGGTGCAGCCGGGCTCGAGGTCCGCCAGCTCCTCGGCGACCGCCACGCATGGGAAGAGGTGCCCGGCGGTGCCTCCACCGGCCATGAGCACGCGCAGATTGCTCATGGCTCGTCGCCACCCTCATAGCGCGACACCGCCAGCACCATCCCCGCGGCGATAGAGGCCGAGAGCAGGCTGGTGCCGCCCGCGCTGATGAAGGGTAGCGTCAGGCCGGTGCAGGGCATGCACGAGGTGTTGACGGCCACATGCGCCAGGCTCTGCAGACACAGCATGGCCGCGACACCGGCGGCGAGATAGTAGGCAAAGGAGCTGCGCGCGTTGCGCGCGATGAGCAGCGCGCGATGGGTGAGCAGGCCGATGCCGACGAGTATCGCGACGGCGCCGACGAGGCCCAGCTCGCCGCCGATGACCGAGAAGATGCTGTCGGTGTGCGGCGCCGGCAGCCAGTGCCATTTGTCCGGGCTCATCCCCAGGCCGAGGCCGGTGATGCCGCCGCGCGCCTGGGCGATAAGCATGTTGACGATGTGATAGCGGTCGTCACTGCTGGCGTGTTCGGGGTCGATGAAGGCCAGCACCCGCCGCCAGCGGTAGTCCTCGGTGGCGGCGGCCGCCAGGCCGGCGCCCATGAACCCCAGGGCCAGGAAGCCGACGTGGGGCAGGCGCATCCCGGCGAAGACCAGCATGGACAGCGCGATGGCGACGAACATCATGGTCATGCCCAGGTCGGGCTGCTTGAGCAGCACGGCGGCCATTACCACGATGACGGCGATCACGGTGCCGTAGGAGACCGGCGCCTGCTCGCCCGCGTCATCCTTGCGCGCGAGGATGTTGGCGAACAGCGCGATCAGCGCGACCTTGGCCAGCTCGGAGGGCTGGAACTCAGGCAGGCCGGGGAGGTCGAGCCAGCGCGCGGCGCCGTTGTGCACCACCGCCCACGGCGAGTCGAGGGTGAGCAGCATCGCAATGAAGGCAAGCCCGAAGGCGGGCCCGCTGAGTCTGCGTATCACCCGTGGCGGCACCAGGCTGATCCCCAGCATCGCCAGCAGGCCGTACCCCACGTAGCGCATGTGCTGCCAGAGGAACCAGTAGGGGTTGCCGGGCATGCCATCCGCTCCGGGCTCGCCGGCCACCGGGTAGCTGGCCGAGAAGACGAATACGATGCCCACGACCATCATCGCCCAGGTGCCGAGGAAGTAAGCGCGGTCCATCGGCCCGGGCCGCGTCCTCGCCTCGCGCTCGCGAACACCACCGCGCCGGGTCAGGTCGTGCGTGATCGCGCTCATCCTGCTGCCTCCCCGGCAAGCCGCTGCACGATCTCACGGAAAACGCGGCCGCGGTGTCGGTAATCGTCGAACATGTCGAAGCTCGAGCAGGCGGGCGCCAGGATAACGGCGTCACCGCGCTGCGCGAGCTGTGCGGCCCGGCCGACCGCCTCCTCGAGCGTGCCCGCGCGCGCGGGGCGGGCGCCCTCGCCCATGGCCTCCGCGATGCGGTCGGCGGCCTCGCCGATCAGCATGACCGCGCGCGCGCGCTGCACCAGCAGCGCTCCCAGCTCGGTGAAGTCGGCGCCCTTGTCCTTGCCGCCGACGATGGCGATGAAGGGCCGCTCCATGGCCGCGAGGTCGGCGACGGCCGCCGCGGGATTGCTGGCCTTCGAGTCATTGATGTACTGCACGCCGCCGACTTCCCCGGCAATCTCCATGTGATGCTTCGGCGGCCGGTACCCGCGTGCGGCCCGAGCGATGGCCTCGGAGCCAACGCCCAGCAGTCGCGCGGCGACGGCGGCGACCAGCAGGTTCTTCAGATGGTGGCGGCCGCGCAGCGGGAAGTCGGTGGCGCGGCAGATGACCTCGCGCCGGCCCCACAAGGCCGTGGTGACGTCGCCGTCGATGACGGCGGCGTCGGCCATCTCGTAGCCGTCGGCGACGGTCAGGCGCGTGGCGCGCGTGGTCTCGGCCAGCTCGCGCACCTGCTCGTCATCGACGTTGACGATGGCGAAGTCACCGGGCTCCTGATTCTCAAAGATGCGCGCCTTGGCCTGGAGGTACTCGCGCAGGTCGGCGTGACGGTCGAGGTGATCGGGGGTCACGTTGAGCACGGTGGCGATGCGTGGGTGGAAATCCACGATGCCCTCGAGTTGGAAGCTGCTGACCTCGACGACGGCGGGCGTCTCGGGCGTGGCGTGGACGAGTTCGTCGGCCAACGGGCTGCCGATGTTGCCGCCGAGCAGGTGCGGGCGTCCCGCGGCGGTGAGCATGTCACTGAGCAGGCGGCAGGTGGTGCCCTTACCGTTGGTGCCGGTGATGGCGATGATCGGCGCCGGGCACAGCCGGTAGCCCAGCTCCAGCGTGCCCAGGATCTCAATCCCGGCGGCGCGGGCGGCGACCAGAGCGGGATGCTGGCGCGGGATGCCGGGGCTCGAGACGATCAGGTCCACGGGCGGGAGCTGATCGAACTGCTCGAAGCGTTCGACCACCACCACGCCCAGGGACGCCGCCTCACGGGCGACAGCGGACAGGCCCCGGAGCGGCTTGGCGTCGGCAAGGACCACCTGCGCGCCCGCCTCGGCCAGCCGACGCACACAGCCCATGCCGGAGGCGCCGGCGCCGATGACCGCGACGCGGCGCCGTGCCAGCGATGCCCGGTACGCGCGGATCTCGTCCTCGCTTCGAGCAGGCCGCAGCCTCATGGTGAGCATATCCTCAACGCACCAGTCCGACGACGAACATCATCCCGGTTGCGGCGACACACAGGCCGATAACCCAGAGACGCACGACGATGGCGGTCTCCTCCCAGCCGGACAGCTCGAGGTGGTGGTGCAGCGGCGCCATACGCAGCACGCGCCGCCCGAAGAGGCGGAAGCTGACCACCTGGGCGATGACCGAGACCGTCTCGGCCACGAACACCAGGCCGACCAGGCCCAGCACGATCTCGATGCGCGCGGCGACCGCGACACCGCCCAGCAGGGCGCCGATGCCGATGCTGCCGACATCGCCCATGAAGACCCTGGCCGGGGCGGCGTTGAGCCACAGGAAGCCGGCGGAGACGCCCGCCATCGCCAGCGCGACGAGCGCCAGGTCGTGCTCACCCAGCAGCCAGCAAGCGCCCGCGAGGCCGATGCCCGCGCATGCAGAGAGACCGCCCGCGAGACCATCGAGGCCGTCGCTGAGGTTGACCGCGTTGGCGCTGCCGACGAGCACGATGGCGGCGAAGATGCGCCACGCCCAGCCGTCGGCGGTGAGCGAGGCGAAGGTGAGCCCGGAGACGAGGCGCTCGGGCTGGGCGCCGCTGAGGTACCAGACGAGCAGACCGGCGAAGGCGAACTCGAAGAGCAGCCGGATGCGCGCGCCGAAGCCGTAGGCGCCCTGGCGGCGCAGCTTCTGATAGTCGTCGAGCAGCCCGATGAGCGCCATGGCGATGGTGAAGATCACCACCGCGAGCGCGCGTCCGTCAAGGCCGCCACGCACGACGGCGATGAGTGCGACTATGAGCAGGAAGGCCGCGTGGATGGCCAGCCCGCCCATCGACGGCGTGCCCGCCTTCGACAGATGGGTCTCCGGGCCGTCCTCACGCACATGCTGGCGAATGTTGGCGCGCCGCAGGTTGGGCAGCAGCGCCGAGGTGAGAGCGGCGCTCAGCGCACAGCCGCCCACCAGGCACAACCAGCCCAGCACCATGTCAGTGGTCATCAGCCAATGCCTCCACCACGCGCTCGAGGCGCATGCCACGCGAGCCCTTCACGAGCACGGTGTCTTCAGGGCCGAGTTCCCCGGCCAGCAGATCGGCGGCGGCGGCGGCGTCATCGACGACATCGGCGCGCACGCCCAGTTCACGTGCCTGCGCCGCCGCCTGCGCCGCCAGCCTCCCGACCGCGACCAGCCAGTGGACGCCGCTGCGCGCCGCCAGGTTCCCGACCTCACGGTGCGCGGCTTCGGCTTCACAGCCCATCTCCAGCATGTCCGCGAAGACGAAGATACGCCGGCCGGGGGCCACGCCGAGCACGTGCAGCGCCGCGCTCACCGAGTCGGGGCTGGCGTTGTATGCGTCGTTGATGATGGTGCTGCCGCCGCGTCCGCAGACACGCTGCATGCGCATTGCCGCCCCCGGATGGTCGGCGAGGCCGGCGACCACATCCTCGATCCCGGCGCCCAGCTCCAGCGCGGCTGCGGCGGCGGCGAGTGCGTTGAACACATTGTGCCGCCCCGGCACCGGCATGGTCACCTCGGTCTCACCGGCCGGGCTGATCAGCCGGAACGAGACGCGGTCCAACTCCCGGTCGGCGACATCCTCCGCGCGCACCTGTGCCGCCGCGCCAACTCCGAACGAGACGACCGGGCACGGCGCCATCGCCTCGAAGACGCTGAAGAAGAAGTCATCGGCGTTGAGAATCGCTGCGCCGCTCGGGGGCAGGTGCTCGAGCAGCTCGGCCTTGGTCTGCGCGATGGCCTCGCGAGTCCCGAGCCGCCCTACGTGGCTCTGCCCGATGTTGGTGATGATGCCGAGGTGAGGCCGGGCGATCTCCGCGAGATAGCCGATCTCGCCGGGCGCGCGCATCGCCAGCTCGAGCACGCAGAACTCGTCCTCGGGGCGCATGCGCAGCAGCGTGAGCGGCACGCCGACCTCATTGTTGTGCGTGCCCTCGGCAACCACCGTCCTGCCCACGCGGCGCATGATGGCGCCCAGCATGTCCTTGGTGGTGGTCTTGCCGGTGCTGCCGGTGACGGCGGCGACGCGCGCGGTCATGCGCGAGCGATGCAGCGCGGCGACGGCGCCGAGCGCCTTGAGCGTGTCCCCCACCACTACCACCGGCAGGCCCTCGGGAGCTTTGCAGCGCCGGGAGATGATCGCGGCCGCGGCGCCGAGCTGCCGGGCGGTGAGCAGGAAGTCGTGGGCGTCATGGTGCTGGCCCACGAGCGCGATGAACAGCTCGCCGGGGGCGAGATCGCGCGTGTCGGTACTGACGCCACGCACGGTGACGTCGGCCCAGCGGGCATCGACCTCACCGGCACAGGCGTCGGCCACCTGCCGGAGGCCGGCGGAGAATTCAGAACGATGGTGCGACACGGTTGTCACCTCGGCAACGGTGGCGCCGCGATCAGCCGCACAGCTCGGCGACCAGCTCGCGCGCGACCTGTCGGTCATCGAAATCGATGGTTCGGTCGGCGAAGATCTGATAGCTCTCATGCCCCTTGCCCGCGATCAGCACCAGGTCGCCGGGGCGGGCCATCTCCAGAGCCATGCGGATCGCGGCGCGTCGGTCGGGTTCGACGGCGTAGCTGTCACCCACGACGCCCGCGGTGATGGCGGCGATGATCGCCATCGGGTCCTCGGAGCGCGGGTTGTCGGACGTGATGATGGCGAAGTCGGCCAGCTCGGTGGCGGCGCGGCCCATGCGCGGGCGCTTGTCCGGGTCGCGATCACCGCCGCAGCCGAAGACGCAGATCAGCCGGGCCGGCCGGAGCTGGCGCGCGACGCGCAGCACGTTCTCCAGCGCCTGCGGCGTGTGTGCGTAGTCAACGATGATCTCGAAGGGCTGGCCCGCATCCACACGCTCGAAGCGTCCCGGCACCGCGCTCATGGCTTCCAGCCCCGCCGCGATGGCCGTGGGGTCGATGCCCACGGCATGGCAGGCGGCCGCGGCGGCCAGGGCGTTGTACACGTTGAAGGCGCCCGGAAGCCTCAGAGACACTTCGACGCGTCCGCCGGGCAGTGCCAGCGGGAAACGCGACCCGGCCTCGCTCATCTCGGGCTCGATGGCGCGGACATCACACTCAGCACTGAGGCCGTAGCCGATGACCGGGCACTGCGCGCCCGCGGCGATGCGCGGCCCGAAGGGATCATCCAGATTGACCGCACCCACCGTGCGTTTGCGCTCGTCGATCGCATACTCGGTGAAGAGCAGCAGCTTGGCGTCGAGGTAGCGCTCCAGATCCTCGTGAAAGTCGAGGTGGTCCTGCGACAGATTGGTGAACACCACCGCATCGAACGCGCAGCGCCACGGTCGGCTGAGCACCAGCGAGTGCGAGGACACCTCCATCGCGACCCCGCGGCAGCCCTCGTCGGCCATGCGCCGCAACCAGCGCTGAAGCTCGATGGCGTCGGGCGTGGTGCGCGGGGCCTCGACACGATCCTCGACGGGCCCGTAGCCGAGGGTGCCCAGCACGCAGCCGCACATGCCGGCGGCGGCGAGGATTGCGTCGATGAAGAAGGTGGTGGTGGTTTTCCCGTTCGTGCCGGTGACACCGGCGAGCAGCAGCTCGGTGGAGGGGTCGTCGAACCAGGCCGCGGCCAGCTCGGCGCACGCGCGGCGGGCGTCGGCAACGCGCGCCCAGGGCACGCCCTCGACCGTGGTCTCATGTCGGGGGTCGTCGAAGACCACCGCGACCGCACCGTTGACGAGCGCGGGCGCGATGTACTCGTGGCCGTCGGCCTCGAAACCGCGGTAGGCGACGAAGAGATCGCCGGGCTGGACCAGGCGCGAGTCGGAGGCGATGCCGCTCACGAGGGCGTCGCCGCAGGTCGCGAGCACCTGCGACGTGCGGGTCAGCATCTCGCTCAGCAGCATTGTCCGGCCCATGATCTCTCGCCTTTGTCCCGCCCGACATGTGTTTGCGCGCCGGATGCGCCGGCGACCGGACGCATCACAGGCCGACGTCCTGACTGATCTCGACCTGCTCGGGAAGCAATCCGGCCTGACGCAACGCGCCCACCGCCACCGCCTTGGCGACCGGCGCGGCGACATCGGCGCCGTGCTCGCCCACCTCAGGTTCGTCGGCGGTCACCAGGATCACAAAACGCGGCGCGTCGAGGGGCGCGACCATGACGAAGGAAAGGATATTTCGTCCGGTGACGAAGCCCCCCTCCTCCGCGATCCACTTCTGCGCCGTGCCGGTCTTGCCGCCCACGCGCAGGCCCTCAAGACGCGCGGCCGCGCCGGTGCCATGCTCGACAACGGCCCCCATCATCTCGCGCACCCGGGCCGAAGTCTGCTCGCTGCACACCCGCCGGATCTCGTGCGGAGGAAGCTCGCGCAATACGTCGCCGGTCTCGGCGTCGAGCACGGACTTGATGATGTGCGGTTGCATGAGCCGGCCACCGTTGACGAGCGCACAGATGGCGCTGGTCATCTGAATGTCATTGACGGCGACGCCCTGTCCGAAACCCAGGTTCGCGACGTCACGCTCGCGCATCTGCTCGGCGGGTCGGAGCTTTCCGGTGGCCTCGCCGGGCAGCCCGATGCCGGTCCGGTGCCCGATGCCCAGGCGTTCGAGGAAGTCGTGGTAGTCCCGGGCGCCAATCAGCAGAGCGAAGCGAGCGGCGGCGATATTGCACGACACAGCGAGCATGCGGGTGAGGTCGCAGGAGTGGTGGCCGCCGTTGTATGCCCAGCGGCCCCAGCAGCGCAGCGGTTCGCCGCCGATGTCGGTCTGTCCGCCGCAGTAGTAGGTCTGCCCGTGGTACGCGGGTGATTCGAGGACGGCGGCGGAGAGCAGCACCTTGAACAGACTGCCCGGCTCGTACTGGCGGACGACCGGAAGATTCTTGAGCCGTCGGGCGATCTCCTCGGGGGTGCCCTCCTCCAGGCCGCCGGGGTTGAAATTCGGTCGGGATGCCAGCGCGAGGATCTCGCCGGTATTCGGGTCCATCACCACGCAGGTGGCGGACTTGGGCCGATTGCGCGCCATGCAGTCATCCAGCGCCATCTCCACTACCTGCTGGAGCGACCAGTCGATGGTCAGCACCAGGCTCTTGCCGGGCTCGGGCGGCAGCACCCCGGTGGAGTCGACGCCCAGGATGCTGCGGCCGTGGCCGTCCATGTTCCGCGGTCGCGTGCCGGGCGCGCCGGCCAGCAGGAAGGCCCAGCGCAGCTCGATGCCGTCCATCGGCTCATGGTAGCGTGTGCACCGCCCCAGGACGTGGCAGGCGAGGCGCTCGCCGGGGTACATGCGCATGTACTCGCGCGAGATCCACACACCTGGCACACGGTCCTGCACCAGGGGAGCAACACGGTCGGGCTCCAGCAGGCGCGCGATGTAGACGAACCCCAGGTTGTCCTCGATCGCGCGCTCAAGTCGGTCGCGCACCTGTGCGGGGTCGAGGCCCGTGCGCTCGGCGATGTCGCGGGCAATGGCGCTCACTTCGCGCTCCGATTTGGCGATCACCCGGGGGTCGGCGCAGACTGAGGCCATGGGGACGCTGACGGCCATGGGCTCGAGGCCGCGCGCATAGATGGCGCCCGGGACCGGACGGTCGGGTTCGGGGCCGGGATGGCGTTGGGCGTCGAGCGCCATGTAGTGGCCGCGGCGGACAACCTGGATCCAGGTGAGCTTGAGGCTGAGCCCGAAGATAAGCACCAGTACGACACTCAGGAACATCTGCGTGCGCTGGCGTGCCTGTGGGTGCGGCACGGCGTCGAGACGCAGGCTTGTGTCCCTGGCGCTGATCATCGGGTCATCGTCTCCGGGCGATCGTCGCGTCACTGGGGGGACGGCGCAGGTGCGTAGAGCGCCCCCACCGCGCCGGCGGGCAGTTGCGCGGGCGGCAATTGCCCAAGCCGCATGTCACGCATGCGCTCGTCACTCCCGGCGGTCGGCAGGGCGGAGTACAGGGCCTCGGGCACATCGGTGAGCGTCACGTGCGCGATGGCTGTGGGGCGGCACAGGCCGCGCTCGATGATGTGTGCGCGCACCCGCTCGGCGTTGCCCAGTTCGGCGAACTGCCGGTGCAGGTCGAGTTCGCGGCCCTGCTCGTCCTGGGCGATGCGCTCGAGGCGGCGCAGGTCACACTCGATGACGGACAGACGCGCGCACGCGACGAGGTAGCATACCGCGCAGGCGCCGACAAGTGCGATGGCAATGGCCGGCCGGACTACTTCGGACCATGCGACGGCAAATGCGGATGGACGCCGAGGTGCGGCCGAAGTGCCGGTACTTCTGCTGGAGGATGCGGGTCGCCGCATGTCGGGCCCCTCCCGGGTGGTCCAGCGCTTGCAGATGAAGCCGGGCGGGAGGACCAGGGCAGGACAGCCCAGGCGAGGGCCTCCCGACCGTCAGTGTGCGCCTATGGCGAAGGGACGAGCGCCCATGCGATCCCTGGTTCGATGCAAGCTGCCCGTGGACCACGTGCCTTGGGGAACACTGTAGCTGACCACATTGCGGCGACCTTTGCTTCGATCGTTGCTGCGATGCAGAGCTGCGATGATGTTGTCCGCCTTGTGCTGCAAAGGTTGCTGCGTCAGTTGTCCGGGCGCTCGTCCCTCGCCTCCGGTAGATGGCCGCCTGGAGCTCATCACCGGAAAAACTGGTGTATCCGCTTCCGCCTCCTTGGTGCGCGCGTGCGCGCGACGGATGTCAGACCCTGATCGCGGCGTGCAGCCGTGCGCTGCGGGCCGCGGGATTCGACGAAAGCTCTTCTTCGCTGGGAACCAACGGCTTGGGCGTCATGACCTGCAGCTTCGCCTCACGCTCGGGCGCCCCGATGAGTCGTGGGGGGCCGCTGGGCCCGCCCTGCAACTCGCGCAGCTTCCGGCGCGCAAGGCGGTGCTCGAGGCCGTGGAAGGTCAGAATCACCAGCCTGCCTCCCGGCCGCAGGGCCGCCACGGCCGCATCTATGCCCCGCTCGAGCCCCCCCAGCTCATCGTTGACCTCGATGCGCAGCCCGAGATAGCCCGCAGCGATGCGCTTCTCGACCGCCGGCCCCTTGAAGGCCAGGGCCCGGCGCATGACGTCGGTCAGTTGGTCCGTGGTCTCGATGGCCCTCCGCTCGCGCTCTCGGATGATGGCCCGCACCACCGCCCGGACCTCGCCGCCGCGCAGCGTCCGCCCGAAGATCTCGAGCAGCTCGCGCTCATCCGCCTCGGCGAGCACGGAGCGCGCGGTGCGCGCCTGGTCGGGGTCGTAGGCCATCAGCAGGGGCTCGCCCTCCGCGCGCCACGAGAAGCCTCGACCTCGGCCGGTGGTGCGACCGGCGAGCTGATCGAGACTGGGGCCGCAGTCGATGAGCATGCCGTCGATCCCGCTGTCAATGTCCACGCTCGACAGTGCGTCCAGCACATCTTCGTAGCGTGCCCGGACCAGGGTCACCCGCTCACCGAACCTCGCCAGCCGGTCGGCGGCGAGCGCGAGCTGGGCCGGATCCCGATCGAGGCCGATGAGCCGCGAGTCCGGGCCCGAGTGGTCCAGGATCAGTTCTGAATGTGCGCCCCCACCGACCGTTCCGTCTACGTAGGTCTCCCCGCGGCGCGGCCGCATCTGTTCGATGACCGCCTCGGGCATGACCGGGCGGTGCTCGGAGACGCTCACGACCTCCGGGCCTCCGCCTCCCCGGTCGCCCGCTCCTGACGCCGCTGGCGAGCCGCTTCCTTGAGTTCGAGCGCGCGTCCCGCCATGTACTCCTGGTAGTGCGCCTCGTCCCAGATCTCAAAGCGCGAGCCGATATAGAGCACGCGCGCCCGGGACGTGCCGGGCTTGAGCCGGGCGGTCTCCCGAAGATGCTCGGGGATCTTCAGCCGACCGCGATCGTCGATCTCAACGTCGATGGCATTGCCAAGGAACAACAGGCGCAAGTCGTCAAGGTCGGGGTCGAGCCCGTCGTCGTCGCTCTCGAGCTGCTTGCTGAACTCGGTCCACTGCGCGGCGGTGAAGGCCAGAATGTTCTGATTGAAGCCCTGGGTCAGCGTCAGCGGCCCATCGATCTGCTCCAAGTGATGCTCGCGGAGAGTAATCCTCCCCGAGGCATCAACCTGACTGACGCTGGCGCCGTGGCGATCCATTATGAAGAAAATCCCGTGGGCTATGCCCGTATTTTCCCCGTCAAACCCTACGTAACAGAAATCGAGCCCCATGATACCCTGCGTTTCCCCGCGAGTCAAGCCAATCATGAGAAAAACGTGAGAATGGATCGGCGAAGGGCGGAAGGGGGCAGGCGTGATCTCACGATGGCGGGCAACGCGTGGAGGCGCACGACGGGCCCGGAGAGGGAGCGGAGGTGGTTGCACGCGCAGGCGCACAGACCGCCGTCTCACGCGAGCGAGCCGGCGGCTCGAAGTTCGTGTTGGCGTCCCGGCATTCGCGGGGGCGGGCGAGCACGCCCGCCGTCGGGCGCCGGGATGGGGCGCGGAGGCGCGCGAGCAGGGCGCGGTTACTCGAGCGCGCGCAGTTGCCTGATGGCGGCGGCGTAGCCGTCGGGGTGCTGCAGGATGAAGGAGCCCGAGACGATCACATCGGCGCCGGCCCGGCACAGCGCGCGGATGTTCTCGGTGCCCACGCCGCCGTCAACCTGGATGTGCACCCGGCGCCCGGTCTGCTCGATGAGACGGCGAACCTGTGCGGTCCTGGCGATGGTGCCTTCGATGAACTCCTGCCCCGCGAATCCCGGGTGCACTCCCATGACGGTGATCATCTCACACAGAGGCAACAGCTCGGCGAGCGTCTCTGCGGGTGTGTCGGGGCTGATGGCGAGCGCGGGACGACGGCCGGCGTCGCGCACCGCCTCGAGGAACTCACGCGCATCGTCCTCGGCTTCGATGTGCGCCGCGATGATGTCCGCCCCCGCCGCGATGAAGCCCTCGAGATAGCGCAGTGGCTCGGAGATCATCAGGTGGGCGTTGAAGACGAGGTCTGAGTGCTCTCGGCAGGCCGCGATCGGAAGCGCGCCGTGCGTGAGGTTGGGGACGAAGTGGCCGTCCATGACATCCCAGTGCAGCCAGTCGGCGCCGGCGAGTTCGAGCGCGCGCGCCTCCTCCCCCAGGCGGGCGAAGTCGGCGACCAGCATGGACGGTGCGATGATCATCGGGGTGGCCTCACAGTCATCGGATAGGCGCGGTCAGCGCGGGCGGTAGTCGTCGCAGCGCGTGGCGTTGGGGCGCTCGGGACGGCGGCAGACGTCGCCGTAGTCGAAGCGACAACTGTCGCAGAGAAAGCGACCGGGAGCCCTCATGGCGACCCACCAGCGGCGGATGCGGCGCGCCAGGTCGCGCAGCCACGCGCTGAGGCCGGTCATCAGTCACCGGCTCCCACGCGCTGCGCGATGGCCGACAGCTCCCAGCGCACCCGCCCCACGCCGCCGGCATCCTCACACACGGCCACCAGCAGCGTGTCCTCGCCGAGAATGTGCTCCCAGCCCAGCGCCAGCAGAACATTGCCACCGGTGACGGTCAGCCACGACGGGCGGCCCAGGGCAAGCGCGTCGGTGAAGCCGCCGACACACTCGGCGGCGGCGGTGGCGATGCGCCCCAGCACCTCGCCCTCGACTCCGGTGGGAGTGGTCACCAGCACGGGACGGCCGTCGGCGGTGCGATAGCCACGCCAGCCGCGGGCGAGGTGGCCCCCGACGGCGCGCGCGGCATCGGCCACGCGCACCGCCGGCGCGTCGTGGCCGCGCAGCGGCGCCATCTCCGGCAGGGCCGGAGGCGAGGGGAAGCTCACAACCGGGGCCAGCCCCTGCACGGCCTCGGCGGTGTGGTTCATGGTGAGCTCGAGGCGTCCGGCGGCGGCCGCTCCCCGCCCGGCCAGCAGCAGCAGGACACCTGCGGACTCATCCAGCGAGCGCAGCGCGAAGGCTCCCAGCGGCGTGCCGGTGAGTTGCAGGCAGGTGGCATCGACGCCGAGCCAGGCGCACAGGCTCACGTGCGTGCGCGCGAGCGCATCGGCGTGGGCGGCGGTGTCCGCGGCCGGAGTGCCGGGTGGTACTGCGGCGATGACGGTGCGGCCGTCCGACGCGCCCCACACGCGCACATCGGCGCCGCCGCCGGCCGCGTCGGCGATGACCGCGACCATCTCCTGCAGATCGCGCGCGGGCAGCGGGGGCTCGACCGCCTGATCCCCTCCGGCCGCTTCGGGCTCTCCGACCGGCCCGACCGCCACCACGGGCTCGAGGCGATCGGTGGACTCGCCCGGGACCAGCGGCGCAGCGGTGGCTTCGGCGGCGACCGGCTCGTCGTCAGGAGCGGGTTCGGCGGGACCCTCCTCGGCGGAAGCCTCGTCGGTAGTCGCCGCGGCTGCGGTTGTCGCAGTGTCTCCTTCGGGGGTCGCATCAACGACGCCCGGCGGGAGTGTATCCTCCTCGGGGGGGGCCGACTCATCGAGCGGGAGGGCCAGGTCCTGCGCAGGCAGCTCTTCCCTGATGTCGGCCTCCACCAACTCCCCGAGATCGCCGAGCTGCTGCTCCTCCAGCACCGTCGGGCTCACCGGCGGGGCGTCGGGTGACTCCTCGAGGGCCGCCAGCAGCGCCTCGCGGGTGGCGTCGTCAATAATCTCCTCGGCCTGCGTCGGCCGTGGTGTCGCGCGGCGTCGCCGTCGGCGGCGCCGGGAGATGAGCGGGCGGATCAGGCGCAGCAGCACCGCCATGAGCAGCACCTGCGCGACCGCCGACGGCCAGTAGGCGGCATAGTAGAACTTCGCGCCCGCGATCAGGTCGCCGCCCACTCGCGGCGAGAGCGCCGACGCCCCGAGGGCGATGCCGGCGCGTAGCGCGAAGGCGAGCACGATCGTGAGCAACATCACCGGGCCGGCCACGGCCCCGCCGCCGAGCATCAGAATGTACACGATCGCTTCCCCGATCAGCACGACGGGCAGGACGCGGCCGAACTCGATAGGCGCGATGTCCAGCTCCGCGAGTGCCGCGCTGGCGGCCACCGCCACCACCGCCGCCGCCAGCAGACGAACCATGCCCACCAGCACGCGCCGCCACACGGGGGAATCGGAACGATCAGGCGTCATACATCGTGCCTCCCGCAGATCTCCAGCAGGTCAGTCCGGTCGTAGCGAGTGACTCGCCACCGCCCGGGCCTGCAGGTATTTCGACGCGCCGCCCGGGAAGCCCTCCGACACGCGCCGACAGTCGCGCCGACGAGGTGCCCGGCTCGCGCGGGGCGAACAGGAGTCCCGACGCCATCATCCCCGCAGGACAGGCGGCCAGGCGTGAGCGACAGCGTTGATCCGAAGAACAGACTCAACGAACTGACGAATCGTGAGTGGCTCATCGAGACCAAGAGCTTCTGGCGCGCCGCCGGCGAAGAGCGCCTGTGCGCCTGGCCGGATGCGGACACGATCGAACGCTTCGGCATGTGGCTGGCCCGGGAGATCGGCGAGGAGCGGGCGGCCGAGGCGCTCGGGCAGCTCAAGTCCAGCGTGCTCGAGTCGATTGCCCCGCCGCGCGACAGGCTGAAGGCCACGCATCCGGCGACGTTCTCGGAGCGCGACATCGGGCGGCTGATCGAGTTCTTCACCAAGCGCGGGCAGCTCGTGCTCGATCCGTTCGCCGGCACCGGATCGACGCTGCTGGCCTGCCAGGCAACCGATCGCGTGGGCATCGGCGTCGAGCTGATCGACCGTTGGGCGGAGGTCGCCCGGCAGCGGCTGGAGGCACAGGCCGCCGCCTGCCGCGTGGCCACTGCGGAGGATGCACTCGAGGCCGCGCAGCCGGGCACTCACGTGCTGATCCACGCGGACGCGCGCGCGGCCCTGACGGAGCTGCCGGACGAGTGCTTCGACTTCATCGTTACCAGCCCGCCCTACTGGCGCATCCTGCGCAAGCGCGGCGACAAGACCAGGGCAGAGCGCACCAGCCGGGGCCTGCCCACACATTACAGCGAAGAGGACGAGGACCTGGGGAACATCGAGAGCTACGAGGCCTTCCTCGAACGGCTCGGTACGGTCTTCGCCGAATGCGGGCGGGTGCTGCGCGCGCGGCGCTACCTGTGCGTGGTGGTTGCGGACTTCCGCCACGGGCCGCAGTTCCACCTCTACCACGCCGACATCGCGCGACTGATCGAGGGCCTGGGCGTGGGCCTGCAGCTCAAGGGCCTGACCGTGCTGGTGCAGGACAGCAAGAACCTCTACCCGCTGGGTGTGCCGCACGCGTTCGTGTCGAACATCCACCACCAGTTCGTGGTGATCTTCCAGAAGATGTGAGAGTGACATGCGCAGATGCCAGGTGTTGCCCAGGCGTCGGCACCAGCACCCCAAGAGAGGGTTCGACATTGCCAAGGGCCAGGGGGGCATGCTATACTCCCGCCCGTGCCCCCGTAGCTCAGTTGGATCAGAGCGGGTTCTTCGCAGGATCCAGGTCGAGGGTTCGAGTCCCTCCGGGGGCACGCCCGGTGTTTGAC
>CAZTZN010000004.1:0-69669 GCA_964617715.1 uncultured Armatimonadia bacterium | reverse complement strand
TCTGCAGCAGCAGCGAGGTGGCATTCTGCCGGGTGGCGTGCCAGTCATGGTAGTAGAAGTTGCCGCCCTGCCCGACGAAGTGCCGCACCCAGACGGCCTTGATGTCGCCGATGACACCGTCGTCGGCGATCGACTTCATTACTCTGAACATGCGCATGTAGCGCATGTTGAAGCCGACCATGAAGTGCTTCCCCGACGCCCGCCACGCCTCGAGGATGCGGTCACAGCCCTCGATGGTGATGGCCAGCGGCTTCTCACAGAACACGTGCTTGCCCGCCTCGAGCGCGGCGACGGCGTACTCCTCGTGGGTGAAGTCGGGCGAAGTGACCGCGATGGCATCGATGTCATCGCGCGCGAGCAGCTCACGGTAGTCGTGGGTGAGGAAGACGTCATCACCGTTGAACTCGCGGAACTCGTCGAAGTACCTGTCGGTGATGTCGGCGCCGCCGACCACCACCGACAGCCCGTCCTCACGCTTCCAGTGGCGGGCGATACGCCCGCGCCCCCCGATGCCGATGACGCCGATGCGGATCGGTGTGTCCATGCAGGTAACCCTCCAGCGATGGGTGATGTGAGCGTCCGGGCGTGCTCCCCCGCCTCACCGGCGGATGATACCCGCATGGCGCGAGCGCGGTCAACCGGCGCGACCGGCAATCCGGGCGCAGCCGACCTGCAGGTCCCGGCAGGTTTCGGGGGCCGCCGGTGCGAACCATCGCGACGGCAGCATGCCGCCACGCCAATACTCTGCACGCGGAGGATGACCCATGGCGACACAACCGACGAGCGCGCCCACCGGCAGCCCCCGCCTGCGCCGTGAGCTGACGCTGCTGGCGCTGGTTGCGACCGCGGTATGCACGGTCATCGGCGGGGGGATCAACGTCCTCACGGTCGAGATTCAGGAGAAGGTGCCGGGCATCGGCAGCCTGGTGCCACTGGCCTTCATGCTGGGGGCGATTCCGGCGCTGTTTGCCGCGCTGTCATACGGGGTGCTGTCCTCGGCGATGCCGCGGGCGGGCGGGGGGTACATCTACATCTCCCGCGCTCTGCACCCCTTCGTGGGCTTCATCGCGACCTTCAGCAAGTGGTTCGGGCTGGCGGCGGCGTGCGGGGTCATCGCCTACATGGATGTGGCGCTGCTCAAGGCCGCCGCGCTGCACGCGAACATGACCGACCTCGCGGCCTGGCTGGAGACCGGCGCGGCCACACTGTGGCTGCCGCTGGCCATGATCTGGGTGTTCTGGCTGGTCAACCTCGTGGGCGTGCGCCGATACGGGTGGACGGTCATCGTGCTCATGGGCCTGATGCTCGCCGGCGGCCTCATGGTCATCATCTACGGCTTCCTGACCCCCGCCTCCACCGGCGCCACGCTCATCGACAGTTCGGGCAACTGGCCCGTGGGCGACTCCGCGCCGCCGGCGCAGGGCGGGTTCTCCGAGCTGCTCAGCGCGGTGAGCATCCTGTTCTTCGCCTACGTCGGCTTTGCCTCGATCTCACAGGCCGGGGGCGAATGCCGCGATCCCTCGCGCCTGCTCCCCCGCGCCTTCCTGCTCGCGACGGTGGTGATCACCGGCTACTACATGCTGTTCTCGGCCGCGGTCTACCACGCAGTGCCGTGGGAGGTGGTGGCGAGCATCGTGCCGGGGACCGATCTGTCGGTGCCCGAGATCATGGGCGTGATCATGCCCGCGAGCCTGGCGGTGTTCGTGGCGCTGATGGCTGCGGTCGCGCTGGCCAATGACCTGCCGCCGATCCTGCTGGCGGTGTCGCGCCTGTTCTTCGCATGGGCCGAGGACGGCATCTTCCCGCGCGGGCTGGCGGCCATCAACGAGCGCTTCAGCACGCCGCACTGGGCGCTCACCACCTCAGCACTGGTGGCCAGCGTCATCGCCATCGGCTGCAACGTGCACGGCTTCTTCAAGGGCATCGACATCGTGGTCGTCGCGCTGTGCTTCACCTACATCCTCATCGGTCTGTCGGTCATCACCTTCCCCCGGCGCAACCCCACGCTCTACGCGCGCGTGGCCTTCATGCGCGACCGCACGGCCCAGGTGATCGTCGCCCTGGTGTGCATCGTGAGCATCGGGGTGCTGCTGTACACGCAGGTGGTCGCCGATCTGGGCGCGTTGGCCGAGAACCTGACTGCAGCGGTGCAGGGCGAGGGCACGGTTGTGGGGGCGCTGACCGGCAGCATCGTGGTCCAGTGGCTGGTGGTCATGGCGGTCGGTGCGGCGATCTTCGGCTGGATGTGGGCGGCGCGCCGACGCCGCGGAGAGGACCCGAACGCGGTGTTCATGACGCTGCCGGAGGAAAGCGAGGAGTCCGGCCCGCCGGCGCCGCACATCTGAGCAGCCGGGGGCAGGAGCCGGCCGCCGCGCGCGGAAGGATAAGGACACAGGCACTCATCAGGAACCGGTCGGCTGCGGCATGAGTCGACCGTCGAGAGGGGCGACAGTGATGGTTCGCGTGGGACTGGTCGGGCTGGGGTTCATGGGCCAGCAGCATTTCGCGATCTACGATGCGCTGGAGGGCGCACAGGTGGTCGCGGTGTGTGACAGGATCCCCGAGCGCGTGGCCGAGCGGGCCGCGAGCGTGGGCGGGAACCTGGGCGAGGCCACGGAGCTGGACCTGAGCGCGCAAGCGCGCTACGTGAGCTTCGACGAGATGCTCGAGGCGGGCGGCCTCGACGTGGTGGACGTGTGCACGCCCACGCCGCTGCACGCTGAGATGACGGTCAGGGCGCTCGAGGCGGGTTGCCACGTGGTGTGCGAGAAGCCGATGGCGCGCACGCTGGCGCAGTGCGACGCCATGATCAAGGCCGCGGAGCAGACGGGCAAGTTGCTGCTCATCGCGCAATGCATCCGCTTCTGGCCGGAGTACGAGGTGCTCGCGCGCATGGTCGCGGACGGCGACCTGGGCGAGGTCAGATGGGCGCGCTTCGTCCGGCAGTCGCCGACCCCGACGTGGGCGTCAGAGGGCTGGCTGCTGGACCCGGAGCAGTCGGGCGGCGCGCTGCTGGACCTGCACATCCACGACGTGGACTTCATCCTCTCGGTTTTCGGAACACCAAACGCGGTCTTCGCGCGCGGCATGAACATGGTGAGCGAGGGCGCGCCGGTCGATCACGTGGAGACCAGCTACCTCTACGGCGACATGGTGTGCACCGCGCAGGGCGGCTGGGTGATGCCCGACGGCTTCCCCTTCGAGATGGGCTTCCAGGTGCTGGGCACGAAGGGGCTGCTGGTGTTCAGCCTCGCAAGAGACCCCGCGCTGCAGTTCTACCCCGCCGACGGCGAGCCGATGACGCCCGAGTATGAGGCCGGGACCGGCTACGAGAACGAGCTGGCCTACTTCGTCGAGTGCATTGAATCGGGGCAGCCGCCTGAGCGAGTAACGCCGCAGTCGGCGCGCGAATCTGTGCGCATCGTCAAGGCCGAGGCGGAGTCGATCTCCAGCCGCGAGATGGTGATCATCGGGTAGCGCGCGGACCGGGCTGAGTGCGGGCGGCCGCCCGCGTGCGCGGGGAGCGGCTCACTCGGGCGGCCGCCCAAGGCGCACCACATCGATGCGGCGGTCCTCCCACGACCACACGTAGGCGATCTGCTTCTCGGGGTGAGTGACCACGCCCTGCGGGCGGCCGCTGAGCGGCACGTCGTAGTCCATGACGATGGGCCGTGGCCCCGGCATCAGCCAGGCGCGCAGGTCGTCGCCGATGACAGCCTTCAGCTTCTGCTCGGCGTAGTCCGCGATGACCGTCCACACGAACCCCGCCGACGCCGCCACGTCCACCGGCATGGTCAGGTCACTGAACTCAACGGTCGCCCGGGTCCCATCGTAGACGTTCATCATCTGCAGCACGCTCAGATCGCTCTCAATGGCCGTGACGTAATCCTCGTCGGGCCCCACGCAGCAGGCGACCGGAGCCGTGCACGCCAGGATGCGTTCCAGGTCCGCATGGCGGTCCCCGGGGGTGTTAATCAGGGCCAGCACCACGCCTGGGGCGCCGGAGCCAAGGCGGCTCATGGCGATGCCCAGCCGCGCGCCATTGGCGAAGGCGCACACGTCGCGCCCGTGCCATTCGGTGCCCATCTCCGGCCTGTACTCGTCCACGACAGCGGCGGTCGGCAGGTCCACGACGGTCAGCCAGCCGTTGCTGTCAATGACGTAGGCCTCGCGGCGCGGGGTGGACATAGCCAGGCCCTTGGCGTCGTTCCCCCGGGGTCGCTCGAGCGTCGTGACCTCCCAGGTGTCGCGCCGGATAAGATAGATGTGGTTGCTGTTGTCGGTGCAGATGATCTTGCTGCCGCTGCCGTTGAAGGCGACGTGGCTGAGGTTGCGGAGATTGACGGTGGCGACGGTGCCTCCGATATGCCCGTCACCGTCGATGGCGTGCAGGCGCAGCCCGTTGAAGTTGATGACCGCGAGCTGATGGCCGCCGGGCGAGACCGCCAGTCCATTGGGCTGAAGGTTCATCAGCCGGCTCTGGATGCGGGTGGGGGCGGCCGGGGCGGCGGCGGTGGCACCGAGGAACAACAGCACGAACGCGACGTGGCTCAGGCTCCTCATGGCGTCCTCCGTGCGCAACGGTATTCTCGCGCGAAAGCCATCATTGCTCATTTCGCTCCGACGGCGCGCGTCACCTCGTGGCCCTGCGCGCCCGTCGCGGCGACTCCCCGCCCTGGCGGCGCGATACAGCGCAGCCCGGGCGCCGAAGTGTTCGTGCTCGCCCACCGCGCACGAACGCCGCGGGGCGCGCTCACGTCTATCATTTCGCAGGGGGACGCATCTGGCTACCGCCCGGGGACGGCAAACGCCGGGCGAGGAGTCACATCAGCGGAGCATTCGCCATGGTCGCAGGTCACGGAGGTGCCCGGGGTGTTCGAGCAGATGAGAGCCGGTGGTGTCCTCTCCGGGATCGCGATGACGGTGACGACGGGCGTGATCATCGCGCTGGCATGGGGCTGCGTCACGGTGGAGGGCGAGGCCGTGGCACCCGCCACGAGTGCGCAGACGGCGGACACCGGGGCGACGGGGAGTGATGGAGCGATGGCGACGGCGACCTTCGGCGCAGGCTGCTTCTGGGGCGTCGAGGAGGCGTTCCGGCAGGTTAAGGGCGTGACCGAGACGGTGGCCGGATATGCGGGTGGACATGTCGAGAACCCGACCTACCGGCAGGTGTGCACCGACCGCACCGGCCACGCCGAGGTCGTGCAGGTGCGGTACGACCCCGCGCGGGTGAGCTACGAGGAACTGCTGAGGGTATTCTGGCGCATCCACGACCCCACGCAGATCAACCGCCAGGGCCCGGACTACGGTTATCAGTACCGGTCGGTCATCTTCTACCACACCCCTGAGCAGAAGCGGCTGGCGGAGGCATCGAAGGCCGCACTGGACGCTGCGGGCGAGCTGAGCCGGCCGGTGGCGACGGCCATCGAGTCCGCGCCGACCTTCTGGCGCGCCGAGGACTACCACCAGCAGTACCTGGCCAGGCGCGGCGGCGGGGCGGCGTGCCATCGGTAGTGAGCCGCCAACTCCCGACTACGCCGCCGGGCTCAGGGTGCGCTCCAGCACCCTCAAGAGCGGCTCGATGTCGCAGCTCTTCTCCACGTAGGCGTCGGCTATCCACGCGGTGAAGTCGTCGCGGAAGACCGGATAGGCGCTGTGGATGATGACGGGCAGATCGGGCCTGAGTGCGATCATCTCCTGCAACGCACTGAGGCCGTCACGCGCGGGCATGACGATGTCAAGCACCACCGCGGCCGGCATGCTCTCGCGCAGCGCCGCCACGGCCGCGTCGGCACTCCCGGCCACGCGCACGCGATAGCCACGGCGCTGCAGTCGGCGCTGATAGATCTCGCGGTGATTCGGATCGTCGTCCACCAGCAGCAGCAGGGGCGGGGCGCTCTCGGTCGCCTGTGGCCGCTCGGCAAGTTGCACCATCGTCGTCACTCCAATAGATCGAGTCTTACGCCCAAGCTCTCGTGGTCCGGCACTGAGGGGATATCCCGCCGGTGCCGGCGGCGAGCTGTGTGGCGCGCTGTGTCGGTCCTTTCGCCATCGCTCCGGGCGCGCGCGGAGGGATGGCACACGCTCGGGACGAAACCCGCGCCGGGCCATCCTCCGACCGAGCCGGGACGATACAGTGGCGCGCGCGCAGCAGACACGGAATGTCGCGACGCACGATGACGTGCCCCGACTGAGCGTCGGGGCGGTCGTGTTCGTGTGCGCGCTGGCCATCGGCTTCGTCGCGGCGGTCCCCTGGGTCATGTACGTGTACCGCGCCGGCGATCCGGTCGGAGGCTACTTGCCCGCGGGCCCGCTGGCGCTGCTCGCCTTCGTGTGCTGGATAATCGCGCCCATGGCCCGACGCTGGTTCGGCGGCGCCGAGCGGCTGGTGCGCGGTGGCCTGCTGCTGTATGCGCTCACGGTGAGTATCGGCGGCTTCGCGACCACCTTTACCGTGCTGCAGATCCCGCAGATCATTCCCTCGCTGCGCTACTTCGCCACCTCCGCCAACCGCTTCGAGGATGAGGCCATCCCGGCGATCGCCGAGACACTGCAGATCACCAACGAGGTCGCCGCCCGCGGCTTCTTCGAGGGCGCGCGCACCCCCGGCGGCATCCCCTGGGAGCTGTGGAGGGGGCCGTTGATGCGCTGGGGCGTGCTGGCGCTGCTCTACCTGGTCACCGGCATCGCCATGCTCGGCATCTTCCGGCGCCGCTGGATCGACCACGAGCGCCTGCCCTTCCCGCTGGCCGAGATCCCCATGTTCGTCGCCGGTCACGGGCATTTCGGCATGGCCGAGACCTCCGGCCGCACCCGCCTGATGGGCATCGGCATCGGCGTGGTGGCGTTGCTGGAGAGCATCAACGGCCTGCACCGCTACATACCGGCGGTCCCCGAGATCCCGCGCAACTTCACCCTGAGCGTGCTGTTCGAGAACGCGCCGTGGAACATCCTCGCCGGGGCATCGTGGTCGCGAGCGTGGGTAGACCTGCCGCTGATCGGCATCGCCTATCTGATGCCGTCTGCGATCGCGCTGGGCATCTTCGCCTTCTTCCTGCTGATGATCGGGATCATGGTGCTGTCTCGGTTCCTCGGGGACCCGACGCTGGGCCCGCTGCGCTGGAGCCGCTGGGGCAGCCAGAAGGACATCCAGGGCGGCGCCTACCTCGGCCTGCTGAGCTTCGTGTTCTGGGCCTCACGCGGCGAGATCGGGCAGATGGTGCGCGATCTGTGGGAGGACCTGCGCCGCGGGCCGGCCCGGCGCCGGCATCCCGACCGGTGGATGCTGGCCGCGTTCGTGCTGGGGCTGCTGGCGATGTGCTGGTGGAGCGTCTCAGCGGGCATCAGCCTGTGGGTGGCACTGAGCTTCATGCTGGCCACACTGGCGCTGACCTTCGGCTTCGCGCTGCTCACCGCTCAGTCGGGCCTGCCGGCGCTGCAGATCGACAATCTGCCCGCCCAGTTCCTCACCGGCGTGATGCCCGCACGCGAGATCGGCCTGCGCAACATGGCGCTGATCGGCTTCTTCAACACCATGTTCTCATGGTACAAGCGCCATGCGCTGCAGCCTCAGGCCATTCACGGCCTGAAGATCGCCGACACCGAGCGGTTCGGCGACCGGCGCTTCATTACCGCGCTCATGGTCGCCGGCGCCGCCCTGATCGCCATCAACTCAATCGCGCTCATGCACCTGGCGTACAACGAGAGCCTGATGTTGTCCACCACGTCACGCTGGCAGCAGCATTCCGGCGGCATGGGCTCGCCCTACTACGGAGTGCTGTGGGCGATGCGCATGATCGACCAGCCCAACCCGGCGCTGAGCTTCCACTGGATGCTGCTGGGCGCGGGGCTGATGTGGGCGCTCCAGTTCATGTACCGCCAGTTCATGTGGTGGCCGGTGCATCCGCTGGGCATGCTCATCCCGTGCGGGTGGCAGATCACCGCGCAGTGGTTCTCGGTGATGATCGGCTGGATCGTCGCGCGCGTGATCACCAAGTACTCGGGCCCGCGCAGCTACCTGCACCTGCGCCCGCTGTTTCTGGGGCTGGTGCTCGGTGGGGCGTTGACCCAGGCCATGTGGATCGTCATCGGGATGATTGCTGGCCCGCCGGGGTAGGGAGTGCGGGCAGAATCGCGGTCCATGCGCCTGGCCCGCACATGCCGTCACCGTCA
Source organism: uncultured Armatimonadia bacterium (assembly GCA_964617715.1). Classification (GTDB taxonomy): domain Bacteria; phylum Armatimonadota; class Zipacnadia; order Zipacnadales; family UBA5352; genus JALGVA01. Next base: position 61,494 of record CAZTZN010000004.1, on the reverse strand, counting down.
GCTTACGACTTGCGACTTGTGACTTGCGACTTGCGACTTGCGACTTCTCGAGGAGGATCGTCGCCATGAAAGTCGCGATCATCGGCAGCGGCAAGGTCTCGCGCGGACACATCCGGGCGTGGCAGGGCCACCCGGAGGCCGAGGTGGTCATGCTCGTGGACCTCGACGAGTCACTCGCGGAGGAGGCGCGCGAGCAGCTTGAGCTGCCGCCCGACACGCCGATCTCGACGCGCTACGAGGACGCGCTCGAGCGCGACGACATCGACATCGTGGACATCTGCACCCCCAGCCACCTGCATGCCGAGCAGATCATCGCTGCGCTGCAGGCGGGCAAGCACATCGTCACTGAGAAGCCGACCGGCTACACGCTCGAGGAGTGCCGCCTGCTGCGTTACTGGCGCATGCGCTGCCCCGAGCCCAGGGTCGCGGTGGCCTACTCACTGCGCTACTACCCGGTGAACGTCGCGGCCCGGCGGCTCGTCAGTGAAGGGGCGATCGGCGAGATCTTCGCCGGGCAGTTCACCTGGAACCACCCCATGCACGGGGAGCCGGTGGAGCAGGGGATCGCGCGTCGCCAGGCACCCGGCTACGGGATGCTCTCGGACCTGGGAGGGCGTTACATCCCGTCCTCCGAAGCTGCGGGGCCAACGCATGTGTTCGATCTGGCGCGCTACTTCATGGGCGATGCCGACGAGGTCTTCGCCTACCGCCGCCGCTACGGCATCAGCGCCGTCGCGACCTTTGAGGGCGGTGGCGCGTGTACCATGGTCGCGGGGGTTTCGCCGCCTGATGGCCTGCGCAACCCGACCGTGGTGGTGCTCCAGGGCACGAAGGGCACCATTCACACGGTGATGAACCAGAAGGGCGAGTACACCGGGGTGATCGCCGACGCCGATGGCGAGCGACCCATCGAGGCGGGCTCGGATACCGGCCACGGCGATCACACGCGCACCGCGAACATCCTGGGCGCGATCCTGCGCGACGAGCCGCTGATCTGTCCGCTGGAGGACAGCATCAGCACCTCGGAGTTCCTGCACGCGATCTGGGACTCGTACACCCTGGGCATACGCGTGCCGGTGCACCGCGGGGGAAAGACGGGTTAGCCGCCGGCTACCGGCTCTGAGCGAACGGCAGACCGCGAACGGTGGACGACCGGTGGGCGCGCCGAAGCCAAGGCATCACCTGGTGGCGCAGGTTTCGAGCCTGTGACTGTTCCCCGGCATGAGGGAGCCGCGCGATGACCCGAATCGTTCTGCTGCTCGTAGCGCTCCCGACGCTGGCCGTCGCCGACGACTGGCCGCACTGGCGCGGACCGGAGCGCACCGACATTACGGCTGAGACTTCCGGGTGGGAAGAGGGCGCGTGGCCGCCCGGCGACCCGGCATGGAGCGCACAGGTGGGCGCCGGAGGCAGCTCGCCCATCGTCGCGGGTGGGCGTCTCTACACCATCGGCTGGAGCGATGACGCCGACCACGTGCAGTGCCGCGATGCCGCGACCGGTGAGCTGCTCTGGAGCCGGGACTATCCCTGCCCGAAGTGGGGGCGCTTCCACGCCGGCGACGAGAGCCTCTACCGCGGTCCATCCTCCACGCCCGAATTCGACCCCGAGACCGGCCTGCTCTACACGCTGAGCATCGACGGCGACCTCAACTGCTGGGACACGCGGCGAGGGGGGGAGCGCATCTGGGGCCTCAATCTGTACGACAGCTTCGGCGCAGGCCAGCGCCCGAAGGTGAGCGGCGGCCTGCGCGACTACGGCTACACCACTTCGCCGCTGGTGAGGGGCGAGTGGCTCATCGTCGAGGTGGGGGCCCCGACGGGGAGTCTGATCGCCTTCGACAAGCGCACCGGCGAGCAGATATGGACGTCGCAGCGCGCCGACCCGGCGGGCCACACCGCGGGCCTGGCGCTGATGACCGTCGAAGGCGTGCCGTGCGTAGCGGTGCTGACGCTGCGCCGCCTGCTGGTGGCGCGGCTGGACGCCGGCCATGAGGGCGAGACGATGGCCGAGTTCCCGTGGGAGACCGCCTACGCGAACTCCATCGCCAGCCCGGTGGCGTTCGGTGACAGCGTGCTGCTCACCAGCGGCTACAGCCAGCAGCGCGCAGCGCGCGTGCGGGTGACGCCGGGGGGCGCCGAGCTGGTGTGGGAGGCGAAGGGCCAGTACTCGAAGGTGTGCACGCCGGTCATCCACGGTGGACGCGTCTACTTCGCCTGGCAGAAGCTGCGCTGCCTCGACTGGGAGACCGGACGGCTCCTGTGGCAGGGCGGCTCATTCAGCGATGACGCCTCGTTGATCCTGACCGGCGACGATCGGCTGATCGTCCTGGGCAACCGGCGGCTGACGCTATGCGAGAGCGCCGCGCGGTCGCCGAACATGTACACCGAGCTGTCCGTGCGCCCGGGCGTGGGGTCGGCGCACACATGGCCGCATGTGGCGCTGGCGGACAGGCGCGTCTACGTTCGTGACCTCGACGGGAACCTGCTGTGCTTCGACCTGCGCCGGTGAAGTCCGGGCGCCGGGAGGAGTGCCCCTCTCCCGCACGAGACCTGTGATTGACATGCTGATTCGCCTGAGCAGGGGGAGAGGGACGAAGCGCGAGGCACTCGTGGTGGCGATGGTGTTCGCCGCCGTGACGCTCGCGATCCTGCATATTTCAGGGCACTTCGCCTGGGAGCACCTCCTGCGCATCACGCAGTGGTCGGGCGAGCTGCCGGCGCCGACCGCGGATGATCGCGTGCTGGTGATCGCGCCCCATCCCGATGATGAGGTCCTGGGGTGCGCGGGGCTGATCCGGCGCTCCGTGGTGGCCGGAGCGGACCTGCAGGTGGGTCTGCTGACCAACGGCGACGCCTCGGAACTGTCGCTGATCTTCGCCGGGAAGGTGGCGCGGCGCACGCCCGTGCAGTACCGCGGCCTGGGAGAGATCCGCCAACGGGAGACTCTGGCGGCGCTCGCGGCACTGGGAGTGCCCCCGCGTCACGTGCACTTCCTGGGCTACCCGAACAATGGTCTGCAGGAGCTGCTCACGCCTGAACACTGGTCCCCGGAGCGGCCGTATACCTCACCGTACACCGGCGCCTGTGCCTGTCCCTACTCACGGGCCTTCACACCCGACGCGGTGTACTGCGGCGAGCAGCTCCGGGCCGACATGGAAGCGCTGCTGTCACGCACGCGCCCGACCATGCTGTTCGTCGTGCTGCCCGAGGACATTCACCCGGACCATCGGGCCACCGCAGAGATCACGGTCGCGGCCGTGGCGGGGCTGCTGGCCCAGGGGACGGCGTGGACCCGCGAGCTGAGTGTCTACGGTTACCTGATCCACTGGCCGCACTGGCCGACGCCGCGCGGCTACTCACCCGCGCTGGGCCTCCTGCCGCCGGCGGCGCTGAACGACCGTACATGGCTGGAGCTGCCACTGAGCCCCACTGAGGAACACGCCAAGGACGCGGCCATTCGCTGCTATCACAGCCAGAAACCTAACCTGGACCGGCTGTTGCTGGCCTTCGTACGCACTAACGAGTGCTTCGCGCAGCTCGGGGAGGCGGATCTCCCCGTTGCGCTGCCGCCCCCGCAGTAGCCGCGGTCGCGCGCCTCGTGGCCGTGATGGAGCTACTGCACCTCAACGAGGCGGTACTGCGGGTTGCCCAGACCCAGCTTCTCAGCCTGGCGGACCTGCTCGTAGGGGTCCTTGCCATGGATGCGCTGGAACAGGTGCCCCTCGTCGCCCATGGTGGTGTACTGGTCGGGCAGGGTCCCCGGGATGTAGTCCTCGTGGCGGATCATGTCCAGTGCCGCCTGCTCGACCGCGACGATGTTGTCGCAGGCGATGATGCCGATGTCGGGCACCAGTGGCCGGGTCGAGAACCCCCAGCAGTCGCACAGGGGCGTGATGTTGGTCAGCACGGTGACGTAGTGCACCGCCGCGGGGTCGAAGAACTTGAGCGCCTCCTTGCACGTAGCCGCCATCCCGGCCTGGAACAGCTCGAACTTCTCGATCGGCTCCTCCATGGTGATCGCGCCAACGGGACACGAGATGGTGCAATGCATACAGTAGCGGCAGTGGTGGTCGAAGATGACCAGCTCGCCCTGGTCATCGAACTTGATCGCGCCGGTCGGGCAGCCCGAGATGCACTGCTCACAGTGGGTGCACAGTTCGCCGTCCCACTCGAAATGACCGCGCATGAGCGCGTGGATTTTGCCGCGTGTGGGGTAGCTGACGCAGCCCATGGCGATGTTCTTGATGGCGCCACCGAAGCCGGAGTTGCCGTGGCCCTTGCCATGGCTGAAGACGATCAGCCCGTCCGCGTCCACGATGTTGCCGCACAGTTCGATGTCGCCCAGCTCCGGCAGCTCGGTGGTGACCGTGCGCAGGTACCGGTCATGCTCGCCGCCCGCCCCGACCACGCGCGCGCCCACGACCTCCGGGACGTAGCCGCGCGCGGTGGCGGCGTCGGTGGAGAAGCTGCCGTCGGTGAGGTAGGGCTTGCCTCCGGCTTCCCTCACCGCATCTACCAGGGTGCGCACAAAGATCGGGTGGATGGTGTAGAAGCCGATGGCGCTCCCGACGTGCATCTTGATGGCGACGCGTTTGCCCTCGAAGCGGTCGCCGTAGTTGCAGCGCTCCAGCAGGCGCTCGAAGCGGGCCGGGAGCGATACATCGCGCTCGAGCCTGGGCACGTGCGCCGAGGCGAACAGAACCTCGTGCATGGTGAGACCTCCGTGGAAGGACGACCGGAGCCGTCCGTGGTTGGGATGTGGCATCGACTGATCCTGAGTCAGACATTGCGGGAGCCGGACCTCCCCCGCCCTCGGACGGACGCGGCGCGTCCGTCGCTCGGGCTGCCCCTCCGTTCCGGAGAAGGCCCGCGTCACGCCTGCCGGAAGCCAGGAGCCTCCGCAGGGCGCCCGCTACTGCGGGAAGATCGGCGGGACGCCCTCGACGCGGGCCAGCAGGCCGGAGCGCTCGTCGTCGGTAAGCGGACGGTAACGTCGGCCCACCTCGACCGCAAGTATGAGCAACTCCGCCGCCGCCGGCGAGACCGCCGCCGCGACGGGCAGGTCGAGCGTGTAGCTCAGCGCCAGACGCGCGAGGTCCGGGGCCTCGACGGGCCGGTACCAGCAATTCGGATAGGGCCTGTCGCGCGCGTCGGTCACGGGTCGCCACGCCAGGCCCTTGATGGCCAGGATCGTGGTGCCGATCTCCTGCGCCTTGGCGATCACCGCCGGGCCGAAGTTCGCGTTCTCGATGCAGACACAGTTGATTGGGAACAGAACGCTGTCGAAGTCGAAGCGGTCCATGGCCGCCAGCGCCGCCTCCTCGGAGTGCGCCGAGAAGCCGATGTGGCGTACCTTGCCCTCAGCGCGCGCAGCGATGAAGGCCTCCATCGCGCCGCCGGGGCCGAAGACGGTCTCGACGTCCTCGATCTTCGTGAGCGCGTGGAGCTGATAGAGGTCCACGTGGTCGGTGCGCAGCGCCCGCAACGAGCCTTCCAGCTCCTCGCGCGCACTTGCGGCCTCGCGCTGCGTGGTCTTGCAGGCGAGGAAGCAGTTGTCCCGGAACGGCTCGAGCGCGGGCCCGAGCAGGTCCTGTGAGTCGCCGTAGGTGGGCGCCACGTCGAAGTAGTTGACGCCGCGATCGACGGCCCACGCCACGATGTCGTCGGCCTGCTGTTGCTCCATGCCGCGCAGCAACAGGCCGCCGAAGCCGATGATGGACAGCCCGGGCCCGCCGGGCTTGAACGGGCGGCGCGGCAGCGTGGGCGCGGGCTCGGGAGCGTCCTCGGCGAAGGCTATCCCGGCGGCGGCCGTCAACCCCATCGCCACCAGCCGGGCGATGAACTCCCGTCGCTCCATGTCCTTCTGCTCCACGTCTCCGGTTGGTGCTGACAACATGTGCCGGTGAGGGAGCCCGCACCCGGGTTTGATGCGCCAATGACTTCCCGCCGGACCAGTCGCGCAGCACGCGCCCCGCCTGCAGGGTCGGTGCCACACGCTCACGAGCCGGTTCGCGGGCCGACAATCACTTCGCGGCGCGGCCGGCCGGCTCCTGCCCGCGGTCCTGCATCGGCAGCAGCCACGGCGCGAAGTTCCAGGTCATCAGCAGGTTCATGGCCGCGCGATCGACCTCGGACGTCTGCGGCAGCACCAGCGCGGCATCGAAGCGCGCGCCGGCGTGCGCGGTGATGGCGATGGTGCTCTCACCGGCAGGAAGCTCGAGGTCGGGCACGCGGTACCACGCCGGGAAGCGGCGCGCCTCACCGTAGTGCGCAAACAGCTTGGTGTTCGCGTGAGTCCTGCTCTCCCAGTCGCTGAAGCCGATCATGGAGGTTACGCGCACGTCACGCGCCTCGCCGTTGACGGTGAGGGTCATGCGGGTGCTGGTACCCTCGGGGATGAGCATGCGCACCCACAGGGCGTGCTCTCCGGCTCGTCGGGCGTCGGCCACGAAGGTCAGCGTGGCGTCATCGGCCAGCTCGACACGCCGCCCGCCGCTGTCCTCGGGCGCCTCAACCACCCGGACCGGGCCCTCGAAGTCTACGTCCTCGGCCTCGGCGACCAGCGCGGCGTCGGCGATCAGTACCTGCGCGGGCACGCGGCGCTCGCGCTCCCCCTCGCGCACCACGACCTCGAAGGGCACGATCTCCCCCGCCTGGCCGGATGGGGTCAGTGTGAAGCCGACGCTGGTCGGCGCGCCGTCGGTACGCAGCGGCGCCGCGGGCTCGGCGACCCAGCCGGCGGGCAGGCCCTCAAGTGCAACTTCGCCGGCGAAGGCTCGGCCCTCAACCGTGACCTCGACGGGCAAGGCCTCGCCCGGACGCGTGACATACAGGTCGCGACGGTTCTCGTCGTCCATGAGGTAGAAGCCCAGCGCGTTGAGCGAGACCCCGAGGTCGCTGCGGTAGCGCTCCAGCCACGCCAGCTCCGCCACGACCGGCTCGGTGACCGGCCCGGCGACGAAGCTGAGGTCATTCTGGCCGAGGTCCAGCGTGCCCGGCAGCGACAGCGGCGAGACGCAGAAGACCGTGCGTACCCGCACCCCCGCGAGCGAGGCGCCCGGCGCCAGCTCCATGCGCAACCGGTAGTTGTAGCGGTTCATCACCGGGGCGGACAGATCGACATCCAGCGCGTCCGCCGCCTGCGCCACCTCAGTCCAGGTCGCACCATCGTCCCAGGAGACCGCGACCGTGGCCGCACCGGATAGCTGCCCGAGCAACCGTGCCGCCGAGATGACATAGGGCAGGCGTACGCGGTAGATGAGCGTCGCCGGAGCCTGCGCGTCGATCGGGCGCAGGACGCCATCGTCGAGCGCGAGGTTGTCGAGCGTCGCGGCCTCACCGGCGGTGTCGGTGGGCTCCCAGATGAGCGCGCCGTTGCCGTAGAAGGGTGGGATGCGCGCAGGATGGACCGGCCTGCGTTCGGCGCCCAGCTCCATCCAGCGGCCCTCGTTGTGCCAGCCAAAGCTGATGCGTTCGCCGGGACGGAGGGGGACGTCGATGCGATGATGCTTGGCCACGCTCCCGAAGGTGGCGGAGCTGCGGATGCCGGGCATCCAGGCGTTGATGTCGCCGCCCTGACGGATCTTCAGCCACGGGTCCTCGGTCATGCGGCGCAGGCTGATGACGGTCTGATTGTCGCGGTCGAGCCAGTACTGGCGTGGTGAGAGGTCAAGCAGACGCAGGCTGCCGTCGAAGTGAGCCTGCTCGAACTGATGGTGGGTGCCGGGCGCGTTGTTGCTGGAGATACCGCCGGCGATGAGCAGGTAGCGCAGCATGTGATTGAGCGGCCCGCACTGGTCGAAGGGGTAGATGTTGAGCGCGCGGATCAGTGTGTATGACACCCGGTTGCGCTGCGTGGCTCCGACGCTCTCGCAGTAGCGCGCATCGTAGTAGTTGGTGGTCTCCAGCGCGTAGCGGAAGATCTCCAGCGCGCGCGCAGCGTCGGTCTCGGCGCCGGGCGCGAGCGTGGCCTGCAGGTCCTCGAAGCTGAAGGGCACTACCGCGTCGCCCGCTCGCCAGCGCGGGATCAAGGTGGTCGCCTCGCCCGCCTCATCAGCGCGGCGGAAGCTCGACGAGAGCATCAGCGGGACAAAATCGCCGCCGACTTCAACCGACAGCGGCTCGGCGTCTCCGGTGACGGTGCGCATGATCGAGCGCCGGCGCAGCTCGACGAAGCGCGGATCGGGCAGCTCGCGCTCGGGGCGCACGACCGGAAGCCTGGTGTGCACCCGGTTGCGCTCCCACAACTGCTCGGAGGCGTGGGGCGCGACGACGAGCATACGCTCCTGCACCCCGCCGCCCCGGTTGACGGCGAACGGGACCGCTTCCTCCCGCGGCTGCTCCTCGCATACGAAGAACCCCTCGACGAAGCGGTCGTCGCCGGCGTGCGTGCCGTGCTTCTCGTGGTCGAAGTGGAAGAGCGCGCGGGTGGCGTCATCGACGGCGAATTCGGTCACCGGCGGCTCGAAGGCGCCGGTGTAGCGCACCACGTCGGAGATGCGCACCTCGTCGATCACCGCGTCGGCGGTGTACGAGCCGGACGCCCCCGCCCCGATGGTGGCCTGCATGGGGATAGAGCGCCGATCGTCCGGGCTGGTGCCCTGGCCGAGTTCGATGTCGGGGTCGTTGGGGTCGTCGGTACACGGCCAGGGATCGGCGCCCGGTCCCTCGGTGGCGATGAGCGCGCCATCGAGGAAGAGCTGCAGGTGCGCGCGCGGCAGATCCCAGGTGACGGCCACGTGGTGCCAGCGTTCCGCCTCCAGCGTCACCGGCCCGCGGACCGTGTGGTTCTGCCGGGCGGCATCGGAGATGGTGAACTCCAGCGCGGCATTGTCGCCGCCAAGTACACGCAGCCGCGACTGCAGCCGGTGCATGTACGCCTTCGCGTAGAAGAGCGTGTGCACCCCGTCATCGCCCGAGGACCAGTGGGGCCTTACCCACATCTCCAGCGTTCCGGCGGTGGGGCCCCAGTGGACGGAGCGCAGGTTCGGGTTGTAGCGCCCGCCGGTCAGAGTGCCCTCGGAAGCGCCGGTGAACATCAGCATACGATCGCCGGTGAAGTCGATGGCCCGGTTGACGGGAGCGTCGGTCAGAGCACCCTCAGCGAAGCACTCGTGCGCCGCCTCCGGCCACGGCCAGCGCTCGCCCGGGCGCAGGCTCACACGGTCGAGCCAGACGGTGTACTCGCGCTCGTCATCGGTGGGCGCGGTGCCATCGAACGCCGCCCGGGCGTAGAGGCGCAGGCGTATGATGACCTCGATGGTGGCGGCCTCGGGGTTGATGCGTCCGTGCTCGGCGAACTCGACGAGCTGCCCCTCGGCCATCTCGACGGTCAGCCAGCGCGGTTGGATCGCGAACTCAGGGATACGCGAGCCGTCGGCGCGAAGCTGCACCAGCTCGACGGTCATGGGCGTCCCGAACTTGCCGCGCTCAGGCCACAGCGAGCAGGCAAAGCGCACCTCCTGACCGGCGAACTCGCGTACATCGACCCGCTGCGAGATGGCGACCTCGCGGGGAAGTCCCTCGTCGGTCCGCGCATCCACGTGCAGGCGCAGAGAGCGCTCACCTACGGTGTGCGCGCAACGGCCCAACGAGGCCAGCTCAGGGACGGAGATCGACCAACCCGCGGGCAGGCCGCCCTCCTCGTCCTCGAAGCCGGGGTTGGCGAGCAGCTCCTCAGGCGGCAGCTCGTCGGCGCGGTACTCGGCGGGCGCGACGGCGCGGTCGGCGGTGTCGAAGTATACATCAAACTTGCCGATCTCGCCCGCGCGCGGACGCGCCCACCACGCCAGGTAGTCCACCTCGCGATGGCTGCACGGGTCCCACTCAGTGCGCAGCGCGCAGGGCACCTGGGTCCCCGTGGCCGGATCGACCACGCGCACTGAGGCCGGGTCGAACTCCCCGGCGACACCGGCGCGCTGCAGCAGCAGCGGGAAGTCGATGGCCGCCGCGACCGCGCGCGGCGCGTCATCGCGGAAGGGCGTCGGCCGCGCAACGGTGGTCCGGTAACTCCAGCCGGGATTCCACCACTCGCGCGTCTGAGCGCCGACGAGCGGGGCGCACAGCAGCAGTGCGCACAGGATCAGAGGGACGCTGACGTTCATCGTGCTGCCTCCTCGGCGGCGGATGCCGGAGATGGGGCGCACCTCGTGGCCGATGTATTCGCCGCTACCGCCGAGTTGGCCTGCGCCCTCACGCGACCCTTCGCACGAGCAGGGAGGCGACGCGCTCGACCAGCCCGCGGTGGTCCACGACGGGCCCGGCGACGTAGTCGTCGGTGCCGGGCATCAGCCGGTCGATCAGCGCCACGTCCACCTCCGGCGTGGCCAGCGCCATCGGCCGCAAGCCGTCCTCGGCGACCGTGACCAGGCGGCCGCTGCGTTCGGGCAGTCGCGCGACTGCAATACGTGACGCCGTGCTGTCCTCCGCCACCGGCGCTCGTTGGGTTCACTCACTCCCCACTCCCCCGCGGTTTCCGGGGGGCGCGCATCCTGTGCTTGCCAGGCATCTCCAGTACATCATCGGCAATCGCGCAGGCCGTCTGAGCAAACCTGCGGATACGGCCCGGGTGCCCGCAGGAGTGCGGTGAACATTATGCCGACAGTTGAATCCGGACGCCGAATCGCGCTATCATGTCGTGCACAAATCAACCGGCGCATCAGGGAGAGGGCGCGATCATGTTCGCAGACGCCAGTGAAGCACTCGAATTCGTGGTCTCTGAAGCGGTCCAGATGGTGGACCTGAAGACCGTTGATCTGCTGGGGCGACGCCGTCACGTGACGCTTCCGGCCAGCCACCTCACCGAGGAAGCGTTGCTACGTGGCAGCGGGGTGGACACTTCCAGCTATGTCGGCTACAAGAGCGTCGAGGCCGGGGACATGCGGGTCGTTCCCGACCTGAGCACCGGGATGCTCGATCCCTTCTGTCGGGCGACGACCCTCAGCTTCATCTGCGATATCGTCGAGCCGACCGACGGGCAGGCCTACGTGCGCGATCCACGGGGGGTCGCGCGGCGAGCCGAGAAGTACTTCTCGGAGGTCGTTACCTCCGGCTACCCGGTGTTCTCGCCCGAGATGGAGTTCTACGTATTCTCAAGCGCGGCATATCGGTCGGAGATCAGCGCCGCGGGTTTCGAGGTGGACTCGACAGAGGCTTCATGGCACACGCCCGCAGAGGGCGAGCCGCGCCTGGGCCACACCATTGACACGCACGGGGGCTACCACGCGGCGCCCCCGCGTGACCGGTTGAACGACCTGCGCACCGAGATGCTCCTGGCCATCGAGGCCGCGGGCGTGCCGGTGCACTACCATCACCACGAGGTCGGGGCGCCGGGGCAGGTGGAGGTCGAGGTGGGCTTCGGGCCGCTGCTGAAGATGGCCGATGCGGTCATGGAGATGAAGTATCTTATCAGCAACATCGCCGACCGTGCGGGCATGTCGGCGACCTTCATGCCCAAGCCCATGTTCGGCGAGGCCGGCAACGGCATGCACGTGCATCAGTACGTGACCGATGACGGCAGGTCGCTGTTCTGGGACCCCGACGGCGCCTACGCGAACCTGAGCGAGATGGCGCTGCACTGGATCGGCGGATTGCTCACGCACGCCGCGGCGCTGCTGGCGCTCACCAGTCCGAGCACCAACTCCTACCGCCGGCTGGTGCCGGGATACGAAGCGCCCATCAGCGCGTTCTTCGGCCTGTCCAACCGCACCGCCGCCATCCGTGTCCCCGCCTACGCGGTCAACGAGCGTGAGAATCGCATCGAGTTCCGCCCGCCCGACGCTACCTGCAACCCCTACCTGAGCCTCGCGGCAATGACCATGGCAGGCCTCGACGGCGTCAAACGCGCCATTAACCCCGCCGAACACGGCTTCGGGCCCTTCGACGAGGACATCACACAGATGGCCCCCGAGCAGCGGGCGCGTATCACCCAGCTCCCCACTTCGCTGGCGGATGCGCTCGACGCACTCGAGGCCGACCATGACTTCCTGCTCGAGGGGGGCGTGTTCTCGGCCGACCTCATCGAGGAGTGGATAGCGCTCAAGCGCGACGAGGTCGCACAGGTCAACCTGCGGCCTCATCCACACGAGTACGTGCTCTACTACGATCTGTAGGCGAAGAACTTGCGAGCCGCCGAGCCCCGGGCGCAGCGCCGCTGCGCCCGGCTGCGCGTACCCCCGAGTGCCGGGCGATCTTGACAACTGCCGCGCCGGTAGTGTAGGCTGCGCCCATGAGGGTCGGCAGTCGGTTGCCGACTGCCGTCTTGCCTCTCCGCCGAGAATGTGCACCGCGGAGAGCCTTGCGGCTGGTTCGCGACACCACCCGAGGCGTGCGAAGTGAGTCACGGTCATGGGATCCAGGAGTCTGCCCTTCAAAGACATCGGCGCGTGCGCCATCGTAGGCATCATGGATGAGAGCGGCCGACGCTTCTCAGGCGACACCATCATCCGCGCCGTCGCCAACATGCACGAGCGCTCCAACGGCCTGGGCGGAGGCTTCGCGGCCTACGGCATCTACCCCGAACGCGCCGACAGCTACGCTCTGCACCTGATGTTCGAGACGCCGGCGGCCCGGGCGGCGACCGAGGCGCTGCTGGAGCAGCGCTGCCTGGTCCATCACGCTGAGCCCATCCCCACGCGCCCGGTGGCGGCCGTCGGCGGCGAGCCGATCCTGCACCGCTACTTCGTGAACATCCACCCCGACGACCTGGCCGCCGCGCGGCACCTCGACGAGGACGACCTCATCGTCGCGCTGCACATGCACATCAACGCGGCGGTCGAGGACGCCTTCGTGTTCTCCAGTGGCCGCAACATGGGCGTATTCAAGGGCGTGGGCTATCCCGAGGACATCGGCGAGTTCTTCCGCCTCGACGAATACGATGCCTACACCTGGATCGCCCACGGCCGCTTCCCCACCAACACCACCGGCTGGTGGGGCGGAGCGCACCCGTTCGCACTGCTCGACTGGGCCATCGTACACAACGGCGAGATCTCGTCCTACGGGATCAACAAGCGCTATCTCAAGAACTTCGGCTACGACTGCACGCTGCAGACCGATACCGAGGTCATCGCTTACCTGTTCGACCTGCTTATGCGCAAGCATGGGCTGCCGCCCGAGGCGGCCTTCACGGCCATGGCGCCGCCGTTCTGGGAGGAGATCGAGCGCATGCCGCCGGAGCGACAGGCGCAGGCGCAGGCCATCCGCACGGTCTACGGCGGCGCGTTGCTCAACGGCCCCTTCGCGATCGTGGTGGGTTCGACGGGGCGCATGATCGGCTTCTCCGACCGCATCAAGCTGCGCCCGCAGGTCGCGGCGCGGGCCGGCGACGTGCTCTACCTCGCCTCGGAGGAGGCGGCGATTCGAGTGGTGTGCCCCGACCCCGAGCTGGTCTGGCGCCCCGAAGGGGGCGAGCCGGTGGTCGGACGACTCCGGGCCGAGGTCGCGGCCGGCTGAGCGAGACACCAACCCAGCTTCCCGGGAGAGACCCGCAGTGCGCAAGTGGCTCGTCCAACCTGACTTCCTGATCGAGCGCGATCCCGAGCGCTGCATCGAGTGCGAGGTGTGCGTGCGCCAGTGCGCCAACGATGTGCACGAGTTCGACGCCGACCTGCAGCAGGTGTTCAGCGACGCGACTCGCTGCGTGGGCTGCCACCGTTGCGCCTCGCTGTGCCCGACGCAGGCCATCTCGATCCGCGCGGCCCAGCTTGAGTTCCGCGCCAACGCCAACTGGACGCCGGAGATCATCCGCAACCTCTATCGGCAGGCCGAGGATGGCGGCGTGCTGCTCACCGGCATGGGCAACGACCGGCCGCTGCCGGTCTACTGGGATCGCATGTTGCTCAACGCCAGTCAGGTGACCAACCCCTCGATCGACCCGCTGCGCGAGCCCATGGAGCTGCTCACCCGGCTGGGACGCAAACCCGGGCGGCTCGACTTCGCCGGCGCCCAGCCGGACCTGCAGGCGCAGATCCCGCCCCAGCTTGAACTGCAGATACCGGTGATGTTCTCGGCAATGAGCTACGGCTCGATCAGCTATCACGCCTCGGAGGCGCTGGCACGGGCGGCGCGCGAGGTCGGCACCTACGCCAACACCGGGGAGGGGGGCCTGCACGAGAGCCTGCGCGAGTTCGCCGACAACATGATCGTGCAGGTGGCCTCGGGACGCTTCGGCGTGGATGTGGCGTACCTCGACTCAGCGGCGGCGGTCGAGATAAAGATCGGCCAGGGCGCCAAGCCGGGCATCGGCGGGCACCTTCCGGGCGAGAAGGTGGATGCGGCCATCTCGGCCACGCGCATGATCCCCGAGGGCACCGACGCGCTCTCCCCCGCGCCGCACCACGACATCTACTCGATTGAGGACCTGCGCCAGCTCATCTTCGCGATCAAGGAGGCCACGCGCTACCGCAAGCCGATCTCGGTGAAGATCGCGGCGGTGCACAATGTGGCGGCCATCGCCTCGGGCTGCGTGCGCGCGGGCGCCGACATCGTGGCCATCGACGGCTACCGCGGCGGCACCGGCGCGGCGCCCACCATGATCCGCGACAATGTCGGCATCCCCATCGAGTTCGCGCTCGCGGCCGTGGACAGCCGGCTGCGCGAGGAGGGCATCCGGCAGGAGGCCTCGCTGGTGGTAGCCGGCAGCTTCCGCTGCGCCGCCGACGTGGTCAAGGCGGTGGCACTGGGCGCGGACGCGGTCTACATCGGCACGGCGGCGCTGGTGGCGATGGGCTGCCACCTGTGCCAGAAGTGCTACACGGGCAAATGCAACTGGGGCATCGCCACCCAGGACCCCTACCTCACCCGGCGGCTGAACCCCAACATCGCCACGCGCCGGCTGGTCAACCTGCTGCGAAGCTGGGGGCACGAGATCAAGGAGATCATGGGCGGGATGGGCATCAATGCCATCGAGAGCCTGCGCGGCAACCGCGATCACCTGCGTGGCGTCGGCCTGACCGATCGCGAGCTGGACATCCTGGGCATCGCCGCCGCGGGGGAGTGAGTGATGAAGCGCATCCGCATCAACGAGGAGTACTGCATCGGCTGCCGGCTGTGCGAGGTGCACTGCCTGGTGCAGCACTCGCGCTCGAAGAAGATCATCAAGGCCTTCCGCGAGGAGCGCGACCTGATCGAGCCGCGGCTGCGGGTGGAGCAGCTCGGCTACCACGCGTTCGCGCTGCAGTGCCGACACTGCGCGGATGCGCCATGCATCGAGGCGTGCATGACCGGGGCCATGCATCGTGACCCGGAGACCGGCGCGGTGCTGTGCGACACCGATCGCTGCGTGGGCTGCTGGATGTGCATCATGGTCTGCCCGGTCGGCGCGATCAAGCGCGGCGGCGAGCAGATCGCGTCCAAGTGCGACCTGTGCCTGGGCGAGGAGCTGCCCGCCTGCGTCGCCAACTGCCCGAATGAGGCGCTGGTGCTCGAAGATGACGAGTGAGACCAGGTATCTGATAGTCGGCAACTCGGTCGCGGCCGTCGCCGCGGTCGAGGCCATCCGCGCAGAGGACCGCGACGGCGCGATCACCCTCATCGCGAAGGAGCCTCGACACACCTACTCGCGCCCGCTGATCACCTATCTGCTCGGCGGCAAGGTCGGTGAGAAGCAGATGCGCTACCGGTCGGAGGGCTGGTACGAGCAGATGGGCGTGACCCCGATGCTCGGCGTGGAGGTCACGCGGGTCGATCCGCAGGCGCGCACGGTGGCGACCGGCGACGGCCGGACCATCGGCTTCGAGCGGCTGCTCATCGCGGTGGGTGGGCGGCCGATCGTTCCCGCCGACGTGCAGGGCGTGGGCGCGCGCGGCGTATTCACCTTCACCACCTGGGACGATGCCGAAGCCATCGGCGCCTTCATCGACGAGCACGACATCGACTCGGCGGTCGTGGTGGGCGGAGGGCTCATCGGCCTCAAGTCGGTCGAGGCGCTGATCGCGCGAGATGTGCGCACCACGGTGGTCGAGCTGGCGGGGCGCATGCTCAGCGCCACCTTCGATGACACCGCATCGAAGCTGGCCCAGCGGCGCCTGGCCGACAGCGGCGTCCAGGTGCGCTGCCGGACGACCGTGGCGAGCATCATCACACGCGCCGAACGCGTCGCCGGGGCGCGGCTCACAGATGGCTCCGAGGTCGAGTGCGGGCTGGTCATCTTCGCCATCGGCGTGCTGCCCGACACTGCGATCGTCGGGGGCACCGGCATCGAGGTCGATCGCGGCATCATCGTCGATGACCGGATGCACACCTCGGCCGAGGGCATCTACGCCGCCGGCGACGTGGCCCAGGCGCGTGAGCTGATCGGGGGGGAGAAGCGCTGCATCGCTATCTTTCCCAACGCCTTCCGCCAGGGCTCCGTCGCGGGGCGCAACATGGCGGGCGGCGATGAGCACTTCGACGGCGGCCTGGTCATGAACGCGGTGACCGTGGTCGATCTGCCCACCATCTCCGTCGGCGTCACCGAACCGCCGGACGAGGGCTGCGAGCAACTCGTGGACCTCGACGAGGCGAGCTTCACCTACCGCAAGGTGGTGCTGCGCGGCAACCGCATCGTGGGCGCGGTGTTCGTGAATGATATCGACCGCGCGGGCATCATCACCGGCCTGATCCGCCGGCGGCTTGACGTGTCGGACATCAAGCACATGCTGCTCACCGAGGAGTTCGGGCTGATCTCACTGCCTGCCGAGTACCGCAAGCACATCGTCTCCGGCCAGGGGATTGAGGTATGAAGATCGACGCACACGGACTGCACTACCGCGAGTTGAACGAGCGCATCCACGCCGCCGTCGAGGCCGGCGAGCGCGAGTTCGTGCTCGACAACGTGCTGGGCCAGCGCTACATCGGCGCGGGACTGCGCGCCGGGGTGACCATCGCTATCAACGGGACTCCGGGCAACGACCTCGCGGCGTTCATGGACGGAGCCGGGATCACCGTCAACGGCAACGTCCAGGATGGCGTGGGCAACACCATGAACGCGGGGCGTATCGTGGTCGGCGGCGACGCAGGCGACATCCTCGGGCATTCCATGCGCGGCGGGATGATCCTGGTACGCGGGCAGGTGGGATACCGCTGCGGCATCCACTGCAAGGCCTACGACAGCAAGCTGCCGGTCATGGTCGTGGGCACCACCGCCGGCGACTACCTCGGCGAGTACATGGCGGGCGGGGTCATTGTGGTGCTCAATCACGGCAATGCGGACGGCTCCCCGGTCGGCCGCTACTGCGGCACGGGGATGCATGGGGGCGCCATGTTCATCCGGGGCCACGTCGCGGACCACCAACTCGGCGCCGAGGTGGGCATCGGCCGCGTCGGCGAGGCCGAGTGGAGTGCGCTCGCGGAAATCATCGCGCACTGGTGCCGAAGGTTCGACGCCGATCCGGAGCGGTTCTCCCCCGACGAGTTCGTCAAGCTCTACCCGCGCAGCGCCCGGCCCTACGGCAAGCTCTACGCCTACTGACACGCGCGGCCGCAAGCGCGGCTCGCCATCAGTCCCGGTCGGCGCTCACCGCGGCCGCGAACCGATCCACCACCAGCCCCGCCTCGTCGGTCTCCTCGGCGCTCAACCGCAGCCGGACGTAGCAGATCCCGGGGGCGTAGGACGTCGCCTGCCCGCTCGCCGCGTTCGAGGGGTACTTGGCCAGGTCCGGGGCCGGCAACTGCCACAGCCGACCGACCTGCGTGCCGTCGAGCATCAGCGCGCAACGATGTCGAGCGCAGTCCCACTCGAAGGCCAGCGTGAACCACTCGCCCACCGGCGCCGTCGCGACGGGAGCCGACGCCCCGTTGGGCTGCACCGCGATCAGCGTGCCGTCCGCCAGTATCTCAACGCGGAAGCTGCCCGGACGGTCAAACGGCGGGAGAGAGTAGACGTCGGTAAGCGTGATCGACGCCCCGCCCCAGCCCTCGACCGGACGCAGGCGCAGCTCAACGCGCCCGCGCGCGCCGAAGGGGAAGTTGCGCGACACCGCCGCCCGGCGTTCGCGAGCGGTCTTGCGCATGACCAGGGCGCGCCCACCGGTCGCATCGGGCAGCTCCTCGACCGTGACGCCCTCGGCGCCGGCCACCGACCACAGATCCATGCCGTTCGCGAAGTCGTCGGCGTCGGCGACCTCCATCAGCCAGTCGGGATCGAAGGGGGGAAGGCGGTGGCTGCCGAACTGCAGGTAGGTAATGATGTCGCCCCGGTTGGTCTGCGCGGCGAAGGGGTAGGCCAGCGCCCACGTGCTCACCGCGCGCGCGATCTCCCGGTAGCCGTGCCAGGTTATGCCCTGATCGGCGCTGATCGCCGCCGCGACTACCGAACGGTCTCCGCGGAAGTCCTCGAGATTGCCGAAGGTGCAGTTGTTCCACATCAGCACGATGCGGCCGTCGTCGAGCTTGAACACGCCCGCCGGTGAGTTGGTGCTCTTGAAGCGCGACTGCAGCGGCGCCGACCAGGTCTCGCCGCCGTCGTCCGAGAACGCCTCGTACAACCAGCCGGTCTGTGTGCGGATGAGCATCCACAGCCGCCCGGGCTCAAGTTCGATGACCACCGGCTCGCAGGCGCCCGATTCGAGGTCCCCGCGCCCGGAGTCCACCACCAGATGTGATCTGCTGTGCCGCCACGTGTCGCCCCGGTCATCGGAGTAGATGCAGGTGGCTATCCACTTGCCGGTTTCGCGGGCCGACAGATAGGCTAGGGGCAGCACGATACGGCCATCAGACAGCTCAGTGACGTTGTTCAGCCATCCGACCGTGCTGTGGCCGTAGTCGATCTCGGCGCAGGGCGACCAGGTGCGCCCCATGTCGCGCGACACCGACTGCCAGATGTCGCGGTCCTGATCCTCCGGAGCCATGGTCTGCACGTTGAGCGCGAGGTGATTCATGCCGAAGATACGCAGCACGCCCTCGCTGTCCACCATGGTCAGGCCATCCAGACGCTCACCGATCACACGCGGGAACTCGAAGAGCAGCTGCTTGCTCGACCAGGTGCGGCCATCGTCGTCCGACCATCGGCACAACGCCTGCTGGGGGATGTCGGGATCGGCGATGTCCTCCTCGTTGAGCCACCTCTTCCCCACCGCCCACCAGGTGAACAGGCGGCCATCGGGCAGCCTGGTCAGGGAGCCGAAATCGTAATCACGCGTGGCCTCGCCCAGGGGGGTAAAGACGGGCCTGTCGGCCGACTGCGCGTCGGCCGGCTCGACCCACACGAACACAAGCAGGGCGGCGAGGATCGACACCATGACGTATATCATGGGCGGGCTCCCCCATCACGTTGCGGTAGGCGACCACAAAGGCCTTCCACGAGGCCGGTCGCCCGACCTCCGCCCGGGGCGAGCCCACGATCAGCGCGTGGGCTCAGGGGCGTGCCCGGCGAAACGAGATGACTCGACGCCGACCGGCGCGTCGGGCGGCCACCGGCGCAGTACCAGCAGCGCGACGAGCGCACCGATCACCCCGCCGAGGATCACGTCGGACACGAAGTGCGCGTCGCAGGTCACCCGCGCGACGCAGATGAGCACGGCGCCCGCGTACCACAACCAGCGATAGCGCGGGAAGTAGGCGGAGAGCAGCACCGCGAACATGAAGCCGAAGGCGGCGTGCCCCGAGGGGAACGAGTGAAACTCGGCGCTGGGGCCGTAGAACGCCGACACGCCATCCATCTGCCGGGGGCGCGGGCGGCCCGTGAGCCACTTCAGCGATTCCACCGCCGCCGTGCGCATCAGATAGGCCACCACGAAGCTCAGCAGCAGCCGGCGCCAGCGCACTCCGGCGTAGATCAGTGCCACCGCCAGCAGCGACGGCGCCAACGGCCATCCTCCCGCCCAGTAGCCGAGAGTTTCGACCACCTCGACGCCGATGCTGTTGAGCCACGCAGGCTTGGCCTGCGCCACGGGCTCATCCACGAACACGATGCACAGTGCGATCAGCGCCAGCGCCCCGAGGGCAATCGCCAGCCAGAGGGTCAGCCGCCGACGATCGGGCCATGCGCGGGTGGGGCGTGCAGGTACGTTCTGCGACATGGAGGGCTGCTCCTGGTGGCCACGTACTCCGGGTGGGTGACTGCCTGGTACCGTATACCCTATCGCGCCGGATAGTGTCAACTCGACCGGGTGTGGATCCTGGCTGTCGGTGAGCGACCGGGCTGAGACGAGGACAGGGGGCTCGTGGTCCGGTACGATACTGCACGGCGGGCGCCTCCGCCCGCCGCCTGCAGGCGTTGGACGCATTCGGGCAGGTTCCGGGAGGCCCGGCGGACAATCATACCGACGCCGAAGGCCGCGTGAGGCGCGCAGAGAGGTGCAACGGATGAACTGCACATCGCGGCATGTCGTGACGGCGGCGCGTGGCTGCACGGCACTTGTCGCGCTCCTGGTCGCCTGCATACTCGGTTGCAGTGGCGCCCGCACGGTGCCCCCGGTGCTGACCTCGCTCACTATCTCACCCGCGCGCGCGACTTTGCAGGTCGGACAGTCGCGCCAGGTGCAGGTCTCCGGCTACGATCAGGACCACCACGCCATCGGCTTCACGGCGACGTGGACACTGACGGGCGACGGGGGTACCATCACCCCCGGCGGCGAGGCGGGCACGACCGTCGCCACCTGCCGGTTCGAGGCGACCGCGGTGGGCGGCGCCACGGTCGAGGCGCGCGCCGACAGGCTGGTGGCCCGCTGCACCATCACAGTCACCGAGGCGGGTGGCGGTCCGACCGGGGAGCTGACCAATATGTTCTTCCTGCACCACTCGACCGGCAACGGGCTGATCGAAGAGGGCAACATGCGCGGTGTCATCAACACGTACAACACCGACAACAGCACCGCGTACGAGTTCTGGGACCACGGCTACAACTCCGAGGGCCTGCGCGACGCCGCCGGCGTGTGGACCGGCACGAGCTACGACATCCCCGGCGACAACACCGATCCCGATGGCCTGAACACCCTGTGGACCACGAGCAACGCCGCGCGCACCGCGATCCTCGCCAACCACCAGGTCATCGCCTTCAAGTCGTGCTTCCCGGCCTCAGCGATCACCAGTCCGACCATGCTCAATCAGTACAGGGCCTGGTACCGCGCGATGCGCGACTTCTTTGACACGCGCCCCGATCGGCTGTTCGTGGTCATGTCGCCGCCGCCGCTGCATCGGCTGGCTACCAACTTGAGCGAGGCCGACCGCGCCCGCGCCTTCGCCGACTGGCTCAAGAGCGACGACTACCTCGCCGGTCATCCGAACGTGGTCTGCTTCGACCTGTTCGACGCGCTGGCGCACCCGGACGATGGGTCGGTGCGCCGCAACATGCTGCAATGGGATTACGAGGGCTCGCACGCCGACGGCGACTCGCACCCCAACACGCTTGCCAACCAGACCGTCGGGCCAGTTTTCGCGCGGTTCCTGATCGACGCCGCCGCGGCCTACGACGCGCCCTGACGAGGGGCCTGCGGAGATGTTCCTCCCCGCGTCCGAGGCCACTTCCACGCGAGCGCACCGTAGGCAGAGCACCTCGGGCCACGAGCGCCTTCCCATGGTGCGCCGGGTAGGAGCGCGACGGCGACCGGGAGCACGCGCAGCAGATCCGCAACCGCTTGACACCGCCCACGCGAGGCCTTATCCTTCCGCCGCTCAAGCTCCCCTCAAGGGAGCAGTTTTTGAACGTCTACACGGAGAGATGCCATGGCCCAGTCGCCCTCAGTGCAGCCTCTGAACGATGACCGCGATGTGCGCCGCAAGATGGTGGCCATCCTGCGCGTGCTGTCCGACTACGAAAAGCCACTGGGGGCGCGCGCGCTCGGGCGCGAGCTGCAGAAACTCGGCATCGAGCTGAGCGAGCGTCAGGTGCGCTACCACCTGCAGTTCATGGACGAGCGCGGCCTGACGCTGGCGGTGGGCAACGCCGGGCGGGTGCTCACCGACCTCGGCCGCGAGGAGCTGGCCAGCGCGCTGGTGCATGAGAAGGTCGGTTTCGTGGCCGCGCGTATCGACCGGCTCGCTTACGCCACCAGCTTTGACGTGGAGACCGGCGAGGGCGAGGTGATCCTCAACGTCTCGCGCCTGCGCGCCGAGGACCTGCCGCAGGCGCTTGAGTGCGCCAAGACCGTCATGGACGCCGAGCTGTGCATGAGCCACCTGGTGATCATCGCCGAGGAGGGCGAGGTGCTGGGAGATCCCGTCCCCGAGGGCATGGTCGCGGTGGGCACGGTGTGCTCGGTCACGCTCAACGGCGTGCTGCTGCATCGCTACATCCCGGCCAGCTCGATCTATGGCGGGCTGCTGGAAGTGCGTGACACGCGCCCGCTGCGCTTCGTCGAGCTGGTCAGCTATGCCGGCTCGTCGATCGACCCGCTGCACATCTTCATCCACTCCGGACTGACCTCGTCGCATCAGGCGGCCACCACCGGCTCGGGCATGGTCGGCGCAGGCTTCCGCGAGATCCCCGCGATCGCGCTCAATGAAGCGCTGGAGGTCATCGAGCGGCTCAAGGACCACGGGCTGGGCGGTGTGCTGGCGCTGGGCTCCCCGGGCCAGCCGCTGCTCGACCTGCCGGTGGGCATGGACCGCGTCGGGCTGGTGGTGGTCGCGGGCCTGACCCCCATGGCCGCCGCCTCCGAGCAGGGTATTGAGATCGACCAGCACGCGATGTCCACCACCTGCGATTACTCGCTGCTCACGCCCATTGACGAGCTGGTGTAGCGCCGCCGAGGTGCGCCATGCATGACTGCCACATGGCCACCGGCACGCGCTCACAGCCGCACGCATGTGACTTGGGGGAGTTCTGAGGGGCGCCCGCAGGGGGACAAGCGTGCGCACCATCTGCTGAAGTCGTCCCCACCGGCCGGGCCCGGGGCCCAGAGGCCCGCCGAGCGCTCATTCGCGGCCCCGGCCCGTGGGTGTCAACGATGCGGTAGGGCTCCGCTCCGGAAGGCGGCGGAGCCACGGCGCTGGGTCACTCGAGGAACGCGGCCAGATCGAAGTGCACGAACTGCTGATCGTAGGCGGGCTTGGGATCCGGGCCCGGCGTGGCGTTCGCGACCCACAGCTCCAGATCGGTCACATCGTAGTGGATCGCGTGCAGGTTGCCCGTGCCCATCTCGCGCATGACCGTCTCCATGCCCGTGGTCTCGTTGATCTGTCCGACCAGCGGCTTGAGCACCTCGTACAGCCTGCGGTCCCACTCGCTCTCCTCGCCCATCGACCAGGCGACCACGTTGGGCAGGGCCAGCTCGCCGTAGTCGTCAGGCGCCCAGACCTCGCAGAACTCGTGGCTGGTGCGCAGGCCGCGGGCATCCGGGATCTTGGCGTCACTCACGCAGTACAGGTACGAGCTTGTGCGCGTGGTCTCCCGGATGATCTCGATCGCCTGCTGCATGGTATCGGCTTCTTCGAGCACGCGCCGCATCACAAAGGGCATCGGTTCCCCCGCGAGGGTCTCCACGTCGTCCCCGAAGTGCTCGCCTATCTCACTGAGGGCGATGTGCTCGGCGCTCATGCCCGACACGCAGCCGACAAAGCCCAGCCAGCCGATGCTGACGAAGGCGTTGTGCCCCTCGGGCTCGCACACGATCAGCGCGGGCACGTTCTGGATGCCCGCGTTCATCTCGTAGTCCAGCGCCCGGATCTGATGCAAGTGCCCGTCGCTGGTGGCATCCCCCCATGCGGCGAAGAAGGTGCAGTGGAACTCCGACAGGTCGGGGATGGCGTGAGCGCGCTGGATCATCGCCAGGTCAATGCCCGCACCATCCGCGAGACCCTGCATCTCCTCGAGGTAGCGTTGCGGCGCGTACGGCTGCATCTGCGCCCAGGCCGCGTCCAGCAGCGCCGTGTTGGCTCCGAACCGCTCGGCCGCGGCTATGAGTTGTTCATAGAAGCTCCGGACCTGCTCGCCGCACAGCACACCATGCGCGTAGCCCATGTCATACGGGCTGCCCCACAGATGCAGCAGCCAGATCTGGTCCTCGCCCTCGCCGATCGACGAGAGTTCGCCCTTGACCTCAGGGGCAGCTTCTGCGGCCCCCGCGGCCGCCGCCACCAGGGGCGGCTCGACCACGGATTGGCGCGTACATCCGGCGGCAAGCAGCAGGGCACACATCGACAGGCGAGCGATCAATGACGACCAGTGTCGGAACGCGAGCATGAGCGTTCCCTCCTGACTCGGCTGTTCAGACCGGGCTGAAAGTGCGTGGGAGCACGAACATCAAGCAACACCTCACGGCCCCGGGCACCCGCGCGTGTGGAACGCCCGAGGCCGTGCTTGTCCGCCATCTCCCGGCGGCGCCACGTGTCCTCTACCTGGGCAGGCCCCAGAGCTGCATTCTACCGTCGTAGCGGGTACCCTGAATCCGCCAGGCGTTCATGACGTTCCCGCCGAGATCAACGAAGTGGACGGATGGTTCCTCCACGCACTTGATCCACTTCGCGTGGCCGTCGGCGAAGGCTGCGTTGAAGCCCTCGTTGTGAGCACCGACGACCGGTGAATCGAAGGGATCCATGTCTCCGTACCCCGACGCGATCTCACCGTCACCCATCACGAAGGTCTCAGCGGGATACACGAGTTGGGCATTGCTGACCACCGCACCCCACTCGCCCGTGATGGGATTCGGGCTGGAGGCGGTGTATCCATCCTCGAAGATGGCGTAGTTGCCGTTGAAGCCGGTGCCCGTCAGGCCGGGCACAGGGGGCACCCCCAGAGCCGCCTCCAGTTCGTCCATCCCGATGCGCTTGGGCTCAGAGGGACACTCCAGTATCTGACTGTTCTTCATGTAGGGCATTAACTCGTGGTAGAAGGTGACCACGCCGACCGCTGACGGGTAGATGCTGATGGGGTAGCACTCGTCGTAGTCCTGGGTGTACATCTCCGTGGCCGTCGCGATCTGTTTCATGTTGCTCAAGCACGAGGTCTGTCTGGCCTTCTCCCTCGCTCGGGCGAACACAGGGAAGAGAATGGCCGCGAGGATCGCGATGATCGCGATCACAACCAACAACTCAATGAGCGTGAACCCTTTGCGGAACATTGTCCCTGCCTCCTATCCGTGACATCACTCCTATGGCACTCACCCTCACGGCTGCCTGTGCCCCCCGGGCGGGCGATGGCCCGAGGGCCGGTGCGAGCAGCCGCCGCGGATGCGGCGATAGTTGACGTTGGAGGCACGGCAACGAGCTTGCGGCGACCCACCTGGCGCATCCGCAGCTCAGGCCTGTCCCCGGGCGGGCACAGGCGATACTCCAGGTGCGCATCACCTCTGCTTGAGCAATTCGTTCTGCATGAAGGCGATCCCTCCTCCCGCGAGATGGGTTGCCCAAAAGCCAACCTTCGCTCGCGTTCTCCCCGAGAGAGTCCGCAATGGGGCAAGGGGGTAAGCTCGGCTCAGCACGGGGCCCGGGCAGGGGGTGCGAGGCCGGACGTGCTCGCGCGCGAACCACCCTTTCCGGACAATCCGCTGCTGCGCACGGAGAAGGTTGCAGTCACGTCGCACATGGCGTGGTCAGCGGCGGGGTTCACGCGCGAGGTCATCCTGGGGCCTTCCGGCAGCTTGCGGAGGCCCTCGGCGGAGAGTAGACGGGAGACGACGACAGCGGGAGCGGCCCCCTGCCCCTACGGTGCGCGTGCGCCCTGCAGCCTGCGACCGGCCGCTACTCGTAGCGCAGGCACTCGATGGGGTCGAGCATGGCGGCCTTGCGGGCAGGGTAGTACCCGAAGAAGACACCAACGGCGGCGGAAAACAGGAAGGACAGCACCACCGACCACGTCGGCACCACGGTCTCCCAACCAAGGGAGTTGCCCAACGCCCGGGACACGGAGAAGCCGATGGCAATGCCGATCAGGCCGCCGATGACGCTGAGCATCACCGACTCGATCAGGAACTGGGCGAGGATGTCGCGCCCGCGCGCCCCGACCGCCTTGCGGATGCCGATCTCGCGCGTGCGCTCGGCCACCGACACCAGCATGATGTTCATGATCCCCACACCGCCCACCAGCAGCGAGACCAGCGCGATGCCGCCGACGAACATGGTCATCTGGCCGGTGGTCTCGCTCACGGTGGTGAGGAACTCGCTCTGGTCGCGGATCCGGAAGTCCTCGTTGGCCTCGGTCACGCGATGAGTGCGGCGCAGGATGTGCTTCACACTTTCGATGACCTCGGGCACGACCTTCTCGTTCGCCGCCGAGATGTAGATACGCGAGAGGTCGGCGTTGCCCACCAGTCGCTGGCGTGCGGTGGAGATGGGGATGACCACCTGGTTGTCGGGGTTGCCCCACCCGCCGCCCTTCTCCTCCAGGATGCCGATGATCTCGAAGGGGATACCGTTGAGGCGGATGTACTCGCCGACCATCGCGCGCCCGTAGAACAGCTCGTCCATGACCTCGGTGCCGATCACCGCTACACGCGCGCGGCCCCGCTCATCACCGATGCTGAGAAAACGGCCGTCGGTGATCTCGAAGGCCATGGCCCTCGCCCACTGCGAGTTGCTCCCGACGACCTGAGTGTTGTGCGTGAGGTTGCGGTACTTGGCGGTAGCGCCGGTCTGCACCACCGGCGCGATGGCGGAGATCCCGGTCAGCTCGGCCGAGAGAGCCTCGAAATCCTCCTGAGTAATCCGCCCCGGCCGCGTGGTCGGGCCGAAGCCGCGGCCGGCACCGGGGAAGACCATGATCAGGTTGGTGCCCAGCGAGCGGATGCGGTTGAGGGTGTCGGTCTTGAGCCCTTCGCCGATGGCGACGACCACCAGCACCGCCGCCACGCCGATGATGACGCCGAGCATGGTCAGCAGCGAGCGGGTCTTGTTCGCCGCCAGGCTGAGGAGGGCCGCACGCAGCGCTTCCCGCAGACTCATGTGCCCTCACCGGCCGGGAGCATCTCATGGTTGCGGCGATCACTCTCAAGTTCGCCGTCTACCAGCCGGACCACGCGGCGACAGCGTTCGGCCACGTGCTGATCGTGCGTCACCATCACCAGCGTGATGCCCTCCGCGTTGAGTTCATCAAACAGCGCGAGGATCTCGGCGCCGGTGCGGGTGTCCAGGTTCCCCGTGGGCTCGTCGGCCAGCACGATACTCGGATTGTTGACCAGCGCGCGGGCGATGGCCACCCGCTGCTGCTCGCCGCCGGACATCTCGCGCGGGCGGTGGTGGGCGCGCTCGGCAAGACCGACGCGCTCGAGCGCCTGCAGGGCCCGCTCAGGGCTGTTGGCCGCGCCGCCGTAGATCAAGGGCAGGGCGACATTCTGGGCGGCGGTGGCGCGCGGCAGCAGGTTGAACTGCTGGAACACGAAGCCGATCTTGCGGTTGCGCACCGCCGCCAGACGATCAGAGCTGAGGCGACTGACGTCCTCCCCGTCAAGATAGTAGCTTCCGCGGGTGGGGGTGTCCAGGCAGCCCAGCAGGTTCATGAGCGTGGATTTGCCCGAGCCCGACGGCCCCATGACGGCGAGGTGCTCGCCGGCCTCGATCTGCAGCGATACGCCGCGCAAGGCATGAACCTCCACCTCGCCCATGCGGTAGATCTTGTGGACATCCGTGACTTCGATCAGCGCCATCTTCCCCTGCTCCGCGGCTCTAGCGACGCTCCCTGGTATGACCGATCATGCGTGTGGTGCGGCGGACGCTGCGGGCCCGTTCCTCCTGGGGTGTTCGATCACCGGCCTGCGCTCTGCCGCCGGGACCGCCCGGTCCACCCATGCCGAACATGGGCGCGGCAGACGGCAGCACAACCCGCTCGCCCGCGCGCAGGCCGCTGAGGATCTCGGTCTGCTCGTAGTCGGTCACACCTACCTCCACCTCGCGCTCGACCGGCTCGGCGCCCTCCTGCTCCAGCACCTGCACCACGGTCCTCCCACCGGAGCGGTCGATGGCGGCATCCGGCACAAGCAGGACATCCTGGCGTTCGGCGATGAGAATATTCACGTCGGCGGTCATGCCCGGGCGCAGCTTGGGGTGCAGCTTATCGATCCGGATGCGGACCGGGAAGTAGATGACATTGGTCTCCTCCTTGCCCTGCGGGAAGACCTTGTCCACGCGCCCGGTGATGGTGACGCCGGGCAGGGTCTCGACCTCGATCTCGACCGGCTGACCGACGGCGACACGAGAGATGTCCACCTCATCGACGTCGGCGGTCACGTACATCTCAGTGATGTCGGCGATACTCACGATGCCGGTGCCCTGCGCGAGGGCGGCGGTGCCGGGGGGGATTACGGTGCCCTCCTCAACGAACTTCTCCAGCACGACACCACTGCGGGGGGCGACGATGGTGGTGTGGTCGAAGCTGTAACGCACATCGTCGAGGGCCGACTGCGTGCGCCGCAGGTCGGCCATGGCGGCGGTGATCTCCTGCCGGCGCGCGTCATCGGTGAGAGTTCCGGACTCGGCGCGCTCCAGGGCGGCCTCAGTCTGCTCGACGGCGCGGCGCGCAGCCTCCACGTCGCCCTCGCGCACCGCCACCTGAGCCCGGTTCGCCTCGGCGCTGCGCAACGACGCCTCCGCTTCGGCGACCGCCGCGCGCGCCGCCATCAGATCGCTCTCGCGCACGCTCACCGAGACGCCACGCGCGCGGGCCGCCTCCAACGCCGCCTCGGCCTGCCTGACCTGCGCGCGGGCACTCTCGATCTCTTCGCTGCGCGCCCCCTCCCGGGCCAGCGACAGGGCTTCGCGGGCCGAGGCGAGCTGTGCGGCGGCGGTGTCGGCGGCGCGCCGGGCGCTGTCAACGGCCTGCTGCGAGACAAAGCCCTTCTCGGCCAACTGCTGCTGGCGTCGCAATTCCGTCGCGGCGTTGTCGGCGATCACCTGCGCCTCGGTGACGCGTGCCTCAGCCTGAGCGATCTCCTGAGGTCGCGCGCCCGCCTCCAGCGCCGCGAGCTGCTGCCGGGCGCGCTCGAGGCCCGCCTCCGCCTGAGCGATGTCGGCGGCCACCAGCTCGGGTTCGGTCTCGGCCTGCACCTCGGCCTGCGCCAGTCGCGCCCGAGCCGACTCCAGTCCGGCCCGCGCCTGCTCAATCTGTTGGGCGGTGGTCCGTCGCGTCTGCTCGAGCTGCGCCTGAGCCTGTTCGAGGCGGGCGCGCGCGGTCTCAACCGCGGCCCGTGCCTCATCGATGCCGGTGCGGGTCTGCGTTGACTGGGCCTCAGCCGAGTAGCGCGCCTGCGCGACCCGAGCGTTGGCCGAGACCACCTGAGCCGCCGCCTGGTCAATCTCGCTCTGCAGCTCAGTCGGATCGAGCTGGGCGATGAGCTGTCCGGCCTCGACGTAGTCCCCGGCCTCCACGTAGAGCTTGGAGATCTCGCCGCCGCTGCGCGATCGCACCTCCACGGTGGTCAGCGGTTCGAGTACACCGGTGGCCGCGACGGTCACGCGCAGATCGCCCCGGGTGACCTCGGCGGTCACCAGTTCGGGCTCGGCCTCCTCCTCGCCCTTCTCCCGCCGCATCCACCACACGCCCGCCACCACGACCGCGACCACCGCCGCGATGATGAGGTTGCGCTTCATGGCTCAATCACCGTCCCGGATTCGTCGGCCTCGGGCGGTAAGGGCAGCTCCAGAGCGCCGCTGGCCGCGAGAAGCTGGTAATACGCGATGCTGCGATCGAAGCGCGACTGCACGAGCTGCACGCCGGCGCGCCGCCAGCTCAGCTCGGCGTCGGTCACCTCTACGATGGTGCCGACCTGCTCGGCGTAACGCGCCCGGGCGGCCTCGAGGTTGGTGGTCGCTGCCGCCAGTGACACCGTCGCCATCTCGACGCGCTGGCTGGCGTCGTCGAGGCCGTACCACGCCCGGCTGACCTCCCGGGCCACCGCCAGCTCCATCTCTGCCAGCCCCTGGCGGGCGGCCTCGAGGTTGGCCTTCGCCTGCTCGATGTTGGCCCGGGCCGGACCGTTGAAGAGCGGATAGCTGACCCCGGCCATCAGGGCCCAGGTCTCGCCGGTTGTCCCGGTGTGCCGGCCGTAGTCGGCCTGGCCGGATGCCTGGAGGGTGAGGCCCCCGTCGATCCGGGCCTGCCGCACCGACAGCTCCGCCAGGCGCACGCGGCGGCGTTGGGCCTCAAGGTCCGGCCGGTTGGCCATGGCGCGCTCAATCCATCCGGTCAGATCGGTGTCTTCGGGGGTGATCTCCAGTGTGCCCCGGATCAGGGGTAGCTCGTCGGGCGGGAGCGCGAGCAATGCCCGCAGGTCGGCGATGGCCTGCCAGACGGCGTTCGCGGCACTGACCGAACCGTAGCGCGCGTCGGCCAGCTCCACCTCGACCGGGAGTCGGTCGGCCGGGGCCGCAGTGCCGGCGTCGATGCGGGCATCGACGAGCTGCAGATGCAGCTCGGCGGCGCTGACCGCCTGCTCGGCCACATCCACGAGCAACTGGTCCGCGAGGATGGTCGAGAAGGTCGCGGCGACCTGCACCAGCAGCCGGCGCCGCGCGTCGGCGAGCCCC
This sequence comes from uncultured Armatimonadia bacterium, assembly GCA_964617715.1. Taxonomy (GTDB): domain Bacteria; phylum Armatimonadota; class Zipacnadia; order Zipacnadales; family UBA5352; genus JALGVA01. The sequence goes on along the minus strand of CAZTZN010000004.1, from coordinate 31,125 downwards.
AGCTCGCTCACCGCCACCTGCTCGTGCGCCGAGTCGATCGCCTCGGCGATCCCCGATTGATAGAAGGTCTGCCGCAGGGTGAGAGCAACGTCGCTGGTCTCCGAGGTCTGCCCGGCGGTGACGATGGTGCCGCCACCGACATTGATCGGGCGGGCGAGCGACTGCTGAATGCGCGCGCTCGCGTCGGCGGTGAGCGTGGGCAGCCAACGTCCGCGCTGTCCCGCCAGCGCAGCCCGGCGGGCCTCGATCTCCAGCCGGGCGCTCGCGATGGACGGATTGCGTTCGATTGCCAGTCGCAGCGCGTCGGCGATCGTCAACACATTCGCATCCGCCCGCGCCTCCTGCTGTCCGCCCCCGTCATCCTGCGCCGACAGCAGGCTCGTGAGGCTCAGCAGGCACCACGCCAACAGCAGGGGCTTCAGACACCGCGTCACTGAACGTTTCATGAGCACTGTCCTGACCGCCAATCGCTTGAACTGCGTGCCCTCTCCCGCGAAGAAACGTTGCGCTTGCAACAATTATCCGGCACAATACCAGATATGCACGGACAACGCAACAGCCTTGTGCTGGCCCCATCTGTGCCGGGGGGGAATCTGCCGGCGGCACGGCGTGCGGCGAGGCGGGGGTCACCTGTCCGACTGGATGTTCTCCCAATGTCGGCGCGCATTGTCGGTCATCCGCTGCAGGAAGCTCAGCGCCATCTCCCGCTCCTCGGCGCTGAAGCCTTCGAGCAGCTTGTCGTTCCATGCGCGCGCCGCGGCCCGGATTGCCGGGGCCATCTCACGTGCCCGGTCGGTGACACGCACGCGTTTGATCCGTCGGTCGTGCTCGTCCACGCTGCGCGTGATCAGCCCCGCCTCCTCCAGCCGCGCCAGGGTGCGCGCCGTAGTGCCCTTGTCCACCAGGAAGTCATCGGCGAGTTCGTCCTGGCTGACGCCGTCGCGTCGCAGCAGGCGGAAGATGAGCGGGAAGGCCCCCGCGGGGAGGCTCAGCTCCTCCATCTGTGCCGCAAAGTAGCGCCGGGCAAAGCGATGGATCGCTCCGACGTACCGTCCGGCCATCCGCGACCTCTTGTGGGGGGGCCTGCGCCTCATCACCGATCGGCGTCTGCCCGGCGCGCCGGCCTCACCCTGTGCCGCGAAGTAGCCCCGATTGCAGCGAAGGTCTTCCCTCCCGTACCTGCGGGCCGTCCGTGACCGCTCGAGGTCAAGCATGCAGCACACCACCCGCCGCTGCCTGTCCTGCGCACCGGCACCACCGAGTAGTTGTGTGCGCAACAATATCCGCTGAGAGTGTTCGTCGCGTCGCGCTCAGGCTCCTTCCTGATGGCAGATCGAGATGGTCATCAACCCGCGGACGGGCTGTGAAGGCGGCACGATGTCTCCCCGATCCTGGAGGTGGCCGGCCCGCGGAGGGGGCGGCCTCGTGCGACGCGTGCGCCCGTCAGGCCGGTGCGCTCCTGCGCGGGTGCACAACCACGACCTGGCACTCACCGCCGGGCACCAGGGTCATGCGCGCGACGGCCGGCGGCACGATGGTCGTCTCCCCCGTGCGCAGCGCGCCGCGGACGCCGCCGGCCTCGAACTCCAGCTCACCGCGCACCACCACCAGCACCGCGGGGCAGTCGGGGTCAGGTCGCCAGGTCAGGGGACGGCGCAGCGTCAGGCGCTCCACGCGGTAGGGCGCAAAGTCGATGAGCAGTTCACGCTCGCCCCACGCCTGTGGCTCGCGGCGCGGATCGATCAGCGCGGGGACATGGCTGTTGAGGCGCAGAGTCGCGAGGGCCTGGTCGATGTGCAGCTCGCGCGGCCGGCCGTCGAGGCCTACGCGGTCGTGGTCATAGACGCGGAAGGTTGAGTCCGAGGGTTCCTGCACCTCAAGCAGCATCACCCCGCGCAGCATCGCGTGCAGCGTGCCGGCAGGCAGGTGGATGACGTCGCCGGGCCGCACGTCAATGCGGCGCATTACCTGCGTCACCGTCCCGTCGGCGATACGCCCGCACAGCTCGTCGCGGGTGACGCCGGGGCGGACGCCGTGCAGCACGGCCGCGCCCGGCTCCACATGCACGATCAGCCACGTCTCGTTCTTGGAGCGCTCGGCCGGGAACAACCGCCGGCACGCCTCCGCATCGGGGTGGACCTGGATGGAGATGTCCTCCTGCGCGTCAATGAACTTCACCAGCAGCGGGAACTGCGTGGCGCCCCACCCGGGCAGCAGCTCATCGCCGAAACGTGCCCTCACCTCGCGCAGAGTCAGTCCCGCCAGCGGACCGTCGGCGATGCCGGAGGTGCCTTCGGGCACATCGGCCACCTCCCACGACTCGCCCACCGGCTCGCCGGGCGGCAGCTCCTTCCCCAGCACCGTCGCCAGCCCGCGCCCACCCCAGACCTTGGGCTTGAGCAGCGGACGGCAGCGCAGCGGGACATCCAGCGGCGATTGTCGTGAGGATCTGCTCACGGCGTCGGCTCCGTCCAGGCATGTGAGACGCTACTGCCCGCGCCGCCACGCCTCGATGGTTGGCTCAAGGCTTCGTGCGTACGCCCGCCGATGACGAGGCGAGGCGCGCGGCCCGATGTCAGACGCGGATGAGCCCGAGGACCTCCTCGGTCTTCTCCTTGAGCAGCGCACGGTCACCACGGGTTTCGAGGTTGAGGCGGATGACCGGCTCGGTGTTCGAGGGGCGCAGATTGAAGCGCCAGCGCTCGAAGGCGATGGACACGCCGTCGGTGGTGTCCAACCCTCCGCCCAGCGCCACGTAGTGGTCGCGGACGCGCTCCAGCGTCACCGCCTGGGCGTCATGGTCGGCCACCGGCTCGTTGAGTTCACCGCTGCACGGGAAGCGCTCCTCCCGCTCGGCCACCAGGTCCGACATGGTGCGTCCGGTCTCGCTGAGGATCGAGGCCACCACCAGCCACGGGATCATGCCCGAATCGGCGTAGGTGAAATCGTGGAAGTAGTGGTGGGCCGACATCTCGCCGCCGTAGACCGCGTCCTCGGCGCGCATGCGCTCCTTGATGAAGGCGTGACCGGTCTTGCTCTGCACCGGCACCCCGCCGGCCTCCCGCACGATCTCGATGGTGTTCCAGATCAGACGCGGATCGTGGATGACCTTCGATCCCGGGGGCGCGCCGCGCAGCATCTGTCGCGCCAGCAGGCCCACCAGGTAGTAGCCCTCGATGAATTGGGCGTGCTCGTCGAAGAAGAAGCAGCGGTCGAAGTCGCCGTCCCAGGCGATGCCCAGGTCCGCGCCCGCTTCGCGCACCGCATCGGCGGTCCGATCGCGGTTGTCGGGCAGCAGCGGGTTGGGCACGCCGCGCGGAAAGCTCCCATCCGGCTCATGGTCGATGCGTGTGAAGCGCAGCGGGACGCGCTCGGCGATCATGTCCAGGAACGGTCCGGCGCAGCCGTTGCCGGCGTTGACCAGCAGGTGCAGTGGATCGAGCCGGTCGGGTTCGACGAAGCGCATCACCGCGTCGATGTAGGCCTGGTTGAGGTCCTCGCGCCGCGCCTTGCCCCTGCGTGGCGCGTTCTCCACGTCACGCTCCGCCACCATGCGCTCGATCTCGCGCAGTCCTGAGTCCCCGCTGACGGGGACGGCGTGCGCGCGCACGAGCTTGAGCCCGTTGTAGTCGGCCGGATTGTGGCTGGCGGTGACCATGATCCCGCCGCCCATGCCCTCGAGCGCGGAGGCGAAGTATACCACCTCGGTGCCCACTTGGCCGATGTCGAGCACGTCCGCGCCGGCGTCGGTCAGCCCGCGGATCAGCGCCGCCGACATCTCCGGGCTCGACAGACGGACATCACGCCCTACCGCCACCGGGCCCTCGGGCCGCACCAGTTTCACGTACGCGCGGCCGATGTCGTAGACGATATCTTCGTTGAGTTCGTCGGGGATGCGCCCGCGCACATCGTACGGCCCGAAGGCCGCCGTCCGTCCCTCACCCATGCTACCCCTCCACTTGACCTTCGGCGTCGTTGGATTGCCGCTGCACCCGCGCCGCCACGTCGCGCACCTCCTGGGCGCGCGACAGCGGCGCCACCAGGACGCCGTCACGCCCCACCGCGACCACCACCCCGTCGAGGCCGATGACCGCGATCGGTGGCCCGTCCTCCCCCATCTCGTCGTAGACCGCGCAGCCGCGACAGTCAATCAGCAGCGGATCACCGTGCGTCACGTTGCCGACCGCGTCGCCCGCTTCGACCCGCCGCCACGCGTCCCAGGCGCCCAAGTCGTCCCAGGGAAAGCCGGCGCGCACCACCGCGACCTGCTGCGCGCGCTCCATCAGGGCGTAGTCCACCGAGATGTCGGGCAGTGTCTCGAAGAGGCGCTCCGCCGCCGCGAGACCGTCCTCGGCCAAGGCCGCGGCCATCCGGCGGATCGTCGCCGCGATCTCGGCACCGGCCTGGGCCAGCTCCTCGAGGAAGCTCGAGATGCGCCAGAAGAACATGCCACTGTTCCACAGGAAGTGGCCGCGCCGCAGGAACTCGGCGGCGGTCTCGAAGTCGGGCTTCTCGCGGAAGCGCGCCACGGCATGCACTCGGCCGTCGCCATCGGCTCGGCCGCGCAGGTGGATCGATTCGGGCGCCACCTCGATGTAGCCGTAGCCCACCTCCGGCCGGGTGGGCGGGATGCCCACGGTCACCAGCGCCCCCAGCTCCTCGGCGGCGGCCATGGCCACCTCCACGTCATCGCGGAAGGCGTCCATGTCGCCCACGTAGTGATCGGCGGGGATCACGGCCATGATGGCGTCCTCGGCGGCCACGCCCATGTGTCCGAGCACCCACGCGGTCGCCCAGGCGATCGCCCCCATGGTGTTGCGCCGCGCCGGCTCAGCGATGACCTGGTCGGCGAATACCGGCATGTCCGAGGAGATAATGGGCTCGCGCAGCTCGCGCCCGGTCACCACCAGCATACAATCGTCATCGACCAGCCCGTGCATGCGCCGCACGGTGTCGGCGAGCAGTGTGCGCCCGCCCGGCCCCAGCGGCAGAAGCTGCTTGGGCCGGTGGGGCCGTGAGATCGGCCAGAAGCGCTCGCCCGCGCCACCGGCCATGATCACGGCAATGCGTCGGCTCGCCGAAGGTGACATCGCCTGTCCTCCGCATTGCGAGTGGCCATGCGTACAATCAGACACGTGCGGCGCGCGGAAGTTCGCGCCCGCGCGCAGCATAGCTATCCTACCAGCCCCCGCGCCGCAAGGCAAGGCGGGGTCGGCGTGGGGGGGTGGATCCCGATTGTCGGCAAACAACCGGGCTGAGATGAAGGGAGGGCGCTCGTGGTGCGGTACGATACCGGACGGCCGGCTCCCCACCCGCCACCGAAAATCCCCGGACGCACCCTCGGCAGGAGCCCGGCACCACGCGCGGGAATACTTCCCTGACAGCTTCCGCTGCATCGCACTACTTTTGAGGGTGGTCACGATGCGCCGACACTCGCCTGCCTGCTCCCCACTGCTGGTGCTCACCTTCGCCGCGGCACCGCTGCTCGCTCAGGAGGCTCCGCCCATGGCTGCGGACGAGAACTGCCTGCTGTTTGAGGACTTCGAGCACGGCATGGACAACTGGTGGGTCGAGGGCGGTGAGCGCGTCTGGGTCGAGGATGGCCGCCTGCACGTGAAGGCCGACGCGCCCGCAGATTCGGGCGGTGCCTACGTCGCCACGGTGTGGTGCAGGACCCCCATCGAGGGCAACGTACGCATCGAGTTTGACGCGCACGTGGTCAGCTCATCGACCGGCGTCAACAACATCAACTTTTTCATGTTCTTCTCGGATCCTGCCGGCACGCCCCTCTACGACAGCCGCGCGGACCGCGCCGACGCGGCCTACGCCAGCTACCACGTCCTCAACGGCAACATCATCACCTTCCTGAACGCTCCCGCCGCCGAGGCAATGCCCGAGGGCGAGGCGCCGCCGGCGCGCATCCGCATCCGCCACTGCCCCGGCTTCGAACTTCTCGCCGAGACCTACAACTACCGCTGCCGGCAGGGCGAGACCTACCACGTGGAGATCGAGCGGCGCGACGATTTCATCCGCTTCAGCGTGGACGAGCGGTACCTGCTGGGCGTGCGCGACCCCGACCCGTGGCCCTCGGGCCTGATCGGCCTGCGCACCTTCCGCACCTACCTGTGGTGGGACAACATCCGGGTGACGAGGCTGCAAGGATAGTGCGGCGGACTGCCCAGGCGAGTGCGAGGAGGCACGCGTCGCCTGATTTCTTCACACCGGCATTTGTGTGCTCGATCGCGGCGGCAGTTGTTTCACCAGCGGACATTCTCCTTACATCGCTTTGTTCTTCGGCAGCCACCTGGCATGACCATGCGCGAAGGCGTGGCACACGCCCCCCTTGAGTCGGTCCGGTCGTACAATGAGTTCCGCCCGGGCACGTCGGCCCGTGACCTCGGCCAATGCCACCTCGATCTCGCGGCGGAGGTTGAAGCAGTGGCTGCCGGCGGCGCCGGCAGGAGAAACAGATGATGCTTGACCGGCCGACCAACCCGCGGGCATACTGACCCAAGACGCGACGATGACCCGACGGGGAGGTCCACCTCATGCGCCCCGCTCGCCTGCTGGCCGTGCTATCCATGCTTGCGACCTGTGTCGCCGCAGCCCTTGCGCAGGACGTGCCTGATGGGTTGCTCTACGTGGCGCATTTCGACGGGTACGCGGCGGCAAGCTGGGCCGCCGGATCGCGCGCGCCCACGATCATGGACCCGACGCTGCAGCTCACCGAGGGGCGCTTCGGCCGGGCGCTGTCCCTGGTTCCCGGTCAGAGCTTCGCCATCGTGGGTGATGACGGGAACTTCCGGCCGGATCGCGGCACGGTCGAGATGTGGGTGCGGCCCAACTGGGATGGCGACGACGGGCAGGTGCACGTGCTCTTCAGCGCGCGCGTGGAGCGTGGCAACTACCTCGAGTGCAACAAGCTCGCGACCAACGTCTTCGGCGCCGCGACCGGGGCCGCAGGCATCGGACGCTATGTGCGCGTGGACACCGACATCTCCGCCTGGCGCACGGGCGAGTGGCGCCACGTCGCCTTCACCTGGGGCGACGGCCGGCTGGCGCTCTACGTCGATGGCGAACTGATCGGCGAGGAGGCCGACTCCATCCCGCCCCGCCAGGCCATGCCCGTCATTACCATCAGCGGACAGTGGGATGGCGCCATCGACGAGCTGGCGATCTGGGATGAACCGCACACCCGGTTCGCGCTGGAGGCGCCGATCGACGCGCCCGAGCTGGAGGCGCCTGAGGCGAGCACCACCCTGCCGCCGCCGGTCACCGACCTCGATCGCTATCCCTTCGACCTGCCCGCCGCCGCGCGCGGCTATCACTTCGTCCCGAAGCACTACGTCGATGAGCTGGACCCGGCGCAGTCGCCCGCGGAGCTGCCCGACGCGCCGCGCCTGAGCGCCTTCGCGGCGCGCGGCGAGTGGCAGACCGTGGGCGCGGTGATCTACGCGACCCGCGATCTCGGTGAGTTGACGCTGACGCCGTCGGACCTCGCCGGGCCTGACGGCGCCGCGATCCCGGCGGCCAACGTGCAGGTGCGCGCGGTGCGACGGGTAATGCAGCTCCCCCGACCGCGCGTCGATGACTCCGAGCGGGTGCCCGCGGCGGCGCTGCTCGACCCGGCCAACCCCTTCGACCTGCCCGCCGGGCGCTTCAAGGAGATCGCGCTGACCGTGCATATCCCCGGCGACGCTCCCGCAGGGGGGTATGCGGGTACACTCGCGGTCTCCTGCGCAGGCGGCGATGACCTGGCGGTGCCGGTCGAGGTCGAGGTGCTGCCCTTCGCGCTCGAACCCTCCGAGCGCAAGGCCTTCGGTATGTACTACCAGATGGACCTGGCGCCCGCGGTGCGCGAGCGCGTGCGCGCCGAGCTGCAGGACCTGCGCGATCACCACGTCACCCGCCTGTTCAGCTACCTGCGGCTCCGCCATGAGCTGGTTGATGGCGCGATCGTCAGCTCCTACGACGAGCTGGCCGAGGGCCTGGCGCTGCTGCGCGAGTTCGGCTTCCACGGCGAGATCATCGTCATGGATGAGTTCCGCCAGATCGCGGCGCTGCTCGGGCACGAGGACATCCACGAGGGCGACCGCGGCGAGTCGCTGGCGGGCGATGGGCGCTACGCCGAAGCGGTGGAGCGCGCCATCCGGGGGCTCGAGCCCCTCAAGGCGCAGTACCCCGAGTTCGAGATCGTGCTCACGCACATGGACGAGGTGATGGGTGAGCGGCGGCGCTACCTGTTCATCGAGCTGGCGCGTCCGATCCGGCGCGTCCCCCGGCAGCGCATCTACATCACCATGCACACGCTGCCGCGGGACTACGTGCCGGGCGCCATCGCCGATCTCGATCCGTGGATGGACATCCGCTGCTACAACGGCTACGCCATGGACAGGCACCTGCAGGCCGGGGGCTCGTGGCAGGCGCTGGGAGAAGAGCTGGCGGCCGCGGGTGACGAGGGCTGGCTCTACTTCAACCCGCACCGATCCTGGTACGTCGCCGAGTGGGCGCGCATCATCAACGGCCTCTACCTGTGGACCAGCCCGCTGACGGTGCACTGCCCGTACCGCTACCGCACCATGCGCTCCTGGCCGCTGCCCTTCATCCACAACATGGCCTACACGGTCATGTCGCCCGAGGACTTCGTGACCCCCATCGCCACGCGCAACTGGGAGGGCTTCCGGCTGGGCGCGCAGGACACCTGGTATCTGTGCATGCTCGAGGAGCTGGTGGGGCAGGCGACCGAACGCGCCGTTGACTGCGCGGCGGCGCGGGCGTGGCTGGACGAGGTGCGCGCGATGATGCCCACCTCGGACGAGGTGCAGACGGTGAGTCGCGAGGAGTATGCGAACTACCCGGTGGTCTCGACCATCGCCGACCGGCTTACCGGCGCCGACTACGAGCGCCTGCGCCGCACCACGGCCAACCACATCGTGGCGCTGCGGGCGGCGCTGGGAGCCCGGGACTGACGAGCGGCGGGGCGGACGGTGGTCCCGCCTCTCCGACGACGAGGTCCCGCCGGCCGCTACTGCTCCATCAGCACCACGTAGCGCGCGCGGCCCTCGGGCAGATCAAGGCGTAGCGCGCCGGCCTCGACCGCGATGGGCTCACCGGTCAGCAGGTCGGCGGCCGTGAACGCCCGCTCGAAGCCCAGCACGGCGGCGTTGGGCCGCACCGTCACCGTGCGATCCTCATGCCCCAGGAAGTTCGACACCACCAGCAGTCCGCGGCCCGGCCTCCGGTAGCCGCTTACCAGCACGTCCTCAACGTCGGTCACCGCCGGCGGCTCCTCCCAGTAGGGCAGGAACTCGACATCCGGCTCACCGATGCCGAAGCGCTCGTCCTGAGCCTGCCACAGCTCACGGATCGGCTCAGGGTCGCACCATATCGGCCAGACCAGCATGTCGTGCAGGCGCGTGACCGCCAGCAGGTGCTCGGTGTTGCGCCGGTTGCGCTCCCCGCCGCGCGCGCCGGAGAATTCGGGCAGGAAGACCGGCACCACGCCCAGGTTGATGCCGGTCAGCTCGGTGCGCGCGTAGTCGAGCTTGAGCACCTGGGTGTAATCGTTCCTGACCTGCCAGTGCGGCAGCGGCCAGCGGTACTGCTCGCCCTGCAGCATGGCATCGCTGAAGGACAGGAACGCCGCCGTGTAGTGGCCGGACATGTGGGTGATGATACCACCCTCGGGTTTGCGGTCGTGCAGGGCCACCCAGGCGCGCCTGCAGGCCTCGCGGTACGCGAACACCGGATGGGTGCCATCCATCGCGTACGGCACCGCCTCGTCGTAGTACCAGCCATCCACGCCGTACTCGTCAATGACGCGCGCCTCCCAGCCGATGATGAAGTCGATCCAGTCCGGGTTGCGCAGGTTCGCGTGGAGCCAGCGCTCAGGTGGGGCCGGGTGGTCGGGATCGGGCAGCAGTGCCGGGGTGGGGCGATGGAACCACTCGCCCGAGTATTCGATGGCCTCGGGCACGTTCGGGGAGATGTTCGTCAGGTTATCGTAGACGACCACTTTGACACCGCGCGCATGGTAGTCATCCACCATCGCCCGGAAGGCGTCCGGGGCGGTGGGCTCGGGGAAGGCGAACCAGCGTGGTGTGTCGGGGCGCTCGGACCACCAGATGACCGCCTGCTCGGCTCCGAACTCCTCAGCGACCTCCGGGTCGGGGATCTCCCCCACCCGCGGCGACAGCCGCCAGTTGGTGCGCCAGTTTTCCGCCATCGGCCGCACCGGCGTCGCGATGATACCGAAGCTCAGGTTCAGCGGCCGGTCGAGCGTCACCGGCTCGCGGGCGATGTGCGCGGTGAAAACGGCCTCATCATCGCTCGCCGACAGCTCCACCTGCGTCTCATCGCTCTCCGTCGGCCAGCCGATGCAGCCCTCGTAGATCACGTTCAGGCCCAGGTATTCGTTGCCCAGCCAGACGTCATAGACCTCGGCGGCCGGCCAGGCGCCGGGCGCGAAGTCGCCCGAGACGTAGTAGCGCTCCTGTTGGCTGGAGTTGCGACGGTACTTCGCGATCGGCGCGCGCACCGGCGCCTGAAGCTCCAGGCGGTCGAGGCTGGTGCCCGCGGGGACGGTGGCGTCGAGGCGCATGAAACCGTCATACTCGATGGTGAGACGCTGGGGGATGCGCGCCTCGCCCAGGGCCAGCTCGGACTCGAAGACCGCCTGCTGCGGCGTCTGCTCGACCAGCGTCCAGTCGCGGGAGTGGCGCAGGGCGGCGCCGCCGGACTCCGCGACCAGCCCCAGCGGGCGCGCGAGGATCTGCTCACCGGCGGTGGTGATGCTCTGCACCTGGCCGCGTCCGAGCCGGTAGATGCGGTTCCAGGTCTTCACGGTCAGCCCGCCGACCTCAACCGGCTCCCAGGGCGCGGGGACCTCCGTGGTGAGGCCCTGGGGCTCGCGCTGCCAGAACCTGTCGCGAATCCACAGCAGCTTGCTCTGCTCCAGCAGCTCCTGCCCCTCGGCGTCGGCGATGCGCACGGTCACGTCGTAGCGCGCGGGCACGAAGCCGGAGGTGTCGATCTCGCAGCCCGCCAGCGTGCCGGTGGACTCGACGGTGAGCGCCTGCTCGACGGGCGTGGCGCCGCTCTCCGGATCAGTGATGGTCAGCGTGGCGGAGCCCCCGTCGGGCACACGCACCGAGGAGACGAACTGAAGCTCGGCACGATGCCGGCTCGGGAAACCGGTGTAGTAGACCAGGAGGTCGTCGTAGGGCTGTCGCGTGATCTCCGGGTTGTCGGCGCGCCGGTATGCGCGCGCCACCTCCTCGGGAAAGAGCGGGCGGGCGTAGATGCGCAGCTCGTCGATGGCGGTCTCGCCGGCCGCGAACTGCACCGTCGCCAGCTCCCTGCCGACGTAGATGGTGTCGCCCAGGTCATCGATGGGTGAGGGGACCGAGGCCTCCGCCTTCATCTCGCCATCCAGGTAGATGCGCAGGTAGGCCGGATCCCAGGTGACTACCGCGTGGTGCCACTCGCCCGGTTGCCAGGGGTAGATGCCCGCCCGCAGTGACTCGTAGTGGTCGGCGTCGTCGGTGGCGACGTGGAACGTGAAGTGTCGCCAGCGCGCGAACTTGTAGATGAAGATGCGATCGGCTCCGAAGGCGCCCACGAAGAAGTGGCTGTCGGTGTTGTCGGTGCCCTTCCAGTCGATGGGCTGGAGCCAGAACTCGACGGCGCCCTGCGACGGGTTCATGTTGCCCGCCAGCGGGTAGCTCAGCCAGTTGTCGTTGCTGACCACGATCGCCTGACCGACCCGTCCCGCGATGAAGCGCGGGCTGCCCTCAACGGTCACCTGCGCCGAGCCGGTTGCAAGCGCAGGTTCGGGACTGCCGTCGAAGGGCGCGTAGAATGTCATGGCGTCGTCTTGCGCGAAGCCCGCCGCAGCGGCGAGCGCGAGCACGGCGATCAGGGCGTGGCGCATGCTCAGTCCTCCTCGGTGGGTCGGCCCCGCGTCCGGGCGTTGGGGGGCTCCCCGGCAGGCCCTGGACACGCACTCACTCCGCGGCGGCCGCGGACAGGGCGGCGCTCAACACCGGCGTGTACAGCGCGTTGTGCGCCGGGTCGTAGGGCATGGTCTTCGCGGCGCTGGAGGCGTAGATCCAGTTCCAGTCATACGCGCTGAAGAGCGTCTCGAACATGGGCGCGAAATCGTCGAGCGTGCGAATCTCGGGGTTCTCTCCCGGCCGGTCCCTCATCCAGCTCGTGTTGACGGTGATGTCATGATAGGGTGAGATGGTCCCCGCCAGGAACAGGTGGTCGGGGAAGCGCTCGAGGTAGGGCGCCATGTCTTGGTCGCGTCGGACGATCTTCGCGCGCAGCGCCGCCGGGTTCGGGTTGTAGTAGCCGGGCGTGGTCTCACCCCCACACAGCAGCTTGCAGGGCACCCCATGCTCCTGAGCGTAGCGCAGGAACCCCAGGCTGATGTGGCCCGGAACCGGGTGCACGACGCCGTCGTAGCCCGCGATCGGGCTGACAACCTCCAGCCGGCTGAACAGCGTCCACACGATGCACCGCGGGTACTCCTCCTCGATGATGCGCGCCAGGTCCTCGCCCACCAGCTCGGTCTTGCGGATCACCTCGGCGTAGCTCTCACCGCGACGCTCGGCGGTGTACCTGATGTGGTATGACGGGTAGTTGTTGTAGGCCTCGAGGTCGAGGACGATGCCCGGCGAGTCCCAGTACTTCGCCGCGCGCACCGCCAGCCGCCACATCTTGAGCAGGTCCGAGCGCGCGCCGGTCTCATCATCGAGGTCGAGGATGGGGATGCGCTGGAAGTACTCGGGGTGTGACGCGATGCCGGAGTGGCCCCTGGCATCCTCGGGCGCGCCGATGAAGCGGTTGGAGAACACCCACGGCCACGGGTCAATCTCCAGGATCCCGCGCGCCTGGTCGAGCTTCGGGACCAGGGCCTCCCAATCCTCAACCGGACCGGTGTAGTACGCGCTCCAGAAGGGCAGCGCCACGCCCGCGTACGCCGAGTCATTGAGCACGCGCAGCGGTTCGAGCGAGTCGCCCTGCCAGACACCCGAGGAGTAGAAGCTGATGAGCGAGAGGTAGGTGCGGCGCCCCGGCTCCAGGCTGCGGAAGTACTGCTCGCGGCTGTCGATCACGCGGTCGCCTTCGAGCAGATCGATGCGCGCGTGGTGGCCGCCGGGAGCGACGCCGGCGAGGTCCATGGCGAACTGCTGCGTCTGCTCCTCCAGGCGCCAGCGGAAGCTCGCCTGCTCGGCGCCGGCGAGGTCGGTCACGGTGCAGCGCAGGCTGTGGCGCGCGGGATCAGGCCTGCCCTCCAGGGCTACGTCGATCGCGAGGGTGGCCCGCCCGGCCGTCCGCGCCGATGCGGAGGCCGATAGCAGGGCCGGGCTGGTGCGCCGCGCCAGGCGCATGTCATCGAGGTAGAAGGTGACGCGGTCGCCATCCTGGTACCAGCCCTCGGCGACGTAGAAGCTGATGCGGTTGACGCGCGACCGGTCGCGCCCGGGGTCGAGCGGCACCGAAATCTCCTGCCACCGGTTGGGAACGATGCCGGGGATGGTGTACCACGGTCCCCCGACTACCTCCACGCCCTCGGTGAAGAACCCCACGCGCAGTACGCGGTCCTGAGGCAGCGGGTCGTCGGTCTGCGTGTAGAGCCAGAAGAAGACGCGGTCCCACTCGCGCCAGTCCTGCGGCGGGTCGAGGTCGCGCGACATCATGGGCCAGCCCCTGGGGTACTCTTCACCCTCGCGCGGCGTCCAGTTCACGTGGATCATGAAGGCGAGCGACTGCTCGCCCTCGCGCACGACCTCGCGACTGGGCACGACCGCCGAATCGCGCTGGGTCATGTCGGTGTTCGGGTCGCCCTTGACCCACGGTGAGGTATCCTCGAAGTCGTCCAGCGGGGCGAAAACGAAGTCATTGGCCGCCGTGGCGGCGCAGCAGGGCAGCGCGACGAGCACCAGCAGGGCGTACCTCACGGCGATCACTCCTCGGCACGGCGACTCACGTGCGACAGGCTTCTTCGCCCGACACCCGCGGACCTCGCACCTGAAGGGGCCGTGGTCGCCGGAGCGAGGTCACCCCGGGGCGGACAGAGAAGTGGTGCGCCGACGGGAAACCTGGACGGAGCGCGGTTTCGGAGGTAGCCATGAAGGCGGTGTGCCTGAGTGCAATGATGCTTCTCTGCTGCTCGTTCGCCACGGCCGATGCCGGGGAGTTCGACACCTGGCCCCCACGACAGTACCTGATTGACAGCCTGGTTGACGACATCCCCGGGATCCTGAACTCTTACCACGCCGAGACCGGGCGCTTCGGCACCGAGCCGTGGATCTGCCGGGACCAGAACGTGATCTTCCCGCTCGCAGTCGCCTGGAGCCTCGACGACCCGAGCAATCCGTTCTATCACTCCGACGAGCTGCTGGCGGCCATCGCCGGCGGCGGCGAGGCTCTGGTGGATGCCCAGGACGAGGCCGGGCGCTGGCGCTTCGACAAGAAGGACGGCTCGTACTGGGGCCAGATCCACATGCCGTGGACCTACAGCCGCTGGATCCGCGCCTACCAGCTTGTGCGCGATGCCCTGCCGCCCGAGAGCCGCGCGAAGTGGGAGCAGGGGCTGCTGCTGGGTTTCAAGGTAATGGCGCAGTACTTCCCCGATTCGGGTGTGCAGAACATCCCGGTGCACCGCGCCATGGCGCTGTATATCGCGGGAGAGTGCTTCGACAACGAGGACTGGCGCGACCGCGCCCGGCAGTTCATGGCCAAGACCGTTGCCGCCCAGGATCCCGGCGGCTTCTGGACCGAACACTCCGGTCCGGTCATCGGCTACAACTACGTGTACGTCGAGGCGCTGGGTATCTACTTCGCGCACTCTCGGGACCCGGTGGTGCTGGAGGCGCTGCGACGTTCGGCCAACTTCCATGCCTCGGTACTCTGGCCCAACGGTTCGTCGGTGGCCGCGATCGACGAGCGCCAGATCTACGGCGGCAGTATCGCGCTGGGCAACGTCGGCTTCACCTTCACCCCCGAAGGGCGCGGCTTCCTGGTGAGCCAGCTCGCCGCCTACAACACCCCGAAGCGACGACTGGTCGGAGCCGATTACGCCGCCTCGATGCTGACGGACGCAGGCGCCGGTGAGGTGGTGCTGCCCGGCGAGATGGGTGAGGGCGGGGTGGTCATGCTCGGCGATGCCGACGCCCTGATCCGCCACGGCGAGCCCTGGAGCTGGTGCCTGTCGGCCTACACCGCACAGGTCTCCGACAGCCGGTGGATCCAGGACCGGCAGAACCTGATCGACCTCTTCCACTCGGAGCTGGGCATGGTCGCCGGCGGAGGCAACACCAAGCTGCAGCCCTACTGGTCAACGTTCACGGTGGGCGACCCGAGCCTGCTGGTGCACACGCCCGGCGATGAGAGCCCCGACTTCTCGCCCGAGGGCATCGACCTGCAATGGACGCCCACGGACGCGACTGTCTCCCGCGAGGGAGAGGTCACGCGTCTGGACGTCGATTTCACACCCCCGCCGGTAGTGCGACGCGAGGAGCTGCTCGCCGAGGGCTTCGAGGGGGTCGCCGCGGGCGAGTTCCCGGACGGCTGGCGCGTAAGTTACGGCGCCGCGGAGCAGATGCGCGTGAGCCCCGACCAGGCCCACGGGGGCGGGCAGGCGCTGTGGCTGTCCGATCAGGATGCCGTGGGCAGCCTCGGCCTGCGCAGCCCGCAGGTCCCTGCGGAACCGGGTGGCGAGTACTACATCGAGGCCTGGTGGCTGGGGGCGCCCGAGAACACCGCGGCGGTCTACCTCGAGTTCTGGAGCGAGGAGGGCCGCATCGACGACAGCGTCCGCTCGGTCTCCTGCGCGGGCACCGGCGAGTGGACGCAGGTGCGCGCTACGGCGCGGGCCCCCGAGGGCACGGTGGCCGCCACCGTACTGGTCTACAGCGGCACGACCTCGGTTGCCGAGGGCTACTTCGACGACGTGGCGCTCGGGCGCGTCATCACCGAAGACCGGACCGATGCGGCGGTCACCTGCTCGGTCGAGGTGCGCCAGGAGGGCGAACGCGTGGTGCTGACCTACCGGGCCGAGCCGGGCAACCGCGTCGAGGCGCACCTGCCGCTGATGATGCGCGGGCCGGCGGTGGAGCTGGCTGATGACCGGCGCGTCAGGCTGACCGACGAGCCGGTGGAGCTGTCGGCGGAGGAGGTGGGCGGGGCGTTCACCTACGCCGACGTGACGGTCACGGTGCAGCCGCCCGCGGGCCTGCGCTGGCCGGCGCGCCAGCACAACCCGTACACCAGGGACGGCAGATCCTCGCTCGGCAACGCCAAGCTGGTGTTGGTCATGCCCTTCGAAGACACCGGCGAGTACACAGTCACGCTCGAGCGAACCATCCCTGCCTTCGAGGGCATCGAGCTGGATGCGCGCGACCTGCCGGTCGAGGTGGCCGAGGGCTGCTACACCAAGCGTCTCGACGGGCTCGGCTCGCAGCTCCTGGGCGCCAGCAAGGTGGGCGACTGGATCACCTTCACGCTGCCCGACATCGAGCCGGGCCGCTACGAGCTGTTGGCCGACTGGGTGCTCGCGAACGTCTACGGCATCAACCAGGTAGAAGTGGATGGCGAGCCGGTGGGCGAGCCCTTCGACGCCTACTGGACGAGCGTCTACTCAGGCGGCTACGTGGTGCCGGTCGGTGAGGTGGAACTTGGGCCGGGCGAGCACACAATTACCATCCGCGTGGTCGGCAAGAACGAGAAAGCGACCAACACCATCATCAGCGTGCGGCGCTGGCTGCTGCGTCCGCTGAACTGACGAGACCGGGGTGACCGCAATGCGCATGGCGATCGTGCTGGTCCTGGGAATGCTCGCCACACTGCCGGCGGCGGCCGAGACCATCGAGCTGGCCGAGCCCGGCTGGGTGCTGCCCTACGGCGAGGAGGCCGAGCTGAGTTTCACGCCGGAGGGTGACTACGCCTCTGTGCGGTTGATCTACGAGGTGCGCATGGACTCGCCGCGCACCGCGGGATCGACCTACGTCATGGGGCTCGCGGTCAACGGTGACCCGCTCAACGCCGCCGCAACCCGGTCGGCGGTGCGGCTGATCAACAAGCCGCTCGAGGCCATCATGCCCGGAGGCCTGCGCATTCCCTGGGCGCAGGGTGCCAACTGGCGCGTGGTCTACGCGCCCGACTTCACGCCGCTGGGCTACCAGGCCGAGGTGGGCGGCGAGATGGTCGAGGTCTCGGCCTACCGCTTCATCATCGACATCACCGACCTGGTGCGCCCGGGCGAAGAGAATACGCTCACTATCACCCATCGGGGCCCGGGTATGAACCTGCGCTCGTACTTTCCGGAGGACAACCCGACGCTCGACCTGGTCTTTGCGGAGCTTGGCGTGGAGCTGTCCGACGAGCCGGCGGTGGTGAAGGGGCAGGTCGCTGCCGAGGAGGAGTTCTCGCCCGATCGGCTGATGGTCCAGCCCCCGGCGACCGCGACCATCGGCGAAGTTGCGGCGGTGGGTGAAGGCGGCGGCATGACCATCACGCTGCCGGGCCTGGGTGTCGAGGTAGTCTCCCGGTTCTCGTACGAGGGCGGCGGCTTCAATACCATGCCCGCGACCGGTGCGCCTGAGGGGCAGGAGGGCTGGCGCGTCGAGGTGAGGGGTGGCGAGGATGGCGCGGGCGCCCTCGGGCATGCGCCCGACTACGACGTCGAGCGCACGGTCACCTTCGAGGGCGATCACCTGCTCATCGAGGACCGACTGCGCAACCTCGCCGACCGGGACATCGGGCTGGCGTGGGCGCACGAGTTGCGCGCGCCCCTAGAAGAGATCAAGGACGCGTATCTGTGCGGCAATCCCGACCCGGCGGTGGCGCAACTGCGCGGCTACGAGAACTCCACGGTCTTCATCGCCGGCGCGCAGGCGGGCTGCGGGCTGCTGGCGCTCGATGATGTGGCGCGGGTGCAGGGTGTGTTCTACTGGGACGCGGCCGGCGCGGCAGGGGTGCGCAGCGACGTGTTCTGTCTGCCCGCGGGCGGGGAGTACACGCTGCGCTGGGCGGTCTACCCGGTCCTGCGCCCGGACTACTTTGACCTCATCAACCTGTGCCGCCGCGACCTGAACGTGAATTTCACCGTGCCCGGCGGCTTCCAGTTCGGTCTTTCCAGCCTCGCCGACATGAGCGCCGACGACATCCGCGCGATGGTGCGGGAACGCGACCTGGCCTTCGTGTCAACCGGCACCTGGGCCAACATCGGCGGCGACCCGCCCTACTACCACGGGGCGCAGATGCTGGAGGCCACGCATCTGCAGGAGCGCTTCCGGCAGGCCTGCGCGAACCTGCGCGCGGCGACACCCGAGGTGAAGTCACTCATCTACATTCACAGCTTCATCAACCTGTACGAGGACACGCCCGCGCGCTTCCCCGACTCGCTTATCACCAACGAGGACGGCACGCCCTACGTCAATCAGGGCTACACCAACCGCATCGGCATGACCTTCTACTACTGCTACCCGGCCATCGGCAACTCCTACTTCGAGGCCATGAAGCAGGTCATCGACATGTGCCTCGACGACGACCGCATCGGCGCCGACGGCATCTACTGGGACGAGCTGGAGATGATCTCGCCCAAGCGCAGTTACGACCGTTGGGACGGGCACTCAGCGGAGCTGGATGAGCGGCACCGGATCGTACGCAGGTTCGGCGACCCGCAACTGTTGTCGCTGGAGGCCAAGGCGCAGTTGATCGACTACATCTTCGCCAGGGGCGGCGCGCTCATCGGCAACTCCTGCCCGCGCACCGCCACGCTCAGCGACTACCACTTCCCGCGCTTCGTAGAGACCGCAGCCACCTGGTACCCGGCGCGCTCGCACCTGTATACGCCGATCTCACTGGGAGATCATCTGGTCATCAAGAACTTCGAAGACCTGCTGGCCGACATCCGCCTCAAGCTCATGTGGGGCACGGTTTACTACTACTACTCGCGGCCCACGCAGCCGCACCCGACCATCACCGGGCACATGTTCCCGTTCACGCCGGTGGAGCTGCACCGCGGCTGGCTGCTGGGCGAGGAGCGGCTGATCACCTGCGTGCCGGGGACCTTCACCCTCGGCGACGACGCGCCGGTCACGGTCTACTGGTACGGGGCCGATGGGGCGCTGACGCCGAACACAGGTGAGCAGCGCATCGAGGATGGCCGGCGGCTGGTGCGCCTGGCGCTGGGCGAGGGCGAGATGGCGGTCATCGAGCGGGCCGACTGAGCTTCAGCCGTGAGCGGCGGCGCCGATGGACCGCAGGCGCCGCAGGAACACATCGTCGATGAGGCCGTCGGGCCGGGGCGGCACGTCCCAGGTCACCACGCCCCCCTGCTCGACGGCCGCGCCCGTGTACCGCTCGGGGAAGTCGTCGGCGAAGCGCGGCCGCTCACCATGGCCCCAGGTGTCGCCGAGGTAGCTGAGTACGTGCCACTGTACGCCGTGAATGAAACGCCCGGCGCAGGGTGGGAAGGTGTCGCTGATCTCCCCCGCCGCGTAGTCCTGGTGCTCGGTGAGCACCATCAGGTCCACCATCACCCCCGGGTTGAAGGCGACGATGCTGTTCGGGTTGCCCGCACGCGCGGCCGCGCACAGGCTGGCCCAGTTGGGCGGGAACGGGCTCTCGTACATCTCCGGGTAGTAGCAGCCGTCGAACCACCAGCCGCGCACGCGCTCCCCCCAGCGTCGAGACCACTCGGCGATGACCGCCTCCCACTTGCGCTGAAAGCCCTCCAGGCGCGGGTTGTTGATGCCCCAGGGCCGTCCGTGCTCATCGGCGCCTCGCGTCGGCCGCGCGTGGATCGGCTGTGTGCCCTTGCGCCAGCCGAGGGCCTGCATCGCCCGCTCATCGCGGTCGGGCGCGCCCGAGGGCAGGTAGACCAGTAGGTGAATGCCGCGAGGCGCCAGCGCCGCGTACAGGTCCGCGACCAGGTCGCGCTCCGCGCAGCGTGAGGGCTCGCGGCCAACGATGCGGTCATAGGCCTGGTTCGGTGAGAGGTAGTAGCCCGAGTTCTGGCCCAGTGTGATAAACAGATAGCCGGCGCCCACGTCGGCGAGTTGGTCGGCCAGGCCATCGACATCGACGCCCGCCACCAGCCGCTGCCAGGTCGCGGGATCGACATCGTCGCCCGCGACCACCGGCGCGAGGTAGTGCAGGAAGACGCCCCACCCGGCCTCGCTCAGGAAGTCCGTCCGCGACGGATCGCGCATCGCCATCACCTCGGGCGGGCGGTTCGCCGCAGGTGCGGGCGGCCCCTGCGGAGACTCATCCCGGGGCCCGGCGCTGCCTCCTGCACAGTCGTCTCCCGTGGAGGCCCGCCTGTGACGATGCTCGAGACGCCGGGCGCCGTGGTCGTGCTCGCCGTCGTGGCGGAGGTGATGCTGTCGGTGGCGCCGGTCGAAGTCCGGGTACTGTGATGCCGGGGCCCGAGTCAGACTACCCCCTACCCCGCCGGCCCCAGCCGAATGATGATGCGGCGCAGGACATTGCCGACGATCGTGTGCCCCAGGAACAGGCCGAGGAAGAGCGGCACCATCCGCCGGTACGCGGGCAGACTCCCGTAGCGCAGCGTGATGCGTTGGGCGATCCACGCGATGAGGAAGGGCGCCCAGTAGGGCGACCAGTCATTGTAGAGCGTGCCCATCACCACCCCCAGCGGGTGCAGCGGGAAGTTGCTCACGTTCAGCCGCCCCCAGGTGATGATTGCCGTGCCCACGAAGCCGCCGACATAGCCCGCCATGCGCGACATGTTGGGTCCCGCCGGTTTGTCCACCCCCGCGTCAAGCAGCCGGTAGTTGTAGCTCGACCACGCGATCGGCCAGGTGCGGTGTTCGCGCCCCTCGGCGGCGAAGTAGAACGCCTGACCGTGGCGGTAGCCCAGGTCCAGGTGGGTCCAGAACGCCAGGAATACCGAAAGCAGGCACACGAGCAGCATGAGTTTGAACACCGAGCTGCGCCTGGCGTTGCCGTAGTCGATGACACGGTAGCCGTCGGCGAAGTACTGGCCGGCGCTGTGGGCGAAGACGGTGCGGCCGATGTAGAACAGCGAGTAGAACTGCACCATGGGCTGCAGCGAGCCCAGGCCGCGAATGTAGCGATTGCCCAGCAGATGGTAGAGCATCTCGGTGTCGTAGCCGTAGGGGTGAGTCCAGGGCACGGGCGGCCCGGCCTCGGCGCGCATGCGGGCGGTTACCAGCACGAACATGTACAGACTGGCGAAATAGATCAGCAGCAGGTCGATGCGGTGCCCGGCCCGCAGCAGCATGGTCATCATGGCCGCGGTCGCCGCGACGAACACGATGAGCAACAGGCGATAGCTCATCGCCTCGTTGCGGTCGTACTCGCCCGGCCCCCGGATGATGCGCCCGAGCACGCGGCGGAAGTGACGCCGTGAGACGTAGAACATGTAGAGGCAGACCGCGACGCACGCCCCCGAGCTGACCTCCTGGTAGAACGGGAAGCGGGCCCGGCGATAGCCCGCGTACAGCCCGACGACCTTGATGGTCTTCATCAGGAAGTAGGAGCCCCAGGCGGTGAGCAGCACATCCCCGGGCATCAGGTAGGACAGCCCCCACACGTCGAGGATGAGGAAGAGGTTCAGCGGCCGGATCCAGCGCCAGGGGGGATCGGCGAAGCTGGTGGCCAGTCGGATGTAGAGCTTGATCTCGGGCACCGCCGGGTAGATCTCGTGCAGGATGCGCGCGCCGTTGAAGAGCGCGGCGGCGATGAAGCCGATCCACATGAGGGGGTCGCGGAAGAAGAAGCCACGGTGGACCGCCGAGCCCTCGAAGCCGCCGGTGATCTCGAGCGGCAGGAACAGCAGCGGATAGCGCAGGCGTTCGGCCTCGGCCCACTGCCGCCGGAAGAACGCCACCAGGCAGCCGACCGCGACCATCACCAGCAGGTTGAAGCTCATCCAGTACATCAGGGGGAGGCGCCAAGCCGCCCACGGGATCAGGCCGGTGCTGGAGCCCTCCCAGAACCCCTGGGCGACGGCATGGTCCTCAGGGATGTAGAAGCCCGGGTAATGCCGCGCGAACTCCTGCCACTGGTTGACATCGTTGCCGTAGTAGATCGGGTAGAGCAGGTAGTGTATGACGTAGACGCCCCGGTCCATCACCGGGGCGATCGACAGTGCGGCGTAGATCAGGAGCAGCTCGCCGCGCGAGAGCGGGCGCAGCCAGCCGCCGAGCGGGAAGGCGCGCGCCAGCAGCGCCACCAGCTTGTTGCAGATCACCAGCAAAAGCAGCAGGATGAGCGCCGGCACCGGCGGCACGAGCTGCATGAAGCCCAGGCGGTTTATGACCAGGTAGGTGAAGAGCGTCAGGAGCACGACCAGCACGAGGCCGCGCACGGTCACACCCACCAGCGCCGAGCGCGGAGGCAGTGCCGCCTCTTCCAGGGCGAGAACGCGCTCGGTGGTCTGCCTCATAGTCCGTGATTACCGGTGCGTCCGCAGCATGGGATGACACGGGAAGTGCAGAGTTCCCCGGGCAGGATGCCGCAACCTGCCACCGCCGAGGGGCGTGGTCAGCGCACGATCACCCAGTCGAGCGTGGCGTCGGCAGGCGCCGACTGGGCGAATTGCACGGTGAAGCCCTCGGCGCTCTTCGTCGGTACGGCATACGCGGTCAGCCACGAGGGCGTGATCGAGACCGCGTAGGCGGCGTCGGTCTCGGGGGTGGCGAAGCTCACGGTCACCTCGGTCGCGCCCTCCTCGACCGCCACGTCGATGCCGCGCAGGTTGTTCGCGGGCGTCTGCGTCGATGACAGCCCGGTCACACGCTCGACGGCCCGGCCGTTGAGGTCGAGGTTGCCGCCGCGGAAGTGCAGGTCACCGCTGCCCGGGTCCACAGTCAGCCTGGCCGAGCCGTAGGGCTGATTGACGCGCCACATGATGGGCTGGGCGTAGTCGCCGGGCTGGCGGAACATGATCGCGGCGGTCATGACCTCGCCATCGAACTCGATGCCGATGTCACTGAGCGCGCTCAGGTTGATGATGCTGTCGTAGGCGGGCCGGTGGTCCTTGCGCCGGTCGAGCTGGTCGCGGCTGCGGATGATGCCGCCGAAGCTCAGCCCGTGCGGGACCTGGACGCGCCCGAGCTGCTGCACCTCGATGGTGGAGCTGGGCATGGTGCTGGGGATCTGGTCGAAGGTGCGGATGCGCAACGGGCGCGGCTGCCACGGGTCGGGGCCGACCGGCTGCTCGATCTCGTCGCCGGGCTCGAAGTCGAAGCGCGTGCCGCGATCGCCGTTGGGGGTCACACGGATGGTGCGCGGATGCTCGCCCTGCAGCACCCCGCCGGTCTGATGGGTCTGCGCCCAGCCGCGCGACACATCGTACACCCACGCCCCGGGCGCGATGGCATAGTGCAGCGGGCGTTCGTGGCCGTCGGAGGTGTAGTTCTCGGCGTCAAACAGGTTGGGCGCGCCCGCGGCCACCGCCGACCAGCGCACGCGCAGGATCTTGATGCGCCTGGTGCCGTCCGGGCGAGTCTCCAACTCCTTGATCTCGTACCACCGGTATACCGGCCGGTCGGGGGGCTTGCCGTAGCCGCCGCAAGTGGACGGGTCGCCGGGCAGGATGACCTCGGAGTCGTCGGTGATGCAGAAGAACCGGCCGATGATGCTCTCATCCCAGGGGCAGTCGGCCGAGCCGATGATGGCGCCACCCTGGTAGTTGAAGGCGTTGCCCGGCCCGCCGATCACGCCCGGGTAGCTCTCGCCCTGGTAGGTCCCGGAGGGCGAGACGATCATGACCGTGCCCTCGGTAATCCACTTGTCGCGATTCATGTTGATGAGCGGCCGCGAGGTGCTGAGCGTATGGGCGTTGCACCTGCCACCGGTGTACACGACCTCGTCGGTGTCCGGATCGAACGATTCGACGGTCGAGCGGAAGAAATCGAGGTCGCCGATGGTCTCGGCGTTGAGCACGATGCCGCCCTCGTCGCCGAAGCCGGAGAAGACGTCGCCCATGTAACGGAAGATGCCGCTGATGCAGAAGCTGTCGCCGACGGCGTAGTTGCTGCGCGTGACCGCCAGCTCGCCCGCGGTCTGGTTGTCGGCGTTGCACCAGCCGTGCATGACCAGCCCGTTGACGTTGTGTTTGTTGTAGATCAGCGCGCCCGCCGGATGCTCGTACTCCAGGTCGCAGGTGAAGTAGGCGCGCCGGCGCTCGGGGTCCCAGCCGATGTCCTTGACGGTGATGCGGTCCATCGGCTCAGCGTAGCCCATGACGCTGCTGGTGATGTTGAGGAAGGCGCCGATCCAGATGCCGCGGATGGTGTCGGGGTAGCAGCGCACATCCTCACCAGGCTGCACCGGCTCGGTGAGGGTGTGCATGTACGAGGAGGAGCCGCTGATGATGAAGTTGTCGATGGCCTGGGCCGCCTGCGTTCCCCAGTGCGGCAGGCTCTCCTCGCCCAGGTTGAGCATGCGCTCGACGCGCAGGCCGGTCCAGGTGCCGGTCTGATGGCGGCCGATGGGCGCGACATGGAACTCGGTGAAACCGCCCCGGTAGTCGATGATGGTGACCGCGGGGCCCTCGTTGCTGGTTGCCCGCTCGCCCTGCTGCAGGTTCTCGATCTCCAGATCCTGGGTCACCTGCGGCGGGATCACCAGCACGCCGCCGCCTTCATCCAGCAGCGTCCGCACCGCCGTCTCCAGCGTGGCCTGAGCGGCCATCACCGTATCCACGGGCCCGAACTCATCGAGCGTCCGCTCCACCGGCTGCGCCGCTGCGGCACTGATGACTCCCAGGCAGATCGTCACGGTCAGACTGAGCCTCAGGGCGTTCATGGTCAATGCCTCCCGATCGGATGATGCCCTTCGCGGTCACAGGCCCGTCCGGACGAACCCGTTGCCATCCGCGTCACCGTCGATCACGACATCGCCCCACCGCGCGCTCGTGCCGGCGCCGAGGCACAGGCTGCGCAGAGCGCCCTCGTGCAGCGTCGCGATCGCCGCGCGGCCATCCAGCGTCATCTCAGCGAAGCGGCACTCCCCGGCCTCGGGATCGTGCAGCACCACGAAGCGCGTGCCGCCGCAGTCGATCACCAGCGCCACCGCCTGCGGGCGGCCTGCGACAACACTGCGGCGGACCACGACCTCCGGCGCCGCCTCGCCCTGCCGGGGCACGTGCACCGCGACGAAGGTCGCCGTGGGGCCGCTGCGGGTGATCTGTAGGTGCCCGCGCCGGGGGATGACCGTCCCCGGCCTCAGAGCGCCGCCACCGACGTGGGCGGCGACGATCGCGTCCTCCTCAGGCGGACACTGCGAGACGGTGACGGTGGCGCCCTCGGCGCCGGGCAGGATCGTGCGCAACGCGCGCGGCGGCTCCCCCGCGAATCGCCAGGTCGCCGACACGTCACCCGCCGCCACGCCCTGCCGGCCGTCGCGCAGCGGCGCGGCGACCTCGACCGGCGTCAGCTCGACGCCCGCCACGGCCAGATCGCCCGAGCGCGCGTGCATCGCCCAGGTGAAGCTCGGGGCAGCGCCGGAGACGCGAAAGATGTCCACGAGGATCGGCTCGGTGCCCGGCACCGGCAGCAACGCGATGAAGCGCGCATTGCCCGGGCCACGCTCGCTCGGCCCGGGCAGGCCGGCCTCGGCCATGCGCGGACCGGGGGTGATCTGCCAGATGAGCGGCTCGCCCATGCCCTCCTGCCCGGCGATCTCCAGCACGGTATTGTGCGCCATCGGGCTGACCTGGAAGGCCTTGGCCCACGCGGGCTGGTGGGCGTAGCCGATCTCCGAGATCATCTCCAGCCCGCACGCAAACAGTCCCAGGTTCAGATAGTCACGCTGCTTGTGCGGGGACGGCCGGTAGGGGCCGTAGTCGATGAAGGCCATGGTGCGCCGCGCACCGGGAGTGTCGTCGCGCAGGATCATCTGCCCCGCGCCGGTCAGGTGCGTGCTCCGCGTGCCGTAGGGCTCGCCCTCACCGTGCTGCGCGCCCAGGTTGGGATCGCGGTAGAACAACGAGTAGCGGGTGCCGCGGTCGAACCCCATGCCCCACTCGTTGACCAGATGGCGCAGCGCCTTCTGATTGCCGTAGCGCAGCCACGCGATCTCCGACCATTGCGGCGCGGGGCGCGAGCCCACGTGCGCGTCGTTGATCGCCGGCATGGTGCCATCGGGGAAGATCGCGTCCAGGTACCAGGTCAGCACCTTCTCGTACAGCGCGCACTGCGGGTCGGTGTAGATATCCACGTCGAGGTTGCCCCGGAGCACCTCCGGGATCGGCCAGGCGCCGCTCAGGAACTGGCTCTGGTAGGCCCAGGTACCCTCGTAGAAGGTGCCGTCCTCGTAGAAGACGTGACTGTCGGGGCCGAGCATCTGCCGCCAGGTGTCGAGCATCATCTCCAGCGTCTGCGTGTCGCCGAGCATGGCCGCGGTCGCGCTCAGGCACCACCAGGTGTAGCCCTGGTCCTGGATCGACTGCGTGCCCAGCAGCCCGATGTCGGCGAAGGCCTCGAGGATGTAGTCGCGCACGCAGGCGATCAGATCGCGGTCGATGGCGGTGATCTGCTCATCGGTGAGCACGCCCGAGTCGCGGACCAGGTCGTAGCCGAGAATAACCTGCTTGAGCAGCGCCATCTCCCGGAACTTCCAGCCGCAGATGCGCCCGTAGTACGGATCGTTGTGGTCGAGCCAGTCGTTCGCGTTGACGCGGTTCATGCGGTAGCCCTTGAAGACTTCGGCGACACGTTCGGCGATCCAGCCGACCTGGCGCGCGCACTGCTCGTCGCCGTCGAGCTGATAGACCAGGCCCAGGTACGCGCACCCGCCGGTAACCCAGTCGAGGCGGTAGTAGCGCATCACCGCCTGGATGTTCCAGTCCTCGGAGCGGTCCGCGGGGTCCCAGGCCCACTCGGTGCCGCAGGACTTGCAGCGCAGCTTCGTGGCGCGGTCGAGCACGTCGTAGGCGTACCACGGGCCGTTGCCGCAGACCGGGCACTTCACGGTGAGCAGGGGCGTGAGGTCGGAGATGTAGGCGCGCAGCTCATCGCGACTCATCCCCCGGTAGCGCTCAACGGCGCCGCGGAACCAGTCGCGCTGCTCCCGCGCCCACTCGTAGCGGCCAATGTTCTCGCGCGCGCGGGCGATGTCGGCGGGCTTGTACTGCGTGCACGGGTAGCCGATGGCCGACTGCGCGATCGCCGGCGCGCAGATCGTGATCGCCAGCGCGATCACGACCGGTGCGGGTTGTCGCAGAGCCATGGACGTTCACTCTCTGCCTGCAGGAATCAGCGTCGCAGCACCGCCGCCGGGTACTCGGGGCTCAGCGATACGTCGGCCGCGCCGGTCAGTAGATCGATACCGGGCAGCGCGATGGGCGCAATGGCACCGCTTATGCCGAGCGAGTGCAGGTACCAGGTCTCAAGGGCTCCGTCGGCGGAGACCGCGTGCCGGTAGTTCCCGCCCACCGCCGGATCGACCAGGCACTCCCTGGCCGCCTGGGTCTTGCCCACGTGCAGCAGGAAGCCGCGGACCATGTCCAGCATCAGCCGGCGGTGTGACAGCCAGGCCTCAGAGCCGTAGTCTTCCTCACGGTCATAGTTGCGGTGGTAGGGCAGCAGCAGGCACGCGCCCGCGCCATGCCGGAAGAAGATGCCCGCGTCGCACACCTGCGCCCGGGGGTCATCGACCTCCACCGGCATAAAGTAAGCGCCGAAGCGATAGGTCCCCGACAGGCCGATCTCGTCGGCCCAGAAGCCCCCCGGCGTGTACTCGAAGTCCGGCCGGTTGACCTGGCCGGCGTCGAGTGCGGTGTGCACGTATCCGCCCGCGACCGGGAAGAGCGGGCAGTCGGTGGGCCAGTACCAGCGCCCGCGGATGATGACCGCGCCGCCCGCTTCGATGAAGGCGTTGATCCGCCTGTAGTCGAGCAAGCCGGGGAAGTGATGCTGCGCCGCGAAGCCTTCGGCGTCCCAGAGCAGGTCGCTGTCGCGGCCGGGCGGGCCCGTGGTGTCGAGCAGCAGCGCGTCATAGCCCGACAGGTCGGCGTCCCACGCCTCCCAGATGGGCAGGATGTCGAAGTCGGCCAGGCCCACCAGCGAGTAGGGCAACGAGTAGATGTCGGAGACGCGCGCGGAGATGATCAGCAGGCGGGGGTGATGCTCGAAGCGCGGCAGGCCCTGCAGGCGGCCGAGCAGGTCCATGTCCTCCGCCCAGGTCTCGGGCACGGTGTAGTTGCCGGGGCTCGACCAGAAGCCGATGACGTCGTGGCCTGCGGTGTAGCAGGCGGCGACGTGCTGGCGGCGCTGGGCGATGGTGGTCGGGCGGTCGCGCGTGCCGCCCCAGCAGAAGTGCACGATCTCCTGGTCCGGGTAGAGCAGCCGGAAGGCGCGTTGGGTCATGTAGGCGCGCCCGGGATCGCCATAGACGTCGGTCATCACGCCATCGAAGTACCGGCGTTCGAGGTGGTGGTCGGTGCGCGCGTTCTCACCGCCCCACAGCAGCCCGTCCCAGGTGAAAGCCTTGAGCGACGGATAGCGCTCATGGATGTGCTTCGCGAACTCGACCTGGCCGCCCGACTGCAGGCGCGTGGCGACCCAGCGGTTGAACAGGTGCCACTGCCAGGGCTGCCAGTTGTCGTCGTCCTCGAAGCCGAAGCCGACGAGGGCGCGAAAGTCGTCCTCGTGGCGGATTACGTTGGGGATGTCGGTGCGCCCGTACCACTCCTTCTTCCAACCGCTCCAGAAGGGGTGATCGTACGAGGCGCCGGTGTCCTCGAAGGTGTCGAAGTCATCGGGGTCATCGCGCTGCTGCACATCGGTGCCGAACTGCATCCCGGTCTCTTCCATCAGATGGGCGCCGTAGAGATGTTCGACGCCGATCTCGTCGATGCAGCGGTCCACGACCTCGCGCCAGAAGTCCGCGCGCACCGCCGGGTCGAGCGCGATGTTGGCGAAACTGTACTTCGACCACGGATAGGGCCAGCTCGGCCCCCACCAGATCTGCACGATGTTGCGCTTGCCCGCCGCGGCCAGCTCGGCGGCGCGGGCGACGGTCAGCTCCGGCAGCGGGCCCTCGGGCATGATCTGCTGGAAGCAGACATAGTCCACCTCGGGCGCGGTGAGGATGCGCCGGTAGGCGTCCTCGCTGAGGCGGTCGAGGCCGTAGACAATGACCGCGGTGCGGATGGCGCCATCGTCCTGCGCGCGAGCGGCGCCCGCGCCCGCGAGCACCGCCAGGCACGCGAGGACGGACGGGACGCTTGCTCTGTGCATCGCGCTCACTCCTCAACGGCGGTTGTCAGGCCGGTCAACAGCCCACTTCCCTGCCGCTCAGGCCGGTGATGTCGATGCGCAGCACTGCCGTCTGCGCCAGCGATTCGGCGCTGTACCGGCCACCCCTGCCGCCATGCTGGGCCATGAGCGCATCCAGCCCCCGGCGTTTCTCGGCCTCGTCTTCCACGAAGGTGACCGTGCCCTCGCCCACCACGCTGCGGTAGCGAAGGCCCCACTCGCAGGGCACCTCGGCGCGGATCAGCTCGTGGTCGAGGCTGATCGCGAAGCACACCCGGGGGCACGCGCGCAGCACGTCGAGCTTGCGACCCTCGGGCGCGCAGTGCAGGTAGAGCGCGGCGCCGTCGTATCCGTAGCTCAGCGGCAGCACGTAGGGCCGGTCACCGTCGATCATCCCCAGGTGGAGCACTGTGCCCCGACGCAGGATGTCCTCGATAGCGTCGGATGAGTCGATCTCACGGTCGTGTCTGCGCATCCGGTCCTTCCTCCGGTGGTCAGCAGCGCGCGCTGCGCAGGATCACTCCTCCCCGGCCATGACCATCGGGACGCTCAATTCGACCTCGGTCATGGCATGCACGCGGTAGAGATTGTCCTGCGCACGCTCGATGAAAGTCGCGGTGGGCACGCGCCAGGTATCGCCGGGGCCGATGTCGCTGACCCAGAACTGCCGGCGGCCGTCGCCGTCGAGGTCGGCGAAGATCTCATCCAGACTCGCCTGCGCGCCCTCGACCGTGAACACGTTACCGCTCACCGACGCGATGCGCAGCCCCACCGAGCGGTCCTCGTTGTAGAGCCAGCGGCCCTGGTGCCGGCCGCCATCCACGCGCCCGAGCTTGGCCAGCCGCACTGTGCCCAGGGCGTCGTCGGTGGCCTCGACGTAGCCCATCTGCACCAGCATCAGGGTGTCGCCCAGGTCGATGGTGGTCCGGCCGTCGGCGACCTCGACGCCCCCGATGGTGTAACTGGTCTGCTGCAGCTCGTTGCCCAGAATCATCACCCGCCCGACATAGGCTGCGGGCACGGGCAGCTCGGCGTCGAGCACGATGCGGTTGGCGTCATGATCGACGCTGAGCACGCGGCCCCCGGGCGCGGGTGGGGTGGTGAGCGTGAAGTCGCCGCACGCCAGGCGCGTGCCGTTGATCAGGCAGGCGCGCTGGAGCCGTCCGTCGGCAAGCGTCACCAGCGCGAACTCGCCGGTGGCGGTGAGTTGCGTATCGCCCGCGTCCCAGGTGCACTCGGCCGAGGCGTCCGGCGAGCTGTGAATCAGGTCGCGTGCGCCCGCCCGATCCACCACGAGGCCCACGGCGTGCTCGACCGCCTGCACGGCGTCGAGGCGCCGCACCTGGTGGACGCGCGCTTCGCCGCGATGGGGCTCGGAGACGCTGATGTAGGTGGAGGTCAGATCGCTGCGGTCGGGCTCGTCGGCCGGGATGGCGTTGCGGGCGAGCAGGTACTGCAGGGTGGGCGGGTGGCCGGGCTTGAGTTCGGCCTCGGCGTCGGCCAGGATGATCTCCTGCGCGCTGCGCTGGGGCATAAACATGGTCAGCGCGAGGTCGCTCTCGGGGTCGCGCCAGGTCGCCGACCACGGGCCCGCGGGGGCCATGCGCCGGGCGTTGAACAGATACTGGAAGCCGCTGGTGCGCACGTCCACGGTGCGCGGGTGGGTGGCGTTGACATCGTCGCTGATCGACACGTTGTTGAGCAGGACGTAGCTCTGGCCGATCTCGTTCGCGGTCATGGCGAACTCGGTGGCGGGCCGATCCAGCTCGAAGATCGCTGAGATCCAGCGGGAGCCGACGGTGCCCGAGGGCTCCCAGCGCATCACCTGCGTGGCGTCGCCCAGGCGCACCTCGATGGC